>NZ_DAMBOA010000006.1:0-148467 GCF_032064105.1 Moraxella sp. CTOTU49097 | reverse complement strand
TATGGGCGATTAAAAGCTTGCGACATTAATCGGCAAATCTATGATTGGTTGCCAACTTCTTTGCCAATAGTGGGCTTGCCAATTAAGGTGCCATCAAACGATCTTTGGCTGAGCAAGCTTATCTTCTAAAATTAAAAGACTCACTGATGAGTGAGTCTAATACAGGGCTGATTGGATAAGGTGAATGAGGCGCTCACCGATTTGGACGGTTTCATCGGCACTCATGTTAAGCGGTGGCAATAACCGGATGGCATTACCGCCTGCCACATTGATGATTAGATGATGATTGTCACGCGCTTTATCGACCAAGCTATCAAATGCAATGCCGCGATCCTGTGGCATCACCACCCCTAACATCATGCCTTTTCCGCGTACAGTAACCCCTTGGCTACCCAGCTCACTGGTGATTTGCTCTATCAATGCTGCGCTATTGCTTAGCGTAGTTGCCATCATATTCTCATCATCAATGACATCAATCACTTCGCTAACCACACGGCAAGCAAGCGGCGTACCACCATACGTTGAGCCGTGCGAGCCATAGCTAAAAATATCATTGGCTTTTGCGCTAGTCATGCAAGCACCCACAGGAAAACCATTCCCCAACCCTTTTGCTGTGGTCAAAATATCAGGTTTGATGGATGAATATTGATAAGCAAAGTATCGCCCCGTCCGACCATTGCCCGTTTGCACTTCATCTAAAATCATTAGTAAGTCATGGTCATCGCAAACTTTGCGAACTTGGGTTAAAAAATCAAAGCCATTGGCAGCGGTATTGACGCCACTTTCACCTTGGATAGGCTCAAGCATCACAGCGCAAACATTGTCGTTATCGGCAATCGCTTGGCTAATCGCTTCAATATCCCCAAAAGGCACACGAATAAAATCATCATCTAAGGTAAAAAATCCAGCTCTAGCCATTGGATTTGCGGTGGCGGATACGGTCAGTAGGGTGCGTCCATGAAACGATTTTTCCATCACAATCACTTTGGCTTGGGTTTGCCCACGATTTGATGCAAACAGTCGCGCCATTTTTAATGCCGCTTCGTTGGCTTCGGCGCCGCTATTGGCAAAAAATACTTTATCCATGCCTGCGACTTGGCATAACTTTTCACCCGCGCGCTCTTGCCAATCAATACCAAAAAGATTGCTGGTATGCACAAGCGTTGCGGCTTGATCGGCAATCGCGGCAGTGATACGCGGATGACAATGCCCCAAACCACAGACAGCAATCCCTGTCAACGCATCCAAATACGGCGTTCCGTCAGCGGTATAAAGATAACTACCTTGACCTTTGACAAAGCTAATGGGCTGGCGTTTATAAGTGGGGAGTAAATAAGAGCTCATGGGGATTCCTTTAATCATAGTTAGCAAATCATAGCTAGCGCAATCACTAACCAATCAAATCTACGTTATTTAAAAGCGTCTAATTCGTCACTAAACGGGGTGTCTTCTGCACCGACTTTATAATCCTCATTCGCCCATGCGCCTAAGTCAATGAGCTTACAGCGCGCACTGCAAAATGGCTTAGTGGGGTTGTCTGCCCAAACAGTGGGTTTGCCGCAGCGCGGACAGGGGTAAGTTTTGACAGGTGCATTTGATGGGGTTGGCTCGATTTTAGACATAGACAAAAGGTATTCTGAAAAATGGTGTATCGGATTATTTGCCATAGTATACTATAAATCCTTTTTTTTGGGCGAATCAAGCGACTGTTCATGCTAAGTCATCAATTTACCAGACCGTTTCAACCCGATCGTATCCGTCATCCTAGAGATTTTCGGCCACTTGCCGCAAAATTTTGGCAGCAACCCGCCATTTTTCTTGAAATCGGTGCAGGGAAAGGCAAGCATGCCTTGAGTTTTGCCAGCGATAATGCCAATGCCCATCTCATCGCGATTGAACGTACCGCAGAAAAATATCAAGCCATGCAAAAAATGGCGAATCAAGCAAAGTTGTCTAATTTAACCACGATTCATGCCGATGCCATTGCTTGGGTCACCCATGCTGTACCTGCCCAAAGTTTATCAGGGGTTTTTATTCTTTACCCCAATCCAGAGCCGCATAATCCCAACCAACGCTGGCTTAACATGCCGTTTTTTGAGTGGTTACTGTCTCGGTTAAAACCAGGTGGCGAGCTTATACTTGCCAGTAATATTGAAAGTTATATTGATGAAGCCGAGCATAAAGCACAGACGGTTTGGCAAGTACCGGTGGAGAAAACCCAAGTACCCAATCATAGTGAACGCACGCATTTTGAGGTGAAATACCTAGCGCGTGGCGAGGCATGTTGGCAATTGACCATAAAAAAACCGCATGGTTATACCACACGGTTTGATGATTTTAATTCATTTTAGTCAGGTTTTAACGCAAGGGGCGTGGTTTGGGTGTCATCGGCACGCACCACATAAGTTTTGGCGATTTTATCATGTAGGCTTAATCGCTCTTTGCTGGTAAGCATCATGACCAAATCAATAACTAACACAACCAAACCAAAAATCGATAAAGAGTAAGCCAATGTGGTAAATAACCCACGCATAATGATTAAATTAAAAAATCCAGGAATGGCATTGGATTGGCGATCCAAAATACGTATACCCATTATCATCTTACCGATGGTCTGACCACGGCGCATCAATAATAGGACTTGCGCAATCATCAAGCCCCATACCAAAATATTGGTTAACAACAATATATGCTCAGGTAACGCTGACATGAGTTCCATCTGCTGCGCAGACGTCAAGCGGGTTTGTCCGGCTTCTGCCCATTTGAGCAATTTATCAAAATTTGGGCTGTTATATAGGGAGATGAACAGCGGCGACGACGCCAATACCATAAGCAGGGTATCTACTAATTTTGCGGCGATACGGCTACCGATGCTGGCAAGGTCTAACTGTTTTTTGGCATGGGCAATGTCTTGGTTTGAGCTAAGTTTCTTGGTCAATGTGACCTTGGTAGGGTTAGGGGATTTGTGCGGGTTATTCGCTGAATACCGATCCCAAACATTCTCAGCGTCTTCAGAAGGCGATATAGGATTAGGCGTGTTGTTAATAATATAATCTGCTTCATCAGCGGTGGGCTGCTCACGTTGGTGGGTATCCACTGACAAGCTTTCATCAATCATTGGACGGTAAAAAAATTGCCCATCCGTCATCGCATTGACTGTGTTCCAGTTATCCATCCCTTGATGCCACATCAAATCAGTGAGTAACACTTGCCCTGTCGCAAGCATTTGATTGAGTTGTTCAAGGGTATAAGGGCCGGCTTGCACATTGTTGCGAGCTAGAAAAATATGCATGTAATAACTCTACTTCTACTGGGTGGTAAAATTTGAATGACTGTATCTTATTATATGATGTTTTGCAACATCGTGCCAAAAATCGCTTATTATGCAAAACAGGTTATACAAGGCATGCTATTCAAAAAAACGCTATAGCCTTATGGATTGAAGTCAACAGTATCTAAACCATTAGCTATGCTTAGCTGGTAATGATTGGGTGGTAATGATTGGGTGGTAATGATTGGTAGGTGGTAATTATCTATCATAGGGTTAACCAAAAGTGTGCTAATATTTTTGGTTCAGCCTACGATTATTTTTCTTATTCTTATATTGTCAGATTGTATTTATGTCAGCGACTCATCCCACCAACGCCTTCATTGATTTTGATAAACCTTGGTATCACTATTTGACTTACTTTCCTTATTTTCCGGAGCTTGACGCAAAACCCAGCCATGCAACATGCAGTCATGCAACACATAGTCATGGCCCTGCTATCAATATTGTTGAAAATTTGAATGCTGGTTTGGATAGATATGAGCATGTAAACGCCAGCCGTATAGCCAATTTTGAAAAATTACCCATTCGCTTTGTTGAGCAAGCGTGTCTGCCTGAGGGTGAGGCTTATGAGAATTTTATTGCCAACACAGGGAAAATTCCAACCCGTGACAATCACCATGATTTGCTTAATGGTTTAATTTGGCTGAATTTTCCGAAGTCCAAAGCGGTATTTAACGAACTCCATGCCAAAGATATTTTGCAACATGGTATTCATAACGCCAGAACAGCGCTGCGTAATGCATTAACCGTATTTGATGAAAATGGCGGCATTGTGGTGAGTTCAGATAGGCTATTGCTTGAACAGTTACAAGCCTTTAAATGGCACGCGGCTTTAGTCACGCATAGAACAAATTGGTTGGCTCAACATCGTACCATTGCCTTTTTTCCATTTGGTCATGCCCTGCTTGAAAAATTGGTTAACCCAAGAAAAAATATCACCAGTCATACCTTGCTGATTTTAGTAGATGAGGGTTGGTTTGAGCAATCCATAGCGAGTCAGAGAAACCAGCTTGATACGGCAATCGCTAAGCTATTTCACCAAATGGCAATGCCAAATTTGGCGGGCAATGCAGTTAAGCTATCATCCAAAAGCTTTCAGCCGTTACCTGTAATGGGTATTCCAGGCTATAGTGCTGACAATGTAATACCAATATTTTATCAAGATAAGGCTGTTTTTAGGGCTCCAAGAGCGTTCAGCGCACCTATTTTTTCATTACATGACTGGTTACACTAGTGAACAGACAATTTATAGCAGTCGCTGGATAGGCGTATGGCAAGTTCATTCAATCGACATTTAAATAGGGGTGGGGTGATTGCCCAGTCTATGAATCTTGCTTGATAAAAGACGGTTAATCCGTTAGCATTAAAGCAATCTCTAGTTCATTCAGTCGCATTTATTGATAAAACTCATAATTACTAATAAAGATATTGGAGCATCAGCATGACCACCAAAGTCGTCAAAATTGATAATAAAGTTCGTATGATTACAGGTAAATTAGCCCCACATCTTGAAATTCAATGGGAACATTATACGTTGGCAGAATTGCAATCATTGCTTGAGACCGTGGTTCGTTTTGAAATTGAGCACAACTTTCGTCGTCATAAAGATTATAAAGATAGCAAAGGCGCTAACATTCAAGTGTTTAATGATGCCAACGAACTTAAAGTAACAAGTTTAAAAGATGAGTTATTAATCATCCGCGATAGCCAAATCGATTCACAATAACTATAAATCCGTGAATCAATCAAAATCCAAGCCGAATGACTTGGATTTTTTTATGAGTTGGATTTTTCTTCATGTCGTTGGTGATTGTTGAAGCAAAGTATCACGCTAAACGCTCAATGATTGGCATTGATAAAAAAATAATCGATAGCCGTTTAAGCATGGTATAATTGTCAGTTTTTATTGACAAGCGAATGATGGGTGACACGATGAAATACCCTAAAATCTACGACGTAATTGTGATTGGTGGCGGTCATGCTGGCACAGAAGCGGCGCTAGCTGCTGCGCGCATGGGTCAGCAGACGCTGTTATTGACGCATAATATTGAAACCTTGGGACAGATGAGCTGTAATCCTGCGATTGGCGGGATTGGCAAGTCGCATTTGGTGCGTGAAGTCGATGCGTTGGGTGGCGCTATGGCGCTTGCCACGGACAAAGCAGGGATTCAGTTTCGTGTGTTAAATAGCCGTAAAGGCGCTGCTGTCCGTGCCACACGTGCGCAAGCGGACCGTATTTTATATAAAGCGGCGATTCGCCATACCTTAGAGAATCAGCCAAACTTGGATATTTTCCAACAAGCGGCGGATGATATTTTGGTTGAAAACGGCAAAGCCGTAGCCGTGGTTACCCAATCAGGGATTGAGTTTGCTTGTGGCGCAGTGGTGTTGACCTCTGGCACTTTTTTAGGCGGCACTATTCATATTGGACTAGAAAACCACAAAGGTGGACGTGCAGGCGATCCGCCTTCTATCCGTTTGGCGGATAGATTGCGTGAACTCAAGCTGCCCGTTGGACGTCTCAAAACAGGCACGCCCCCACGCATTGATGCGCGTACGGTAGATTTTAGTGTCATGACCGTGCAGCCAGGGGATACACCACTGCCCGTCATGTCGTATTTGGGCGATGTGTCCATGCATCCGCGCCAAATCAACTGCTATATCACCCATACCAATGAACGCACCCATGACATTATCCGCAGCGGACTGGATCGCTCGCCCATGTATTCAGGGGTGATTGAAGGCATTGGTCCCCGTTATTGCCCATCGATTGAAGATAAAATTCATCGGTTTGCTGATAAAGACAGCCATCAGATTTTTATTGAGCCTGAAGGGTTGACCACCCATGAGCTTTATCCCAATGGGATTTCAACCAGTTTACCATTTGATATTCAGTTGGCTTTGGTACGCTCGATGAAAGGGCTAGAAAACGCGCACATCTTGCGTCCTGGCTACGCAATTGAATACGATTATTTTGACCCACAAAATCTTAAACCAAGCCTTGAAACCAAATCGATTGATAACCTGTTTTTTGCCGGTCAAATCAATGGAACGACAGGGTATGAAGAAGCCGCTGCGCAAGGTATTTTAGCTGGGTTAAATGCCGCCCGTCGTACCCAAGGACTGGATGCTTGGACACCGCGCCGCGACCAAGCCTATATTGGTGTGTTGGTCGATGATCTCATCACCCATGGTACCAAAGAGCCGTACCGTATGTTTACCAGTCGTGCCGAATACCGTCTACTGCTGCGTGAAGACAATGCCGATCAACGCCTAACAGAAATTGGGCGCGACTTAGGACTGGTGGACGATGCGCGCTGGCAAGTGTATAGCGATAAAATGACAGCGATTGAGCAAGAAACCGCACGTTTACGCTCACTTTGGGCAACGCCTACTAATACGCTGGGTCAATCATTTATCGATAAAACCGGCGAAGTATTGACCAAAGAAAATAACGCGCTTGATTTGTTAAAACGTCCGAACGTGTCATTTGATGATATTAGCGAATTGACCCAATCGCCCGTGTCTGCCGAAGTGGGTGAGCAAATCGAAATTGGTGTCAAATACGCCGGTTATATCGATCGTCAGCAAGTTGAAATCGGTCAGATGAAAAAACTTGAGCACACGCTCATTCCAGACGATTTTACTTATCATGATATCTCTGGGCTTTCCAATGAAATCGTGCAAAAACTTGAAAAAGTACGCCCAACGACGCTTGCCCAAGCCAGTCGCATTAGCGGCGTCACGCCAGCTGCGGTACAGCTTTTGGCTATGATGATTAAAAAAAGCAAAAAAGCGCGTGAAGTGCTAAGCTCTTAACTTTAGACCATGCTACATAAGTCCCATGGTATTGGTATGTGCCAAACTTGGGACTTTTTTATTTTCTACTCAAAAAAATTATTATGCTAGCTGCCTTTCTCTTTGCACTAAAAATTACCTTGCCCAATATCTTGCTGATGTTATTGGGGGTGATGATGCAAAAAAAACAAACCATCAACCAGTCGTTTGTTGAAATCGCCTCTGATATGGTTTTTAACTATTGCCTGCCATGTTTGCTGTTTTTTAGTATTTTAAAAAGTGACGTTCATTTTGCTGACCAGGTCGATTTGATTAAATCGGGATTTATGGTCACTTTTGGACTGTTTTTTCTCGGTGAGCTATTTGCCTATTTTTTTGTCAAAGACACCCGCGATAAAGGTGTGTTTGTACAAGGCGTCTTTCGCAGTAACATGGCGATTATGGGGTTGGCGACTGTGACTAACGCCTATGGTAGCCAAGGCGTCAGTATCGGTGCGGTTTATATGGGTCTTTTAACCATTGTGTATAATGTGTTGTCTGTGATTAGCCTAAGCAGAAATGATAACAGCAGCCAAGGCGTGGTTAAAAAAGCCATCACCATGACCAAAAAAATCGGACAAAATCCGTTAATTATCGCATTGGTATCAGCGTTTGCTTATAAGTTATTGCAGCTGCCGATGCCGCCTGAATTTATCATCAAAACAGGCGAGTTATTGGCAGCGGTAGCGTTACCGTTGGCTTTGATTTGTGCAGGCGCGACACTCGATATCAAGTCGATGCTCAATATGACAGGCGTGTCTATGCAAGCTAGCATCGGTCGAATTGTGGTGGCACCTATCACCGCGGTCGTGGTGGGTGTATTGATGCAATTATCACCGATACAAATGGGCGTGATGTTTATTATGATAACATCGCCTGTTGCTGCTGCCAGTTATGTGATGGCTCGCAGCATGGGGGGCAATGAAATATTAGCGGCTAATATTTTAGGATTTACCACCGTGTTTTCCATGTTTAGTCTAGCCATCGGCATGGCATTGTTACGCCATTTTGGCTTGGCGTAGCACAAAATTGGCTAGGCGTAGATTATTCAAAATAGTGTAGCCATTTTAGCGCAACTTCATCAACGTTATCGATAATGTCAGACTTTGGCAGCCATTCACGGCTAGCGGTAACCCGAATCGCATTGGTTTGATTGATATCATATTGACTACCAATACTGAGTTTGGGCTGCCAATAGCTTTCATTATCGCTGTCTCCACTTAACCAAAAAGGCAGTGTTAATTCCGATATCGCGCGCCAATTTGGTCGCAATTCTGCATTGCACCCGACATTGACGCCAATCCCAGCACGATAACCGTGATATAAGCCTTTACCGAACTGCGCTGCCATAGTGCCCAAGCCATAGCAAATATTGGCGGGCATATCGCCTGTGTCTGGGGCAGCGCTACCGATCGCCACGCTTTTACCAAATTCACCGCTGATATTTGCGACCAAATGATCGTGTATATCGCTGCGGTCATCTTTGTTGCTACTGCTAGTACCCTTGATACCATCAAAGACTCGCTGTAAGCCAATATCGCCACCCCATGAAATACCTTTTTTTGCGCTATTAATCGGATGCAATGAACGCACATCAAATAATCCTAGCTGCTCAAGTTGTACGTTATCTTGGTGGTCGGCGTTGTCATGGATGCTAAGACCGATATTTAATGCCGTCAGTTGTGAGCCTATGGGGTAGCCATCAATTTTATCCAACGCATCACGATACACCATGCGATAATTTAAAGTGATAGCCTGGTTACTGTCTAACTTAGGTCGTCCACTGACCCTGTCAAACGACTGCTGGCTGACCCCGATATCAAATCGACTTAAAGGATTGGCCAGTACAGGATTGTCGCGGCTGGGCAATATTTGAGGACTTGACGTCCGATTTTGTTGGGTATTGTTAAAAGCCTTGGGATGATTTGCCGCGGCGTTGCGGGCATTTAATTGCGCTTGCACAACAGTCGGTGTTGAAGGACTAAAATTGGTAGAGCGAATCAAATTTTCGCGGTTTAACATGCGTACCACTTGGGCAGGGGAAATCATTGGGGAGTTATTCACTAAAAAATTTTTATCGGGAAAAATAGAGTTTAGTAACACCAAAATTTCAGAGGCGCAGTTATCGGATAACAGATAATAGGGCAAATTTTGGTCTTTAATTTCCCAAGTTCGATAGGCAAGTTGTTTAACCTGTTTATCAGTAAGATTGAGCTGATATTGCCACACGTTGCGCCCATCATCTTGCAAATATTCTTTGATACCTTGCTGATAATTGGTCATGGTAAATTCGCCCGCATTGCCACCGATAGTAGATTTGTAAGCAAATTTTAAAAAATGCTCACCGTCGCTGACTTTCGGGGTGAAGTTTAAATAGTATTGATTGCTAAGGTCGGCATTATCAAATCGCAAAAAACTATGGGCAAACGCAGACGGTGGGCTATCTAAATACTCACTGGCAAAAATTAATGAGACGGATTGGGGGTTAATTTTTTGTAGCCATGAATCGAGTGCATCGCAATGTTGATGGGGTAGGCTTGAGGTATCGATGGCTAAGTTTTCAATGAGCCACTGTGTACGAGCGGGAAAGCGACATTGGACAGAGGCATTATTTTTTTTGGTAGGGTGAAATAACTGTGTAAGGATTTCATCAAGTTCTGCTTGGGGATTTTTGGCGCCTTGCGCGCTGGCAAAAAATTGTCGTTGGCTCGCTTGTGAGTTAAAACGATTGTTGACCCGACTTTCAAAGGGCTGTTTTCTGGTGATTTTTTCAGGATAATACAACAACCGCAGCCACGCTTTTTGCGAAGCTAAGTTTTGCTCATGGGCTGATGTTAAAGCCGTTTGCAGCGTTTGCGTAGCGGTAATAGACGGCGGCGTAGATAGGGTAGTGTCTGACAAAAATTGCTGAGCGGGCGCAGGTGATACATGTGACACAGGCGCTGCTAACGCATAATGTTGGCCGGATATTAGGCTCAATACAAAAACCGTTTTAGCCAACTGCTTTTGATTAAAAGCTGTTTTCTTTTGATTAAAAACACGGGTTACAGCGTGTTGATGATAGCCGTATTTGAGAAAGTTCATAGGGGTGCTCTTTTTTTATAAGGTAAATTTTTATAAGGTAAGTTTTCACAACTTTTGATAAGCAAAGCATATAATATCTGTGTGCAAATTAACATTGGCCAATTTGTAATTACGCCATTGTAGGCAGCTAGCTAGCCGGCTATATGACAACTTGCCAAATAGATTTTATCCGCTTAATTTGCTATAATTTTTTAATTATTTAGCAAAATTTTTTTAAACTATTGTGATTTATTCAAGGGTATAAGGACAATTCAGTCATGGATAAACAAGCGATTTTATCAGCGTTAACGCCTGAAATTGTTGAAAAATTTCGTCAAGCGATTTCGCTTGGCAAATGGGAAGATGGTCGAAAATTGACGGAGGAACAGCGTCAAACTTGTATGCAAGCGGTGATGGTGTGGGAGCATGAATTTTTGGGCGTCGAAGAGCGCACTGGCTATATTCATCGTCCAAAAAAAGCGGCAGAAGACTGTGATATCGGTCATGACCATCACTACCCAAATAAACCGCAGGATGAGAACGGTGAAAAACCGATTAAATTTAGTTAGGCGATAAAAAAGGCGAGTTCATTATCTCGCCTTTTTTACATTATTTTTTTGAGTACTTATTTATCAATTATTTGAATACTTAAGTACTTAGGTATAAGTACTTAAGTATTAGCTAGTTGATTATTTTTCTAAAATGGCGACCACACCTTGTCCGCCCGCAGCACAGATAGAAATCAGCGCACGACCCGATCCTTTTTGATCCAGTAGTTTAGCGGTGCTGGCAAGAATGCGACCACCGGTTGCGGCAAACGGATGCCCGGCAGCAAGTGATGAGCCATTTACGTTGAGTTTACTGCGGTCAATCGCACCAAGTGGCTTATCAAGACCTAAGCGTTCTTTACAAAAACTTTCGTCTTCCCACGCAGCAAGTGTAGATAATACCTGTGAGGCAAATGCTTCATGAATTTCATAATAATCAAAATCTTGCAGCGTCAATCCTGCGCGTTCCAACATACGTGGCACAGCATACGCAGGCGCCATTAATAGACCTTCTTTAACGCCTTTTTTACCTGTAAAATCAACTGCAGCAGTTTCTTGGTAGGTGAGATAAGCAAGCGGTTTTAATCCATTCGCTGCAGCCCACTCATCTGTGCCTAATAACACACAAGACGCGCCATCGGTCAGCGGTGTTGAGTTGCCCGCCGTCATGGTTGGATTGGCATTTTTCTTACCAAATACAGGTTTTAATGACGCCAATTTTTCTAACGAAATATCAGGACGTAGATTATTGTCGCGTGTTAAACCCTTAAATGGCGTGATTAAATCATCAAAAAAACCCTCATCGTACGCACGTGCCAAGTTTTTATGGCTATTAAAGGTAAATTCATCTTGCGCTTCACGGGTGATCGCCCATTCAAGTGCGGTGATGGCTTGGTGGTCACCCATCGATAATTTGGTACGAGGTTCACCATTTTGCGGTGCATCAATCAAGTCTTTTGGATTAATGCTTAATAACGCTTGCAAGCGATCTTTATTGGTTTTGGCATTATTAAGTTTTAACAGTGCTTTACGCAGCCCATCACCAATGCCCAAAGGGGCATCAGAAGTGGTGTCCACACCGCCTGCAATACCCGAATCAATCAGTCCCAAGGCGATTTTATTGCTCACCGCGAAAGCCGCTTGTAGTCCAGTGCCACACGCCTGTGACACATCATAAGCAGGTGTCTGCGGACTTAACGCCGTGCTTAACACACATTCACGGGTGAGATTGATATCACGGCTTAATTTAATGACCGCGCCCGCTACTACTTCACCCAATCGTTTATCTTGTAAGTTATAGCGTTCCACCAAGCCGTTAAGCGCAGCTGTCAACATTTCAGAATTGCTTACATTGGCATATTGACCATTTGAGCGGGCGAACGGAATACGGTTGCCACCTAAAATAGCGACCTTTTTGCCAGCAGGCTGGTGAGTGGGGTGTTGAAAATTGTCCATAGAAAAGTCCTTTTGAGCAATCAATTAAAAAAATTGGATAAGCTTAACCAAATAATTTTTTAAAAATAACAACTTTTTAAAAATAACTAAACTTTTTAAGTTGCAGTGATGTTACCATAAAACGCAGACAAAAATATCGCCTAAAAGTATATATATAACGATAATTTATATAAATAGGTAAAACCAATAAAATTTTATTTGATATGACTGTTCAAGGTTGCTTGATTGGTATAAAATTTACACAGTATCTATGTTTAGCAGCTGTATTTAATTGAGTTTTATATAATAGCCTAAGCAAAACTAACTATTCAAAGGAGTCATTATGTCAGACCATTATTCAGAATTTGTCCAAAATCCATTGGGACGTAAGATTGCCCAAAATTTGGGTTTACCGATGCCGATCAGCCTTGAGCGTTACAAAGAAGGTCAAGCACCTATTACCGGTAGTGTCATTTTTGGGGTCAGTGAAAACGCTGTCCTGGCAAATGACATCGCCAAAGTATTGGCGAATGTGCAAGCGGATGTCTATCTAGACCCCAATGAGTCAGCGCGTGATGCTTTACAAAATGCACAGATTGACGCCGAGCAGTTTGGCGCGAATCAGTATTTTAAAGTGGCTATTTTCGATGCTTCAGGTATCAAGACAACCCATGAGCTTAAACAAGTTTACAACTTCTTTCATCCGATTGCGCGTTCGATTGACCGCTCAGGTCGCGTTATCGTTATTGGTTTGCCACCTGAAAAATGCACCAGTATTGCACAGGCAGCAGCCCAGCGTGCGTTAGAAGGATTTGTTAAATCCGTCGGTAAAGAATTTAAGCGCGGTATTACAAGCCAGCTTATCTATGTAGACCCAAATGCGGCGCAAAACCTTGAATCTACTTTACGTTTTTTTGCCTCACCGCGTTCTGCTTATGTGTCAGGTCAAGTAGTGAGAGTTGGCGAAGGCAACCCAGTCACGGTTGATTGGCAAAAGCCTTTAAAAGGTAAAACACTGGTGGTGACTGGCGCGAGCCGAGGTATTGGCGAAGCCATCGCAAAGGTATTATCGCGTGATGGCGCACATGTCATCTGTGTCGATGTAGCTGCACAGCAATCAGACTTGCAAAAAGTGGCAGGTGAGATAGGCGGTTCTACCTTAACATTAGATATCACAGCCGACGATGCTGGCGAAAAAATAGCCGCAGCGGCAGCCAAACGTGGCGGCTTAGATGGTATTGTCCACAATGCAGGCATAACACGTGACAAGACATTGGCGAAAATGGATGATAACATGTGGGATGCAGTCATGAACGTCAATCTCAATGCGGAAGAAAAAATTGATGATTATTTACTCAGTCATGACAGTTTCAATGAAAATGCGAGAATTGTATGTGTATCATCCATTAGCGGTATTGCCGGCAATTTGGGACAGACCAATTATGCCATGAGCAAAGCTGGCGTGATTGGCGCGGTACAAGCGACTGCACCTACGTTAAACAACGGTATTACCATCAACGCGGTAGCGCCAGGATTTATCGAAACCCAAATGACCGCTGCCATACCTTTTGCGATTCGAGAAGCAGGTCGCAGAATGAACTCAATGAGCCAAGGCGGTTTGCCGATTGATGTGGCTGAGACCATTGCTTGGCTGGCTTGCCCTGCATCGGGCGGCGTCAATGGCAACATTGTCCGCGTCTGCGGTCAAAGTGTGTTGGGTGCGTAATTATTGGCGGGCTGAAAAAAATCAGTATCGAAAATATCGCTACTGATTTTTTTTCATTATTTTTTCTAAGTCAAACTTAAACTAAGCTTTATGCAAAAAATCAACAATTAGAGTGTGACATTCGATTATAATAAACTAAGTTCTCAGATTTTGAGATCTGACGGTAATGAAAAGTAATGGAATATATCCGAACACTATCTAATCAACTAGCCATTTATTGGCTCAAGCTTAAAAAGTAAAAAAGTAAGGACAGTCTGTATGTCAGACCAAAATTTTAGTCGTTTGCCAAAGCCGCACACCACCTATGCCAATATTATTAAAAGTTTTTTACCTATTGGCGACCAAGACAAATCGGCCAATGCGGTGCTGCCCAATGCTACTTATAGCGTCAATACGCTTGAAATCGACCATGATAACTTAGCCGATTACCGCAGAATTTGTGGTTTTGAAAACAATAGCTACGTGCCGCCGACGTATTTTGCGGTGCTGTCGCAGTCGTTACAGATGAACATGATGGTCAAAGAGCCATTTCCATTTGCCATGCTAGGCTTGATTCATGTGCAAAACAGTGTTACCCAATATCGTCGCATTAAAGATAGCGCAATTTTTAAAATGGCGGTGAGCTTCGCTAACCTGCGCGACCATGATCGTGGTAAGCAATTTGATTTTGTCACTAAAGTTTTTGAAAAAGATGAGCTGGTTTGGGAAGGGACTTCGACGTATTTATCACGCCAAAAACGTCAAAAAACGACTCAAAAACCATCGACGACGCAAGTAGAAGCCAAGCCCACACTTGATAGTAATGATATGCATGAATTTTGGGAAATTCCCGAAGATATTGGGCGTCGCTATGCGTTTGTCTCTGGGGATTTTAATCTAATTCATTTGCATCCTTTATCTGCCAAGGCATTTGGTTTTCCAAAAGCCATTGCCCATGGTATGTGGACAAAAGCCAAATGCTTGGGTGCGTTGGGCGATTTGCCAGAGAGCTTTACCTGTGATGTAACGTTTAAATTGCCGATTTTTTTGCCCTCTGAAGTGGAGTTTATCGCAAAATTTGATAACCGTGACGAGCAGGTGGAGTTTGGTGTGTATGATCCCGCTACACCAAAAGCCAATTTGATTGGGAAAATCACCCAAGCGCAGGCTAAATAATAACGACAAAAAAACTGTCAATAAGGGTTTAATGTTAAGCGGCTATTTTTTAGCAGGGTGTTTTTTAGCACAGGATTTTTTAGGATGCTATTGGAGCAATGAAGGATTTAATGGATTATCAAGCGCTCAACCAAAACCTAGCACAACTGTTATCACAATTTGATCTTAATCAAAAGGTAGGTGGCTGCAGTCTGGTCATTTTTCATCAAGGTAAAGCGGTCACTCAATTGGCTCACGGTATCGCAAATATTGATAAAACTAACCAGCAAATTACCCCTTGGCAGCCATCTACCCTGTCGCTGAATTTTTCGACAGGCAAAGGCATACTGGTTACGTTGATTCATATTTTAGTGAGTCAAGACCTTTTAGCATATGACAAAACCTTGGCTAGTTATTGGCCTGCATTTGCCCAAAATGGCAAAGATAGCGTCACTTTGCGCGATATGCTAACGCACGAATCGGGATTATTTAATATCGTCAGTATTACCGAACACGCCAAAGACATGCTAGATTGGCAATTGATGCTCAGTAATGTCGAGCAAATGGCATTAAATAGTCCAACTAATACGCATAGTTCAGGAAATGGTTCAGCTAATAAGAAGCAGCCTGTTAATCAATCAACCGAATCCAGTGCGGCTTCCCATGCGGATTCCAGCGCGGCTTATAGCGCCTTGGTATCAGGCTGGGTATTGGGTGGGCTGATTGAAAAAGTAACGCAATTACCGCTGCAGCAAGCGCTAGAATATTATTTGTTGGAACCGCTTAATTTGGTCGGTCAAGCTTACTTTGGGGTACCCAAAGACAAAGTTGAACAGGTTGCCGGTCAAATACGTGCCAAAGAGAGTCAAGTTAAGCCTTTACTCACTCAAGATGCTGACTCAACGCTACAATTTTATCAATCACTCCCCTTTTACCCAGCATGGTTAACATTGTCTCAATCTGACAGCCCTTTGACGACGCAGGCCATTAACGCGCTGTATTTTCAACCTGCTAATATCAATATCGAAGACTACAAATCGGCACTGGTACCCATCGGTAGCAGACAATTTAATTATTATCACCCTGTCACGCTACAGGCGAAAATTCCTGCCGCAAATGGTGTAGCCAGTGCCATAGCGTTGGCTACAATATATGCAATGCTTGCAAATCGCGGTATTTGGCAAGGTAAAACGCTAATCAATTCTGCTGTTTTTAAGGCGCTTTCAACCATTCATAATGAGCAATTTGACAAAATCATGCCAGCGGTGATGGCATGGCGACTCGGTTATCATCGCGTGTTTAGTCTGTTCCATGATGTGTCTGATGCATTTGGACATATGGGGTATAATGGGTCTATGGCTTGGTGTGATCCCAGTCGCGCATTAGCAGTCAGCTTTGTACATAATTATGATGTCACTATGCTGGGTGACGATAGACAATTTATCTTAAATGAAACGATATTGGATTTTTTTGCTTAGCCTAATTGCTAAGGCTTATTTCTTAGCCTCATTTAAATAATAAAAGGAATGTAATCAATGCAGTATGACAATCAAAATATTTTTGCCAAAATTCTTCGTGGTGAGATTCCTAGCCATAAGGTTTATGAAGATGACAAAACGCTTGCCTTTATGGATATCATGCCGATGGCAGAAGGGCATGTTTTAGTCATTCCAAAATGTGAAGCCGTTGAATTGTCGGATATGCCAGCAGATTACATTGCGGCAGTTTTCAGCACCGCGCAAAAAGTCATGGCAGCGCAGCGCAAGGTATTTAACCGCCAAGGTATTGTGCAGATGCAGTTAAATAATGCAGAGGCAGGACAATCGGTATTTCATTACCACGTTCATTTGATTCCAAGCAGTATCTATCATCTCGGCTTGCATGAAGATCGACAAGGCGATCATGAGCGTCTAGCAGCGCTGGCTAATCAATTAAAATCAGCGATAGCAAATTAACTAACTGCTTGTAAGTAGCGGATGGTTAAAACCCAATCACCTATTTGCAAGCCGGTAAAATGGTGGTGGAGGTACAAATCGGCAAAAACCCCGCATCGGTTAACACATCTTGTGCTTTTGCCGATTTTAGGTAATCCACAAAGATTTGACTGGTTTCAGGGTGATTTAAAATTATTCCATCTTGCAGAATTGGCGGATAACTATCTTTAGGCAGTATTAAATAGTTATTGGTTAGAGTCTTCACATTTTTCAGGGCATTGTCATTGGGTTTATTCAATACTTGGGACAGACTTACAAATCCAAAATCTGCTTTCCCACTATCCGTTAACGCAAAAGTTTCATCTAGAGTATTGGTATAGACAATCTTAGACTTTATATTATTATAAAGATTTTGATTGACCAACCAGGCTTCTGCTGCCACGCCATAAGCTAAACTCTTTGGATTGGCTATCGCTAAACTAAAGGGTTTATTGTCAAGTATCAACTGATCGAGCGTGGTTGTAGGGCTAATGTCCATGGGGTATTTATGACTATAAAGCACTAGCTGACCTCGGGTATAAGTGAAGGGCGCTGATTTAACACCCTTAACACTGGCAAGCATTTGCTTTGGATAACTCTGATTACCCGCTAAATAAATATCAAAGCTTTGAGGATTGGCATTGACCGTATCATACAGCGCAGCATTGGGCTCAAAGGTAATTTGAATCTTTATATTCGGGTAATTATGGTTAAAATCTGATACCAAAATCGGCAATACCATGCGAAGATTGGAAAAAGCGGCTATATGTAGATTCTCAATCACTTTAGGTGAAGAAGCGGCAGGCGCATTTTTTGAGATAGCTTTGGTAGGTTCTTTGGCAGATTGGTTATTTGACGTCGTTGAATTTTGATTACTATTTGATGAATTACAACCTGCTATGAATGCTGTGACAATACATAGCATTATGTTAAAACAGATCGTGGCAGGTTGATTAAAAGTCATAAATTAACAAATTTAACCCGAGTTTTTAGCGATATTATGATTAAGTGGTGGGCAAGAATACTATACAAAGTAGTGAGTGAGTGTGTAAAAAACGTATCGATTTTATTGAAAAATTATTTTTTAGCTATTTTTGCTTCAAGACACAAATAATGAAAATAGTTGTTGCAAAAAAAAATAAAGTTGCTAAAATACCACCCCACATAGCCGATTACAGATAAACTAAAAAGCTATAGCCATCTATGCCAGTGTGGTGAAATTGGTAGACACGACGGATTCAAAATCCGTTGCCTTTAAAAGCGTGTCGGTTCGAGTCCGACCACTGGTACCAATCAATAGTATGCTTATGTATGCTAGCGTATGAAAAGCCTAGACTCACAGCGAGTTTGGGCTTTTTTATTGTATGCTTGTGTATGTTAGCGTATGTTAGCGTATGTTGCAATATGTGATTTTTAGCAGTAACCTAGGCGTAAATTTTGATAATTTACTGCTTTTGCAAAATGGATTACTGTTATGCCCCGCCAAACCCTGCCACTCACCAATACCGAGATAGACAAAGCAAAACCCAAGGATAAGCCGTATCGACTGTACGATGGCGAAGGTTTATTGCTAAATGTCGCAAGCTCTGGTACCAAAACTTGGTATTTACAATATAGCAAGCCTTTTACAAAAAAGAAAGATATGGTTAACCTTGGTCGATATCCTTCGGTCAATTTGGCGGATGCGCGCAAGCAGAAAAATTACTGCCAAGAATTACTGTCAAAGGACATTGACCCCAAAACCCACTTTGAAGAAGAACAGCGCCGCAAAGAATATGAACACCGTACTGACTTCCGCTCAGTGTTTGACGAGTGGCTGCCCACCAAAAAGTATGCGCCCAAAACCGTTGAAAAGATGGAAAATTACATAAAGGAAATGTTGGCAGTTATCGGCAATAAGCCAGTCAATCAAGTGACTACCGAAGATTGTATGCGCGTGCTAAAACCCGTTGAAGCGGCTGGGCATTTAACCAAACTTGAAAAAATGCGCTCGATGATGAGTCAAACAATGGCTTATGCGATTGCGACTGGTCGCGCCAAAGAAAATCCATGTATTCACTTGCGCGGTGTGTTTATGACGCCTGAAACGACCCATGCGCCCGCTATTTTAGATGAAGCAGGACTGACTAGGCTTGTGCAGTCTATCTATAGCTATCATGGGCATTTTGCGACACGCAAGGCATTGCTATTTGCAATCATCATGTTTGCTCGCCCGGGTGAAATTCGGCATTTAAAATGGCAGGATATCGACTTTGAATACAATAATTGGTCATACACACCCAACAAAACGCGCAAATCCACTGGAGTGAGTATGCTCTCACCACTACCAATGCAAGCTGTTGAGATTTTAAAAGAGATGAAAGCGTATAAAAACGCTGAATTGGTTTTTCCATCAAGTAACAGTACGTCACGCCCATTGTCTGAAAATACGCTTAATCAAGCGTTAAGACGCATGGGTTTTGAAAACACTGAGCAAACGTCACAAGGTTTTCGCGCCATCGCTCGAACGGTATTGGAAGAAAAGTTTAAATACGATTATCGCTGGATTGAGCTGCAACTTGGGCATAAAGTGCGTGATAGCAATGGCAGGGCTTATAATAGAGTGATGTTTCTTTCAGAAAGAAGGGAAATGCGAGACTGTAAAATATTTTGTGTAAACCCCAATAAACGACATAAGTTTACACAAGGAAAAACACATGAAAGATTCGACAGAAGTTTTGCTTGACGAATTACTTAAAGATTATCAAACGCCTGAACAAATCTTAGGTGAAAACGGCATCCTAAAACAACTCACCAAACGACTTGCCGAACGGGCATTACAAGCTGAAATGACCCATCATCTTGGCTATGCTAAACACGACTACCAAGGCAAAGCCGATAAAGAAACGCTTGATGAGTTCATCAACCATAACGCCGATGAAGATTTGCATGAAGACGAACTGCCATCAGATGAAGAAGAAAATATCCAACCTAGCAGCATAAACGAAGAAACTATCGTACTTGCAGGCAAACCTGCTCGAAAAAAATCCAACGCCCGTAACGGCACCACTAAAAAAACCGTCCGTACTGACTTTGGTAAAATACAACTTGACGTACCAAGGGATCGAGTAGGCAGCTTCGATCCTGAACGAGGGAATAGCGAAGCATCGCTTCGCCCGAGTGCAAGACGAAGGCTATGCCTGAGTAATTGTTAAAAAGCATGAACGCACGTTAAACGGCTTTGACGACAAAGTAATATCTCTATACTCTCGGGGCATGAGCACCCGTGACATTCAAGCTCACTTAAAAGAAATCTATGGCGTTGACGTTTCATCTACCTTTATCTCCATCGTCACCGACAGCGTACTGGATGAAGTCAAACAATGGCAACAGCGTCCACTTGAACCAATTTACCCTGTCGTCTATCTTGACGGGTTGGTGGTCAAAAACCGAGAAGAAGGCATTGCTCATAATAAATGTGTTTACCTTGCGCTTGGCATTAATACTGAAGGTCGAAAAGATGAGGAACGATTATAGTTCCGCAAGGGGCTGTGGATTGCCAAGAATCACTCGAGCACAGCTCTCGCCTTGCACTCGGGCGAAGCGATGCTTCGCTATTTCCTCGTTCAGGGGCGAAGTTCTGGCTATCGGTGATGAACGAACTTAAAAACCGTGGGGTTAATGATATCTTTATCGCCTGCTGCGATGGGCTAAAAGGCTTTCCTGAAGCGATAGAAACGGTGTTCCCCAAAACCAAAGTTCAGCTATGTATTGTCCATCAAGTTAGAAACTCGCTGAAATACGTCAGCTATAAACAAAGAAAGGAAATAGCCACAGATTTAAAAACTATTTATGGTGCGGATACCTTGGCAGAAGCGGAAGATAATCTGCTTGCCTTTGCGGAAAAATGGGATGGCGAACATCCGCAAATCTCTAAATCCTGGCAAGAGAATTGGGGACGGCTGACCACGTTCTTTGATTATCCCAAAGAGATTCGACGAGTGATTTATACTACCAATACCATTGAATCATTAAATGCCAGTTTAAGAAAGGTAACCAGTACCAAAAAGACCTTCCCAAATGATGATGCGGTGTTTAAGGCAATTTATATGGCACTCATCAATACGATGCAGAAATGGACGATGCCCATTCAAAATTGGAAACCTGCGATGCGTCAGTTTGTGATGTTATACGGCCATCGGGTGGAGGGTTATTGATATAGAATATTTGTTTGCTTTTTATCTAACCGCTAATTTGGTTCTATTTTTAGGTTTACACAAAAATTCTTGCAATCTCTTACTCTGATAATCACATTGACGAGAAACTTGGGGTCAGTAAAGGAAAAGTCAAACTAAGCGCCGCTATAATCAGCGGTGTTTTTTTATCCCTGCTATCTATCAAAGTAGCCAAAATGGATATACCAGGTATCGAGCTTGCTGCGGTAGCTGCATTTTTGGCAGCGTCTGGGCAAACGGTGGTAGCAACATTGGTCGCATTGCTGCCGGAAATGATGTCTAAAAAATTGCGTGGTGCAATGGGTATTAAAGAGGAGGATGCACAGTGAACTTCATCGTCACAAAACAAGGCGCATTATTCGCGCTCATGCTGATTGTTGCATTATTTGCTTATATCTACATCACCTCGCCGATGCTTGATTTTATCAAAGTGTTTGGCTGCTCACTGTCTTTGCTACTTTTTTTGATTGCGATGCAAGCGCGGCTTTGCAAGCACATTGATACAAAGCAGCTTGGCGCGGATTGGGCACTGCTGTTTGTCGGAGCGTGCGGACTTTCGTTTTTCGTATTCTTTTGGGATTTATCCGCTGGCTGCGTTAGTAATAAAGCGTGGTGGGCATTAATCATTGGTGTGCTGTGCCATGTTGTAGGCTTGGTATTTTGGTACGGGCAAAACTTACTTAACAAAAAACGCAAAACCGCCAAATAAGGCGGTTTTTTATGGAGTGTGAAATGTCAGTTAAAGAAATACAACGCTCACTAGGCGTAACTGCTGATGGCGTGTGGGGTAATCAATCGCAATCAGCACTTGATGGCAGTAAATTAAAACTAGACTACTCGTGGGATAAAATGCGCTATGCGTTTGGCGGCTTTACCCAATCACAGGTAGATGGATTTAATGTAATCATGACAGCGATTAACGCCAATCAATCAGCTAAAAATCCATTGTTTGCCGCATATATCCTAGCAACAGTTTGGCACGAAACCGCGTTTAAAATGCAGTCGATTGCTGAATATGGCAAGGGTAAAACGCGCAGATATGGCCAGTGGTTTACCAATTCAAAAGGGCAGAAGTTTGGCTATAGAAATGGCGATGGCGATACTTATCTGCAATCTGAATACCCATATTTGTATTATGGGCGTGGACCTTGCCAGCTTACTTGGCTTGATAATTACATCAAGCTAGGCAAAATGATTAATGTGGACTTGGCAAACAATCCGGATCTTGCACTGGTACCAGAGAACGGTTATAAAATTATTATTGCTGGCATGTTGACTGGGGCATTTACCGGTATGTCGCTATCACGCGCCATTAAAACAGGTAGCAATGCCGATTATGTGGCAGCGCGTAAGATTATCAATGGTACCGATTGTGATGATTTGATTGCAGGTTACGCAGCTAAGTTTTTGGATTGTTTGATTGCAAAGTAATCAATCATTATTGATTGTGAAAATTCATGATTTGATATACCCTGCAACACAATAATTAATTAATGACAGTAATTTTTACAGTAAATAAGTTTGTAAAATTTGGTATCGTATTTAATTTCAATACTTTGCTTCGGCTATTAGAGTCCGACCACTGGTACCAAATTAAAGCTCCTAATAACAGGAGCTTTTTTTTTGAACTAAAATTGCTGTATAAAAGAATGATTAAGGTATTATTTTTAATTGTTTATCAAGCAAATCTATAATGCTATAATGGATTAAACATTATTGAAAATAAGAGTTAACGCTTTTCTCAATAGTTAATATTATAAACTGATAGGTCATGATGGCTATGTCGCTTACTTAAATTTACAAAATTTACAAGCGTGTAGCATTAAACTTTTATTACAATTACGCACCATATTGATTAGAACTGTTAGATTTTGCCTTTTATTCTACGAGATTGTCACATGTTAGCAAAGCTCATAAAATTATCTCCTATCATTTTTGCACTTTCATTTGCTGGATGTAGCTCTAAGACAGCAATTACTAGCGGTATGAATGTTGGTAAATTGCCTGAATCGACAGTACCCGACCAACCCGTGTCATTTGTAGCAGATAATGGCATTCGTTTTAATGTAACCGAATTAACGGCAAATAACATTCCAGCACCTAATCTATTAGGGCCGAGAACAGTCTCATTCCCGCCTGTCTCAAAATCCGCTGCAACCTATAGTACAATTGCAAAAGGCGATGTGATTGAAATATTCTTACCAGGATACCCTGAAATCACGCAAGGTGTTCAATCGGGAGGTAATAGTGTTTATTCAAGTGGATACCTAGTCGACCAAAGCGGTTTTTTGCAGTTTCCAATGATAGGGCGGGTGAAAGCCGAAGGGTTAACAGTGTCACAACTCACCAATCAAATAGCGAACCTTTTATCTCGCTATCTTAAACACCCAGACCCTCAAGTAAGAGTTCTCTCCTATCGTGGGCATAAGTTCTATGTCGATGGGCAGGTGAAATCGCCTGGGCAATATGATATTGCGGATCAGCCAGTGAATCTATATACGGCAATCAGTATGGCAGGCGGTACCATTAATACCTCAGATACTAATAACATTCAGCTCATACGCGACGGTAGAACTTACAACTTTGGTTTTAAATCGCTGCAAAATGCGGGATACTCTCCAAACTCTCTATATTTGAGAAATGGTGATACTATCAAAGTTGGTGATATAAGCAATCATAAAGTCACGGTAATGGGTGAGTTTACAAAACCCAGCACTATCCAAATTCCTGAGAATGGGTTAAGTTTGATTAGTGCGATAGGGGAAGCCAATGGTATAGTTCCTACCTCTGCAAATGCCAAAAAGGTATACATATTAAGAGAAAATAATTATCAAAACGAGTCGAATATCTATCATATTGATTTAACCTCTATTACAAATTTTTCGGTCGCAAATCGGTTCAAATTGCAGCCTGGGGATGTCGTGTATGTAGACCCGACAGGGCTAGTACGTTGGAATCGTATAATCAGTCAAATATTACCATCCTATTCAATTACAAATATTGCTAGAACCTTTTAAACGAATGGAAATTAACGATGTCATTTAAAAAAATTTTAGTGGTATGCGTCGGTAATATCTGCCGTAGCCCCATCGGTGAAGCGCTATTACAGCAACAGCACCCTAATTTAATCGTGAAATCAGCGGGATTAAGCGCATTAGTGGGCGAAGGGGCCGATGAAAAAGCCATTCAAGTGATGGATGAATGGAATGTTGATATGCGTAGTCATCGCGCCCAGCAGCTTACCCAAGAATTGATGCAAACCTTTGATTTAGTACTTTGTATGTCCAAAGATCAAGAGAGTTGGATAAAACAGAATTACTCAAGCCAACGTGGGAAAGTATATCGGATTGGTCACTGGATAAACGAAAATGTAGCCGATCCTTATAAGCTGCCTATTGAGAAATTTTATGAAAGTCGGGAAGTGCTTAATCGAGCAGTTCAAAGTTGGAAAGATAAGTTTGAGTAATTTTTAAAGTTAATTCTAATATTTTATTTAGCTGTAACAATTAAAGTGTATTTTTTCGTAGGTTAAAATCAAGTGAGTAAGCATGGATCAGAAAGTAAATGATGATGAAATTGATTTAAGAGCGTTAATCGCAGTTTTATTAAATCATTGGAAATTAATTTTATCAATGCTGTTACTTGGTTTACTAGGCGGTATCTATTATGCCCAGTCGGCTACTCCAATCTATAAAACAAATTCATTAATTCAAGTTGATAAAAAATCTACAGGCGTTTCTGCTTTAGGTGAGGATGTTGCGGGTCTTCTAAACGCTCAAGATGGCTCCGCCCAAACAGAAGTAGAAATCGTTAATTCTCGCATGATTCTATGGCCTGTCATTAATCAATTACATTTGGATTTAAATGTCAATCAAGTAAAAGACAGTTTTTTAGACAAATTACTGATCAAGAGAAATGTTCTAGTTAGTCATACAGACAATGGGGTGGGTAATTTAAAGGTTGGATTGTGGATAGCTGAATTTAATGTCCCTTTGGCCTATCAGAGTAAAAATTTTACTTTAACTGCCATAGACAGCCAAAATTTTAAACTTATCTCTCCTGATGGTGTAGAGTTTACAGGTAAAGTTGGAACTGCATCGCGTTTTAAAACTAGTGCAGGTAATATTGATATTCAAGTGACCTCATTAGCCCCTGGTTACTCTTACAATTTGAGTAAACTTACACCGGCTAAGGCAATAGATAACCTTAGAGCAAATCTTGCAGTGGCTGAAAAAGGTAAACAAACGGGCATTTTAGATGCTTCACTTACAGGCGCTAATCAAGATGAAATCACTAATACCTTAACGCGCATCGTTAAAATGTATGAAACGCAAAATCTTGATAAAAGTAGCGCGGAAACGACTAAAACCCTTGCATTTATGCAAGAGCAACTGCCTAAATTAAAAGCAAAACTGGCAGAGGCAGAAGCAAAATTTAATAAATTTCGTGAGCAAAATGCAACGGTTGATATTGATAAAGAAGCTGAATTGGCTGTCACACAAAGAGCGACAATTGAAACTAATCTACGTGAGCTTGAGCTAAAACGAGCAGAATTATCTGAGCGTTATACTGATGAATATCCGGTATTAAAGCAATTAAATATGCAAATACAAGAGCTAAAAGACAAAGAAGATGCTCTTAAACAAAATATTACCCGTATTCCAGAGGTTCAACGTCAGTTTTTAGAACTATCGAGTGACGTTAAGATTAGCAATGAAATTTATTTAAATATGCTCAAAAATTATGAGCAGCTTCAAATTGTAAAATCAGGTCAATTAGGTAATGTAAGAATTATTGATTTACCTATTAACACTTATGTGCCAATTGCCCCTAAAAAGGCACAAATTGTCCTAATTGCAACACTCTTAGGCTTGATGTTAGGCATCGGATTAGCCTTCTTAAAATCATTATTGTTTGCGGGCGTGAAAAATTTAGAAGAATTAGAGAACAATACGGATATTCCGGTTATTGGTGTCATTCCTCATTCATCGCGTTTAACACGACAATTAAAGAACAAGGCTAGAAAGTTTCCATTAGTTGAGCAAATTGAACCTGAGGGAGTTGTCAGTGAAGGTTTTAAATCACTCAGAACTCATTTGATATTTAATGCTAAAAAAACTGATTGTGATATCTTATTAATTACAGGTGCGGGACCTAGCATTGGTAAATCATTTATCTCTGCCAATCTTGCGGTCGCTATGGCTATGGCAAATAAGAAAGTATTGTTAATAGATGCAGATGCAAGGTTAGGTCATCTGCAAGATAGATTTAATTTGCCAAATATTAATGGATTAGTTGATTATTTGGTTGATGATACGATTGATGCGGCTAATAGCAGTTATATGATTCAAACCACGCTATATGAAAATTTGCATTTTATACCCAGAGGGAAAGGGCATAGCCACGCTTCAGAATTATTCTTAAATGGAAAAATGGAAGCATTACTCAATTTTTATCGTCAGTTCTATGATTATATTATTATTGATACCTCTCCAGTGTTAGGCACTTCAGATACGCTATCGATAGGACAGTTAGTTGATTCAGTCTTATTCGTCGCTCGTTATGACGTTTCCACTGTACGACAGGTTAATTATGCGATTGAAAGATTAAACAAGTCTAACGTGAATGTTGAAGGTATTATCTTTAATGATGCTAAGCAGTCTCTAATTGGGGCGTACAATTATCATTATGGTTATGATTATAAATCAAAAAACTAGACATGAAAAATCTTCCAATCCAATTTACTATAAATGATACTTTGAGATATCAAAATGAAGAATAGAGTAAGTAACTCTAATCAGTCAATAATTTTTAAAGTTTTGTCTAATGCGATAGAACAACCTAGATGGATTAAAATAATTGGCTTAATTTTATTAGATTTAGTTGCATCTATATGTACTTTATTCATAGCAATTGCCCTGCGCTATGGAGATTTTGAACCGCATGTCAATCCAATAACTGTCGTATTATTTGCATCGTTACCTATTGTACTATTAGCTTTAACGCATTTTTACAGTAACGTACTGCGCGTTTTCCAAGATCAAAGTATGCGTGTTGTACTGACTGTTTTGTTGGTTTGTATGTTAATAGGGCAAATCCTGATATATTCTGATGAATTGCCTGACATACCTAGAGCAGCCCCTGCAATTCATGTATTTTTGCTATATATGTGGCTATGGATTAGTCGAATTGTTATACAATTTTTGGTTAATAACGTACTCTACGATACCAAAAATTCTAAGGAAGCTCAAAAGGTTCTAGTCTATGGCGTGGGTAATATCACCAAAGATTTACTTCACGTCCTACAACAATCAAGGAAATATCAGATTGTAGCCATTATTGATGAGCGAAAAACATTAGCGGGTTCCCGAATACTTGGCGTAAAGGTTTATCCCAGAGAGAAACTACGCGAACTCATAAAAACTCTTGATATTGAGCATTTATTTTTGGCATTGCCTAATGAGTTAAAACCTCTTAAAGATAATATCATCCATAGTCTTGAGGACATGCCAGTTCAGATTAGCCAAATTCCAAGTCTAGATGACATTACTAGCGGTAAATTGCAACTATCAGATATAAAGCCAGTAGATGTTCTGGATGTTTTGCAGCGTGAGACAGTAGCCCCTAATCAACAATTATTACAAAAAGATATTAGTGGTAAAGTAGTAATGGTGACGGGTGCAGGTGGGTCAATAGGCAGTGAACTATGTCGTCAAATTATTAAACAACAGCCCAAAGAGCTGATATTATTTGAATTATCTGAATTTGCTTTATACTCTATTCAACAAGAATTGGTAAACGTAATTAAAAGTCAATCAGGCTTAAACATTGCACTGCATGTACATTTAGGTAGTGTTACAAACCAAAGGTTACTTGAAAATCTCTGTAAAAAGTATCTAGTGGAGACCATCTATCATGCAGCAGCCTATAAGCATGTGCCAATTGTAGAATCGAACCAGTACGAAGGTGCTATTAATAACTTTATTGGTACATATCGAGCACTGCAAGCCGCAATCAATACTCAAGTCCGCACCTTTGTGGCGATTTCCACTGACAAAGCGGTTCGACCTACCAATGTCATGGGCGCTACCAAACGCATGGCAGAGTTGGCTTGTCAAGCGTTAGCAGCTAGTCAAACGATTACGACTATCAGTATGGTACGATTTGGCAATGTATTAGGATCTTCTGGATCGGTCGTGCCTTTATTTAACCGACAGCTAGCGGCAGGGGGGCCTCTTACTGTGACTCACCCTGATGTGACTCGCTATTTTATGACTATTCCTGAAGCGGCTCAGCTTGTTATTCAGGCAGGCTCAATGGCTGAAGGGGGCGAAGTGTTTGTCCTAGACATGGGTGAGTCGGTTAAAATCGTAGATTTAGCAAAGCGTATGATACGCCTGAGTGGTCATGTGGTTAAAGGAGAGGATACTGACCTTAATGAAGGTATTGCTATTGAATTTGTTGGATTACGCCCTGGTGAAAAGCTGTATGAAGAGCTTATTATTGGTGGTGATAACATAGAAAAAACACGGCATAGCCGTATCATGAAAGCGCATGAGCGTAGCTTTAATTTAGCTGAACTTGAAATTTTTATCCAGCAATTGCTTGAACAAAATAAATATGAGCGTGATAGTTACTGGTTGCTTGAGAGGTTTGCGTATTTTGTGGAAGGTTATCCTAAACCCAAATTAGCGAATAAAGTAGCTTTACAAACTTAACAATGCTATATATGAGGAAAAATTATAAATAATAGCTATTTATACAGAAGATCTGTTGAAAGACGCCGGTGGCAAATAGAACTTTTGCTATTTCGTCTAAAGCTCATGGGTTGGCAATGTATCTGCATTGACTCATATTATCTAAACGATAAAGCCCCATCCATCGGGTTATATCTCGAGACAATCTTGGCAGCACGTCGCCTTAATGACCTTAAGCCCGTTTTGAATGAGAAATTGACCTTATTTTTAGAAATACTGCATCTGATATAAAAGTTCTAATATATTTTAGACAAAAAAGAAAATTTACTTCGCTTATACGTTACATTAATACCTATGTCCAAAAATTATAAACTCTTATCAAATACATTATTTCTATATCTTAGGATGTTGGTAGTCATTATGATTGCCTTATAACTACAAGAATAGTATTTAAAGTTTTGGGAATTGAAAATTATGGCCTTTTCAACCTTGTCGCTAGTTTTGTAGCTTTATTTTCATTTTTAAACTCTGCTATGCAGAGTGGGACACAGCGATTTTTAAACGTAGCGTTGTCATCCGGTCAGATTGAGCAGGTACAGACGACGTTTAAGGTCGCATTAAATATCCACTTTGGTATAGCTGCCATTGTTTTTTTATCATTGGAGACGTTAGGTCTTTGGTATGTTCGCAATAGATTAAATGTACCTACTGACAAACTTTCAGTTGCAACAATTATATTTCAATTTGCGATAATAATAACTATTACTAGTATCATTAGTGTTCCTTATCAAGCCATAATCGTAGCAAAAGAGAGAATGAGTTTGTTTGCGTATATCAGTATCTTTGAGGCATTCGCTAAGCTTGCGATTGCATTAATGATTAGTTTTATCGGTTTTAATCAACTCATTGTTTATAGTGGGGCATTGGCAGGGTTAGCGGTAGCAGTATTCTTAATTTTTTATTTTGTGGTGATTAAGAATTTTGCACAAGAAACTAAATATCTTATTAATTCAGCCAATACTGATGGAACAAAGCTATTAGCTAAAGAAATTTTTGGATTTTCTAGTTGGAATTTATTAGGGCAAATAGCAGTTCTCAGCGCGAATCAAGGAATAACGATTTTATACAATCTGTTTTTAGGAATTACAGTTAACGCCGCTTTGGCAATTGCTCAACAGGTGCGAGGCTTGATAGGGAGTCTGGCAAATAACTTACAAACAGCGTTTAATCCACAAATCGTACAGTCGTATGCGAGTGGAGATTTTGATAGACATAATGAATTAGTTTTAAATGCTTCAAGGTATTCACTATATCTTATTAGTATTATTGCGATTCCGTTTCTACTTTTTTCAGATGAGATTCTGCAACTTTGGTTAGGAAGTGAATTACCTCAGTATGCCAGTTTTTTTGTTAAAGGGATGATTTGGGTGACGGTATTAGAGTGTCTTGGGGGGCCTTTTTGGATGTCAGCGCATGCGAGAGGCAATATAAGAAATTACCAAGTTATAATTTCGATAATCTTTTTGTTGAATGTACCATTTACCTATGCTTTTTTTAAAGCGACTCATTGGGCGTTTGTGCCAACAATTTTCATTACTTTATTAGCGTTCCTTTATCGGCTTTTCTACTTTTTGAGGAATAAACAAATAAAAGGATTAACTATAGATTTATACTTTAAAAATATCATTTATGTGTTTATGTTCTTATTATCACTATTTTTTTTACAAAAGTATTTGGTTAATAGGCTAGCGATGAGTTCATTACTTATTCAACTAATGTCGCTAATCATAGTTGAATTGTTATTTTTAGGATATTTGGGTTTTGTATGTATGAGTACAAAAGAGAGAAATACTGTCCAATGTTTTTTAAAGAAACTAAACAAGTGATTAGTTAAATTTGAGATTAATATGCCAAAAATTTCAGTCATTCTACCTGTTTATAATGTAGAGCAATATATAGCAAAGTCAATACATTCAGTTTTGAATCAATCATATATTGACTTTGAGCTTATTGTTGTCATCGATGGCTCAAAAGATAATAGTGAGGTTATCGCAAGAGAATTTGAGAAAACTGATTTAAGGGTAAAAGTCTATACCAAGCCAAATGGCGGCTTATCAGATGCAAGAAATTATGGACTTAATGTGGCGACAGGTGAGTTTATCTACTTTTTAGATTCTGATGATTGGATAGAGCCCAATTTACTAGAAGATAATATAAAAATGCTAGAAGATAAAAACTTAGATTTTATCGTTTTTGGCTTTTATCAAGATAATGTAGATTCAAATGAGCAATTGATTGAGAATATCCCTCACATTCCAGAAAATAATGAATGGATAAATGGTGAGCCAATTTATTTTACTCCCTATATGCTCAATATTTTGGGCTACGCTTGGAATAAAATTTACAGAAAAGGATATTTAGACAAACATCAAATAAAATTTACCATAGGCGTGTCATTAGTAGAAGATATATTATTTAATGCTAAAGTCTATCAATATGCTGATAGAATAGTATTTAATCGACAAGCTTATGTTCATTATATACAACGTCCTGTTACCACATTAACTAAACAATTTCACGAAAAAAGTTTTGAGTGGGTCAAACTAAAGCATACAGCGTTACAAGATTTTTTAAATGCTTGGTCATTTGACAATAAGCAAGAAATTTTAGCAAGTAATCTTATTGGTGGGCTACGTTATTGTGTTTTGAACTTATGCCGTTATAAAAATCACTTTAACTTTAATCAAAAAATCAAATACATAGAAAATATGTTAAACGATAAAGATCTGGCCAATTACGCCCAATTTTATAATCCTAAAACAAAAAATGATAAAATTTACTATCAATTAATCAAAATGCGTGCCAAATACCCTATTGCGGCATTGGCACAAATCAGAGGCTAAGATGCGTTTAAAACAATACATTCCTTTTGACCTTAAATATAAATTGCATTTTCATAAAGCCAAGTTTAGCAAGGCTCAATTTTTTGAGGATGCGAACTTAACTAACCAGCAGAAAAAGGCTTTTTTATTCTTAGCGGCTGATTATGGTAACCTTGGTGATGTGGCAATTACATATGCACAAACCAAGTTTTTGGAAGACCAAGGCTATCAAGTGATAGAAATACCTATTAGCAAGACTGCTGAGGGTATTTGGTGGGTAAAAAAATACATTCAGCCTAATGATATTGTCACACTTATTGGTGGTGGTAATATGGGTGATTTGTATGAGCAGATTGAGACATTACGTCAGTTAGTTATTAAGCAATTTCCAAAGCAAAAAATTATCTCTTTTCCTCAGACTTTTGATTTCTCCGAATCACAGTACGGGCAAAAACGGCTTAGCAAAGCTAAAAATACCTATCAAAATCATAATAAATTGACATTGGTTGCACGAGAGCAAGTATCTTTTGAATTGATGAAAGCGAATTTCCTACAAAATAATATTATCCAAACACCCGATATCGTATTGACCTTGAAAGATGTGATCACCCAATCACATAGGCAAGGTGCTGTAGTTTGTTTAAGGGATGATAAGGAAAAATCAATCGATAATATTACATCTCAAAAAATTACTGATGGATTAAAGCAATACTTTGATCAAAACATTTCCTACCGTGACACACATATTAATGAGAGTAATTTAAGCATTGAGGCTAGAAAAAAGGCACTAAATGATATTTGGAAAACCTTCGGGCAAGCGAAAATAGTGGTGACTGATAGACTGCATGGGATGATTTTTGCGTATATTACACAGACTCCTTGCATTGTATTTACCAATAACAATCATAAAGTCGAAGGCACATATCAGTGGATTAAGGATTGTGGTTATATTAAATTTTTGTCGACATTTGAAGAAGAAAAATTTAAGCAATATCTGATTGAACTACAATCGATACAGCCAAAACTCATTAATTTAGATTCTTTATATCAGCCTTTAATGAAGGAACTCTAAATGAAACGAATTCTTCATGTCATTGGGAAAATGGACAGAGCAGGGGCTGAGACTATGTTGATGAATCTTTATCGTCATATTGACCGGTCAAAAGTCCAGTTCGATTTTGTTACTTTTACGACGGATAAGGGCGATTATGATGATGAAATTATTGCAATGGGGGGCAACATTATTACAATCATTGCAAAAGATTCTGTGGGTAGAATGTTTAAATTACAAAAATTTTTAAAAGCTAATCCTGAATATGAAATACTACATTCTCATGTCCTGCTTAATAATGCCTTTCATTTAATAGCTGCTAAAAGTGCTGGAATCAAGCATAGAATTTCCCATTCTCACAACACAAGTAATGGGAGAAATTCAAATTTAAAGAAACTATATGAAATCTGGGCGAAAAAAACCATCCAAAAATTAGCAACTTATCGAATAGCCTGTGGTCTCGAAGCAGCCCAATATCTGTATGATACTACGGATAATGTTTTAATACTGAAAAATGCAATAGACTTAAAAAAATATGCTGATATTGCAAAAACGCAGAAAAACTACTGGGATAATGTATTGCCACATAAAGGGCTTAGACTTATCCAAGTTGGCAGATTAACTGAAGTAAAAAATCATGAATTTTCATTGAAAATTGCCAAAGCGTTGAGAGAACAAGGTTTTGAATTTACTTTTTTTATTGTTGGGCAAGGCGGTTTGGAAAGTAAAATTCGAGATTTAATAATAGAATATGGGTTATCTGAAAATGTGCATTTACTAGGTGTCAGAGATGATGTGCCAGAGCTAATGGCTGGGGCGGATTTGATGTTGATGCCATCGCTACATGAAGGGTTCCCCGTTGTATTGGTGGAAAGTCAAGCGATAGGATTACCGTCATTAATTTCAATCAATATATCAAGAGAAGTTGATTTGGGGATTGACTTAATTGAATACGAAAACTTAAATAAAATGCATAATTGGCTAAATAAGATAAAAGGTTTTAACCTTTCTTTAAAACCTCAAGTAGGCTATATAGATTTGTTAGCTAAACAAGGTTTTGATATAAAGAAAAATTCAGAAAAGTTATTAAATCTTTATATAAATATGGAATCCAAATAAGGCAATGTTACTAGAGAATGCTACATACCAATGGTGCTACAATGCAATCTACATTTTAACTGCCTATCTAGGTGTTTTAATGGCTCTGTCTTCTGAGATTAAGGAAGATATCTTAGTACAAAATAAGTTATCAAATTACTTAGTGTTGTTGCCTGTAATTGTCTTAACTTTAATTACAGGTTTTAGATCATATGATGTAGGAACCGATACAGGAAATTACTATTTTTTGTTATGGATGCAGAAACCAGAATTGAATTTTAGTAGTGAGTTTCTATTTCAGTTAATAGCGTTATTAATTCAGCATTTTGACTTAAATTATACTTATTTTTTATCCTTAGTTTCTATAATATTTTTTTATTTCATTTATAAAGCTTTAAAAAATTATAGTTTATTATATCAAGCTAATCTTTTAATGGCCTTATTTGCTTTTATGTCTTTTTTCTTTTTTTCTAGTATGAGTACTAATGTAATAAGACAGGGAGTTTCATTAGCTATTTTACTTTATGCATTTACCTTGTTACTTAAGAAAGATAATAAAATTAAAATCATAATATATAGTGTGGTTGCGGTAGCTTTCCATTTAACTTCTATTATTCCTATACTACTAGTAGCTTTGTCATATCATCTATCTACCAAAAGTGGTAAATTGATTTACTTCCTTGTATTACTGTATTTTTCGGTAATTCTGCTAGCATTTCTTAATATTGGGTTTCTAAATATTGCACCATCTTTGAGCCAATTATTAGGAAGTGATGGACGTTCTAGTTATCTTAATGGTGAAACTTATGATTATGTTGTTGGCTTTAAACCCCAGTTCGTTGTATTTAATACTTTTTTTCTACTAATAGCGCTATATATTAGAAAAAACCTTACAGAGATAGAGTTAAAAAAACAATATAATGTCATTTTAATATATTATATTATTGCCAGTTGGTTGCTATTTTTGGCTTTTCAATTACCTTTTTCTGACCGATGGGGATTATTCTCTTGGGTGGTTATACCTTTCTTAATCATACCTTTGTTTTATTCACCATATTTAAAAGCTAAAATTAGAATTCATTATATTTTAATGCTTATTTTAATTTACGTAGGATTTAAATTTTATGCAAGCTGATAAAGATTTGATTAGTGTTGGTATTCCTTTTTTTAATGCTGAACAGTTCTTATCTAAGGCTATTGAGTCTGTGATTAGTCAGTCTTATGACAACTGGGAATTACTACTGTTAGATGATGGTTCAAATGATGGATCGCTTAAAATAGCTAAAGGTTTTGAGCAACAGGATAATAGAATCAAAGTTTTTTCTGATGGTAAGAATAAAGGCTTGGGAGCAAGGCTCAATGAGTTGGCAGCGTTATCTAATAGCGAGTATATTGCCAGGATGGATGCGGATGACATTATGCACCCAAATAGGCTAGAGACCCAATTACAGATACTTAAAGATAATCCCAATATTGATGTATTAGGTACCAATGCTTATGTGATTGATGAAAATGATTTGGTCTTTGGGATGCGTTATAAGGAAAATTCTGGGTTGATTAAAGTTGAACATTTCATTCATCCAACGATTATGGGAAAAAAGCAATGGTTTTTAGATAATCCATATGATGAAAAAGCAATACGGATTGAAGACGCTGAGTTATGGTATCGGACAAAGCTGTTCAGTAACTTTATGATGACTAATGAGCCTTTACTATTTTATAGAGAGTTTGGCTCTTATTATTATCCTAAATATATAAAGGTTTTACCTTCTCTTATTTATTTAAATAAAAAATATCCCTTGGACAAGTTTTGGACTAAAGTTTTAGTATTATCGTCAGCAAATATTCCACTATATTATATATTCGAAGTAATTCTGAAGTCTTCTCACCTTAAGAAAAGAAGAAGCCAAACTATTTATCAAAGTCCAATCAACTATATAGAGTATTTGTGATTATGAAAATTCTTCAAGTAATTGATAGCTTACCTGAAACTAGCGGTGGTGCACGTTTTGTAACTAATTTAACTAGAAAACTTGCAGAAAAAGATATAGACGTAGAGTTACTATTAATTGATGGGCAAAATAGCCACTTTTTAGATGAGTTATTGCAAGCAAACATAAAGGTACATGTCTTTGGAAGTAATGTAAATCGTTTTAATCCCAAGTTTATAAAACAAATAGCAAGTTATTTAGATAAATATGATTTAATACATGTTCATATATTTCCAACTTCTTATATTGTTGCACTTGCTTCACTATTTAATAAAAGGGCTGCGCCAATAGTATTTACGGAACATAATGCATTTAATAGGCGTGCTGCTAATCCAATATTTAAATATTTTGAAAATTTCATTTATACACGTTTTAGTAAAATAATTGCTGTAAGTAATGAGGTTAAGAATTTTGTGATTCAAAATTTAACCGTTGATCCAGAAGAAATACAAGTAATTCTTAATGGCATTGATATTCAAAAAATAAATCAACAACCTAGAATCCCAAGAGAGAAGCTAGGACTTTTAGAAAGTGACATAATTATTTTAATGGCCGCTAGATTTGCAAAACAAAAGGATTATCAAACAGTAATTAAGGCGCTCACTCGTTTGCCGGAAAATTTTAAATTATTAATGTGTGGTGATGGTCAAGAACGTCAAGAATGCGAATTGCTGGTAAAAGAGTTGAAAATTGAAAATCGCGCAATATTTTTAGGAAATCGTCCAGATATTTACAGTATTATAAAAAGTTCTGATATTGATGTCTTGAGTTCTTATTTTGAAGGATTGCCTTTATCAGTTTTAGAATATATGGCAGCAAAAAAACCTGTAGTAGCTACAAACGTTGAGGGAACTAAAGTATTAGTAAAGGATGCAGGGTTATTGTTTGAAGTTGGTGATGATAAAAAGTTAGCAGAATATATTCTGAAGCTTGGTTCAGATGAAAAATACTATGAAGAAATTAGTCAAAAATGCTATCAACGAGCACAAAACTATAGCTTAGATGTAATGGTTGATAATTATATTAGCGAATACAAAAAAGTATTAGAGAAGAAGAATGAAGCCTAAAAAATTTTTTTTAATGACAACTATTCCGATGTCACTCAATTTTTTTAAGGGACAAATAAATGAGCTGTCAAAAGAATTTGACGTAACGCTAATCAGTTCTCCCGATAATGTTCTTAAAAAAATAGCTCAACGTGAAAACGTTAAGTATAAAACTATCGCTATGAAAAGAGATATCTCACTTAAAGATGATATTTCAGGTTTGTTAAAATTTTTATATCTATTTGCTAAGGAGAGACCACAGATTATTCACTGTAATACACCAAAAGCTTCATTACTGGGTCTAACCAGTGGTTATCTAACTAGAGTGCCAACCCGCATTTATTATATTCATGGCTTGCGCTATGAAGGAGCAGTAGGAAAAAAAAGGCAGTTATTAGTTAACTTTGAAAAACTTAATTGCTTTTGCGCAACTGATATTGTTGCGGTGAGTCATGGAATAAAACAGAAAGTTGAACAACAATTAACTAAAAAGCCAGTGAGAGTAATTCATAATGGTAGTGCTAATGGGCTAGATATCAATGAATTCTCTAACCATAATTATAATGCCAAAATTATTCGTAAAGAATATGGAATCAGTGAGAATGACTTTGTATTCGGTTATGTTGGCAGATTAGTGAAAGATAAGGGTATAAAAGAATTAGTAGGAGCTTTTAATCAACTGGAGCAAAAGGATATAAAATTAATATTGGTTGGTAAATATGAGCCAGATTTAGACCCACTTAGCCAAGAAACGCTTCAAATCATTAAAAGTAATCCAAATATCATTGAAGTCGGCTTTCAAAAAGATGTGAAGAAATTTCTAAGTATTATGGACTTATTTGTTTCGCCTTCTCATAGAGAAGGTTTTGGGGTTGCTGTACTAGAAGCTAACTTGATGAAAGTCCCTGTTCTAGTATCAAATATAACAGGTCATTCAGAGATAGTAACACAGGGTATAAATGGTTTTTTTGTTAACCCAAAGAATGTGCAGGATTTGCAAGAAAAAATGAATCATATGTTAGTTATCAAAGAGCAACTAATTGAAATGAAAAATGCTTGTCGTGAAGAAGTAATGAAAAAATATGACCACAATGACGTGCTAAAACAAGCTATATTATTTTATTCCCAATTTAATTAAATAGTTTGAATATTCATTTTAGATTTAATTATGCTTAATACCGAGAAAATTATGCTAAAACGTACCTTTGATATTGCCGCTTCTGCGTCTGCCCTTGTGGTGCTATCGCCTGTACTCGCTATTACGGCGTATAAAGTCAAAAAAGAACTGGGCTCGCCTGTGCTATTTCGTCAAACTCGTCCGGGTTTACATGGTAAGCCGTTTGAGATGATTAAATTTCGCACCATGAAAGATGCGAGTGATAAAGAGGGTAACGCGCTGCCAGATAGCGAACGCTTGACCGAATTTGGTAAAAAACTGCGTGCCAGTAGCCTTGATGAGTTGCCCGAACTGTGGAATGTGCTAAAAGGGGATATGAGTTTGGTTGGTCCTAGACCTTTACTTATGGAGTATTTACCTTTATATAACGCCGAACAAGCTAAACGTCATAACGTGCGTCCAGGGGTGACAGGTTATGCCCAAGTCAATGGCCGCAATAGTTTGAGTTGGGAAGATAAGTTCAAGCTTGATACCTGGTATGTTGAGCATCAATCATTTTTGTTAGATATGAAAATCTTGCTAAAAACCGTTAAAAAAGTCACTATCAAAGACGGTATTAGCGCGGAGGGTGAAGCGACTATGACCAAGTTTACAGGGACAAAATCTACAGGAACTGTGCATGAATAAAATCTATGCCGTGTATGGTGCCGCAGGCTGTGGACGAAGCCTGATGTCAGTCGCACGAGAGCATATAGCAACAGGTGAAACTATTTATTTTATTGATGATGCGGTGAAGACTGAGCAACAAGTCAATGGTCATACAACCATTAACTATGAGATGTTCAAGGCGATGAAGGCACAAGAAAAGTATGTGTTAATTGCCATTGCCAATAGCAATATCCGCCAAAAACTAGCTGAAAAACTCACCAACGATGGCATCAACATTTGGACTGTCAAAGCCCAATCAACTGTTATAATGGATAATGTTATAATTGGCAATGGGGCTGCACTAAGTCCATTTGTTACTATTGGGGCAAATGCCATAATAGGGCATTGCTTTCATGCTAACTTATATAGCTATGTTGAGCATGATTGTGTGATTGGTGATTTTGTTACTTTTGCGCCACGGGTTAGTTGCAATGGCAATGTGCACATCGAAGACCATGCTTATATTGGAACAGGTGCGGTGCTACGTCAAGGTACACCAGATAAGCCATTAATAATTGGTAAAGGCGCTATCGTTGGCATGGGTGCCGTCGTCACTAAAGATGTACCCGCTGGCGTAACTGTCGTCGGCAACCCTGCAAGACCTTTGATCAAAAACTAAAAAAATCGTTAACTTCATTTTTAAAAATATGAGAACATAAAACATGTTAAACACCCAATTTTCACCCTGGCCTAGCTTTACCCAAGAAGAAGCCGATGCCGTGTCACAGGTGCTATTGTCCAATAAAGTCAACTACTGGACGGGCACAGAATGTCGAGAGTTTGAAAAAGAATTTGCCGCATGGGCAGGGACAGACTACGCAGTGGCGCTGGCAAATGGTACATTGGCACTCGATGTTGCGTTACAAGCCATGGGTATTGGCGAGGGTGACGAAGTGATTGTCACGCCCCGTAGTTTTATCGCCAGTGTTTCAACCGTGGTCAATTCTGGCGCAATGCCGGTATTTGCAGATGTAGATAACAATACGGGTAATATTTCTGCCACGACAATTGCACCAAAAATCACGGATAAAACCAAAGCCATCATTTGCGTGCATCTAGCTGGCTGGCCTTGCGATATGGATGCAATTATGGCACTTGCCAAGCAGCATAACCTATGGGTCATCGAAGACTGTGCCCAAGCGCATGGTGCTAAGTACAAAGGTAAGCCAGTAGGTAGTATTGGTCACGTTGGTGCTTGGAGTTTTTGTCAAGATAAAATCATGACCACAGGCGGCGAAGGTGGTATGGTCACGACCAATGACAAAGCATTATGGCAAAAAATGTGGGAGTATAAAGACCACGGTAAAAACTACGATAGTATTTATCATAAACAACATCCACCGGGTTTTCGTTGGGTACATGACAGCTTTGGCACCAATTGGCGCATGATGGAAATGCAAGCGGTGATTGGTCGTATTCAGCTTAAAAAAATGGCTGAGTGGACCAACATTCGCACACAAAACGCCAAGATTTTGCGTGAGGCTCTAACACAGTTTGCAGGTGAGCAACAATTTTTACGCATACCAAATATAGAATTTCACCAAGTCATGGGTGGCGATTCTGTCCATGCGTATTATAAATACTATGTGTATGTGAGACCTGAAAACTTGCCAGAAAATATCAATCGAGATAGTATTTTAAATGCGCTTAATGAGAAAAAAATTCCTTGTTTCTCTGGCTCTTGTTCAGAAATTTATTTAGAAAAAGCATTTGACAATCATCCATCACGTCCCAACGCGCGATTGACAGTTGCTAAAGAATTAGGGGAAACAAGCTTGATGTTTTTAATCCACCCGACATTGACAACAAATGAAATGCAAACGATTGCTACTACCACGGTTGATGTACTAACCACTCTATTCAATGCCAATACATAAATTGTGAGCCTCGTATGACAAATAAAACGGTTAAATATCTCTCATTGGGTGTACTACTTGGACTTTCGCAATTAAGTCAGGCAGGTCAATTAGTTCAAATTGATAGTGATTTACGTCAAACACTTGAGATTTTAAAAATCAACGGCGTTCTAAATGTTGATATATCAACATGGCCGATTAGTTCAGAAGCCATAGAGACAGCCTTGAGTCAAGCGCATCCCAAATCAGACAATGACAAACTGTTAATTAGTCAAGTTAAACAAAAGCTTGAAGCCAACGATGTATCCAAGCTACAAATAGTGAGCAACGTGAATGGTGACGAGCGCGCGGTGTTTAGCGGATTTAATACAGAAGGCAATACGGTGACACCTTTGGGTGTTAGTATTTCTCATAGTCATGCGGGTGATAACATTGATTATAAAATTCAAGGCACCTTAAATGTTCATGATGATGAGCCTAGCAAGTTATCTAATCTGGATGGCAGCTACATCGGCACAAAATTAGGCAATCATCGCCTTGCCTTTGGTAGTATTCCGGTATGGTGGGGCAACGGGGTTGATGGCAGTTTAATTCGCAGTGATGCGGCTAGACCTGTCACGGGCTTTTTAATGCAGCGCGCCAATAATACCCCTATTAATTTTCCTGTATTATCAAAACTGGGTAATTTTAATTACCAGATTACTGCCGGTCAATTACAAGACTATAAGGCAGAGCCTCACGCTAAATTGATTGGTATGCGGGCGAGTTTTCAGCCGCATGAAGCGTTTCAAATCGGTGCATCGCGTTCCTTGATGTGGGGTGGCGATAATAAGTCCGAAAGCCTAAAGTCTTTAGGTAAGGCTTTAATCGGTAAATATGATAATGGCGGCGAAGATGAAGATCCCTCAAACCAAATCGCAGGAATCGATGCACAGCTGAATTTAAAACCGTTGGTGAATTTGCCGGTGAGTGTCTATGGTGAATTCATTGGAGAAGATGAAGCAGGTGGTTTGCCTAGTAAACACGCTTATTTGGCAGGGTTAAAAGGTGCCATTCCACTGTTTCAACAGCCTTGGCTCTGGCATGCAGAATGGGCAAATACTTATGTTGATTTAGACAAAACTAATATTATTTATCGTCACTCAATATATACAGATGGTTATTATCAAAAAGGCTTGCCGCTAGGTCATCCGATTGGTGGGGATGGTGAAATCATTAGTGTGGGGCTATCAGGTCATATTGATGCTAATAACCAGCTCGGGTTAAAATACGCTAATGCCAAAGTGAATCAGTCTAATCAACTGATTAATGCTGCCTTCCCAACCAAGCAAGATTTGGATATTGTTGAAGCCGATTGGAAACATAAATACAATGACAAAACCTCGGTAAAACTGGGTGTTTGGGGTAAAAAAGACAGCATCAGCGATGATAAGGATGCGGGTGGTAATTTGGTTTTAGAGTATAGCTACTAATTTTGAGTCATAAAAAAAGAGCCCTAAGGCTCTTTTTTTATGACTTTACTGTTTAACTTTCATTGTTTAACTTTTATTGCTCAACAAAGGCACGTTCAACCACATAATCACCCGTACCACCCATACGAGGCGATGGTTTAAGACCAAATTCATCGAGTAGTGCCGCCACATCTTTATTCATAGATGGGCTACCGCAAATCATTGCGCGGTCATCGTTTGGATTGATGGGTGGTAATCCAATATCTTGGAATAACTTGCCTGACTTCATTAAATCAGTCATACGCCCTTCATTGCGAAAAGGCTCACGCGTGACGGTGGGGTAATAGATAAGTTTATCTTTAACGTATTCACCCAGTAACTCATCTTCAAACAAGTCTTTTTCAAACATCTCACGGTAGCCTAGCTCACTCACATAGCGTACGCCATGCACCACGATAACTTTCTCAAAACGCTCATACACTTCTGGGTCACGGGCAAGTGACAAAAATGGTGCCAAGCCTGTACCTGTTGCCAGCATATACAAATGCTTGCCAGGGTTTAGGTCATCAAGCACCAGGGTGCCAGTGGGTTTTTTACTGACCAATAATTTATCGCCCACCTTGATGTGCTGTAAAATAGACGTCAAAGGACCATCTTGGACTTTGATAGAATAAAATTCGAGCTCTTCATCATAGTTGGTGCTGGCAATTGAGTAGGCACGCATCAAAGGTTTTCCATTGACTTCCAAACCAATCATGGCAAATTCACCATTCCTAAAACGTAAACCGGCATTACGGGTGGTTTTTAGGGTAAATAATGTGTCATTCCAATGATGCACATAGGTAACGGTTTCTTCATAAAATTTTGACATAGCGCCCAACCTTGTATTGGTCATAAATAAAAATAAAACTGGATAAAGGATAAAAAAAGCGGGTTAATATTGACATTCTGGGGCGATATGATAGCAAATTTTTGATGATTTAGTCGAATTTGGGCGTAAAAAAATGGCATAATCATAGTTTAAAATATCATATTTTAACGACCCATTATGTTACCACAACAAATTACCCTGCCGATTATCGGCATTGTGAACTCTCCGCTTAAACAAAAGTTTGGCACACCTCGCCAGCCCAATCTTGTCGATATCAACGCTACTATCAGCATGTTGCCGCCCTACAATGTGCTCAGTGCTTTTGAAGGCATTGCCCAATTTAGTCATCTTTGGATTATATGGCAATTTCATCAAAATCGAGTCAATCCCAATCCGTCAAATTTTCAGCCAACAGTCCGTCCACCTAGACTTGGCGGCAACCAAAAGATAGGGGTTTTTGCCAGTCGAAGTATGTATCGACCGGCAAATATTGGATTATCAGTGGTCAAATTCTCGCATATTGAAAACACTGAGGCGGGCTTGAGGCTGCATATCATCGGCGCTGATATGATAGATGGCACGCCGGTCATTGATATCAAACCGTATTTGCCTTATAGCGATAGTATCGATGATGCGATTGCTGGGTATGCCAGCCAAAAACCCATTATCAAGTCGGTGCATTGGCATCCAGATTTATTGCAGGATTTATCGCATATTGCAGTAAAAAGTCAGCTGAAGCAAACAGATTGGCAAACCATCGAGCAACTCATTGCCCAAGACCCCAGACCTGCGTATCGACAACAAGCGCTTAATACCCCATTTGTCATGCGTTATCAAAATGTCGATGTTCATTTTAGCCAGATAGCGGATAGTGTTTTGCAAATTCAAGCGATTGAGCTATTAAACTAAGCTGTAAAATGGATCATGCCGAAGTTTTTACCCAGCAGTATATTGCTAAACTGTTTCAAAAATTTTTACTTGTTCACAAAATACTGACCATATAGCGTGATTATTCGCTATATTTTTTTTGATTATTTAGTATGATATGGGCTGTATTTTACTTAGATAACGTTAGGACACTGTATGATTAAACTGGGCAAAATCAGCCAAGCTATGATAGGCATGCTGTTAATGGGCGTCACTGTGAGTGGTATCGCTGAAGATAAAAATGGCGATACCATCGCAATCGATATGTCAGACTTATCGACCACCAAAGAAGAAGTGGCGGTATTACAAGTGTTGTCAGAAATCTGCCCACCCATGCTGAATAAATCGCAACAAACAGGGTTTAACACCGCTTATAATGTCGAGCTAAAAAAATTAATGCCGACCATCAGCGATCCTCGTTTAGCGGTGCAATACTTATCCTCTCAGCAAGATTACAAGCAAATTTTGAATGAAACCCGCCAATGGACACTCAGTTATCCAAAAGCGGAGAATCTTGAACTGTGCAAAGACCTTGCCAACAGTAAATAATAATTTAAGTCAAGCTGCGCTATCCACCCCCTAACTGATTTAGGGGGTTTTATTTGTGATAAATCGTTGATTTTTAGACCGAATACAGTGTTGAATCATGATTTTTTTTGCTAATATAGGCAATTTGTTTTACCAAGCGTCCAAGCAAACAGGTCGCATTTGATTTGAGCCAAGAGTGAGTGAGATGAAAGCAATCGTAATACCGCAATACACCCAACGTCTGATGGTCGGCACTTTTGTCGCCGCCAGTTTTTTTGCCACCACTGTACAGGCAAATGCTGCCATACAACAGCCTGAACTAGACAATTCTGCTTTTATCCTAATTGACTATGATACGGGTACGGTATTGGCTCAAAAAAATGCCGCTCAGCCGTTCCCACCTGCGTCATTGACCAAAATGATGACCAGTTACATCATTGAGCAGCGGCTGCTATCAGGGGCATTAAAGGAAAACGAACCCGTCCTGATGACTCCTGAAGCTTGGTGTAAAGGCTCAAGTGAAGAGTCTTGTATGTATGTGCCTGTCAATACAACCGCCCCTGTGATTGATATGTTAAAAGGTATTATTATCCAATCGGGTAATGATGCGTCAAAAGCGATGGCACAGCATATCGGCGGTAGCGAAACCACGTTTGCCGATTTGATGAATGAAGAAGCCAAAAAAATTGGCATGACCCATACCCATTTTATGAATGCGACCGGTATGCCACAAGAAGGCCATCAAGCGTCTGCCGAAGATTTGGCAAAACTCGCCCAAGCGATTATCAAGAACAGCAAAAAGTATTATCCCATCTATAGCCAAAAACAATTTACTTATAACGGCATCACCCAAGGCAACCGCAATGCGCTGTTGTTCACCGATCCAACGGTAGACGGTCTAAAAACAGGGCATACCGACGAAGCAGGTTACTGTCTAGTAGCATCCAGTAAACGCGGTGATATGCGCCTGATTTCAGTGATTATGGGCACTAAAAGCGCTCAAGAGCGCGCAGACCAATCGCGTAACTTACTCAACTGGGGATTTAGTAATTTTGCTACTAAAATTGCCGCCCCGGCACAAAAAAACTACGGCAGCGTGCCAGTCAACTTCGGTGCTGTCGATAAAGTCAACGTCGTCAGCAAAGGCAATTTACAAGTACTAGTGCCAAAGCTGGATCAAGAAAAAATCAGCACCGTGGTCAATTTGCCAGCCGATGTTAAAGCGCCGTTAGCGCAGGGTCAAGAAGTGGGTAAGCTGGTTGCTATGCTCAATGGTAAACCTGTGGCGTCTGTGCCACTAGTCGCTGAAACCCAAGTTCAGGAAGCTGGAATTTTCAAACGTATGTGGCAACACATCGTACTGTTCTTTAAAGGTTTATTCTAAATTACAAAGAAAAATTATAAAAAAACCTTTCATCTGAAGGGTTTTTTTAACTCAAATTTTAACTCAAAATATCGGACAGCTCTTTGATATATTGATCGGGTGTATCGTCTATTACTTCTTTTTTCACAAAATAATCCACCCCAGCTATTTTTAGCAGTTCAATGCTATGCGGGTTTAACGCTTTGGTGTCATAAACACAAACAATAGTGACCCTGCCGTTCTGTTCACGCTCACGAAATTTGCTGACGAAGTCTAATATCGCTTGATAATCAATATTTCGCGAGATAAACAGCGCATCCACCGTATGAGAGGACAAATAATCTTCAAGAAGTTCGGTATTGGTAAAGGTCTCAACTTTAGCACCGGCATTTTCCATGCGTTTGGCTTTTTCGAATAAATCTTCATAGTGATACCAAACAACAATATGTTTATTTATCAATAAATTGCGTTCATAGTTGTGTTTCCAATCTTTTAGCAGTAACGATACTTGAAAATTCGTGCCTACATTTGGTTCGCTGGTAACTGTGATGCCGCCTTTTATCAGTGCTAATAGTTTTTTTACCAAAAATAATCCTGCAGAATTAGTTGAGGAGGAATGTTTTACTTCAGGATTAATTTGGAAAAAAGGTTCAAAAATCTGCTCTAAATGTTCCTTCGCAATGCCTATGCCGGTGTCTTCAATCTGCAACATCCATCGTACTTGCGTTTGTAAATGTTGCAACTGTGAGGTGATTGTTATGCTGCCTTTATCGGTAAATTTAATGGCATTTTCTACCAATGAACTGATAATCAAAGTGATTTTTTGAACATCGCCTTCTAGGATATAGTCGGCATGATAGGGCTTTGCCTTTAACGTGATATTTTTCTCGGCAGCCAAAGGCTGGTAATCATTGACAATTTGGGTGATTAACCCCGTTGGACTAAATTGGTAGGCGCTGACCCCTGTTTGACCTTTATCGATACGGTTAATTTGGATGATTTGATCCAGCTTAGCATTTAAATCATCTTTACCCAAACTAATAATTTCAACGGCATCTTTTTGCTCAGCGCTGATATATTGATTGTGTAATAGCTGTAAACCCGATTCGATACGACTCACGGAGGATTTAAACTCATGAATCAAAATATTTTCAAATTTTGAGCTATGCTCAAGCTGCTTAATTTGGGTTTCTTCAAGGGCATTTTTTTCTTGGCGCAGGGTGTTGATTTGGGCAATTTGCGCCTTGCGCTTGTTGAGCAAATACACCAAGGCTTTCTCAAACACCCACGCCTCATTACTTTTTGGTAGCTGATACGCCTCTGCCTGTGAAAATTCATCTTGCAAAATTTGATGGCTTAAGTCTTCAAGTTCTGGCAAGCGATTGGTTAAATTTTGCACCTTTTGCAATACAAACCACAAATTGAACAGCGCAATAAATGATAGCACAAGCATTAACGGCAAATGTTGCCAAAACCATTGCTGGCGAATGGTTTGTAGGTCAAGGGTAAGATTACTATAGCCAATTAGCTGGTCGACTTTAGTGTTGTTTTGATTGGGCGTTAATTTTAATAAATTGATTTTTACAGGTTCACTCAATCCGTAATAGCGCTCAAAAAGCACTTCAGTGACTTTAATCGGGCGCGTGGTCGGATGCTGCTGTTGATTAAATGGAAAAAATACAATGCTTTCGTACTGCGGCATTTCGCTTAACAGTTTATCAATGCTAGCGGTTGTCACACTGTTGGGGTTGCTGGCGACAGACTGGGCAAGTAGATAATTTATCTTACTGGCCTGTTTGATTTCAGATTGCACTGTTTGGGTCAAGTCGACTAAGGTATAAATCACAAGGCAAATAAATAAAACCAATAAAAAGGGTATCGCAACGATACGCTTTACCCTAATTTGATACCCTAACGTCTTCTGTACCATTCACTCATCCCTTAAAAAGCCAATTAACATCACCTCAACGTTTTTTGCCGCGCTTTTTGAATTTTTGTACTTCTCGACGTTTACGTTCTTTTTGCGCATCGGTCATGGTATTGGTGCGACCGGCATAAGGATTAGCGTTTTGTTTAAACTCAACCCGAATCGGGGTGCCTTCAAGCTTGAATACTTTGCGAAATTCGTTTTCTAGATAGCGACGATAACTGTTTGGCACTTGGCTGGTCTGATTGCCATGAATCACAATAATTGGTGGATTATGACCCCCCAAATGCGCAAATCGAAGTTTAATGCGTCGCCCGCCCACCATAGGGGGTTGGTGTGCAGTAACCGCATCTTGCAGAATTTGGGTCAAGCGACTGGTGGAAATATCAAACATCGCCGCATCATAGGCACGGTGAATCGATGGGTAAAGATTGCCAACGCCTGTCCCATGAAGCGCAGAGATTAAATGCACTTTTACATAAGGGATAAAGTTAAAACGTCGATCCATTTCAATTTTGACAAAATTCTTTTGGTCTTGGTCAAGCCCGTCCCATTTATTGATGGCAAGTACCATCGCGCGACCTGCTTCTAAGGCGTAGCCTAATAAGTTTAAATCCTGGTCGGTAATGCCTTCTTGCGCATCAATGACCACGATGACCACATGGGCATCTTTGATGGCTTGCAAGGTTTTTACCACAGAAAATTTTTCAACTTTTTCATCAATACGTCCACGGCGACGCACGCCTGCGGTATCAATCAACACATAATGTCTGTTGTCACGCTCGTAAGGTATATAGATACTATCGCGCGTGGTACCTGGCATATCAAAAACCACCACGCGTTCTTCACCGAGCAAGCGATTGACAAGCGTAGATTTGCCGACGTTGGGTCTGCCAATGATGGCGATACGTAAGCCATCAGGTGCTTGTTCTTCTTGGTCATCGGTAGGCATATTGGCAGTGACGGCTTCTAATAAATTGCCCACCCCACGCCCGTGACTGGCTGCCATGGAAAATGGCTCACCAAAACCTAACGCATAAAATTCATGAATCGCCGCTTCATGGACACCATCCATTTTATTGGCGGCTAAAAACACCGGCTTGCCAAGGGTATGAAGTTGTTTGGCAATGACTTCATCGGCGCCTGTGATACCCACGCGGCTATCAACCACAAATACAATGATATCGGCTTCATGGATAGCGGTATGCGATTGGTGCGACATATAATCATCAATGCTGCCGTCACCTTCATCCACTTCGCCAATACCACCGGTATCGATGACGATAAAGGATTTTTCTTCAAAGGTTGCATCGCCATATTGACGGTCGCGGGTCAGACCTGCCAAATCAGCAACCAAGGCTTGACGACTGCGGGTTAACTGATTAAATAGGGTGGACTTGCCAACGTTCGGACGGCCAATCAAGGCAACAACTGGTTTCATAAATTTAATTTCCAAAATTTTTAAAAAGCAAGATTTTCAACAAGCAAGATTTTAAACATGCTTGAAAAATTCATTATTTCTATAACTTAACAAACCCAACATCGCGCTGCAATGCTGGGTTGCCATTTAAACTCACACTTTTATCAGTATGGGCTGCTAACCCAATCACCAAAACCGCTAAATGCGTCAACAGTTTAACAATTAACGATTTACTTGCCAAACACTAAATGCGCCATTTGCGCTTTGGGCAATCAAACGGTTATTGATAAACTGTAATACCGCTACGTCGGATTTGGCTTGTTTTCTGTCAACCAGTGCCCCTGAGGTGCGGTCATATACATGCAAATAACCCATGGCATCACCAACCACTACATAGTTGCCGATACTCACCGCATTACTTAAGCCACGGTAAGACAAATTATCGGTTTGCCAATTAACCGTGCCTGTCATTTTATCCATCGCCACCAATTCGCCATTGAGCGAAGTGGCGTAAACTTGGCTAGCATCTGTGCCGACTGATTTTAGGCTCGCCAACTCTTTGACAAAACTAAGCTGCTGTGAAGCCATATCGGCAGCGACTAACTGACCACTGTAGGACACAACATATAACATATTGCCATCTAGTACGGGGGTGGCGTCCACATCAGAAATTTTTTCGATATCGCTACTGCCTTTGCTGATACCAAAACGTTTTGACCAAATGGGTACGCCATTATCGATGTTTAAAGCATGGATACGACCATCAGCTGTTGAAACCAGCACCGTATTGCGATTGAACAAAATCGGCGTGGCACTACCGCGAACGCTTAAATTTGGATTTTGGGTGTTAAAAGTCCAAATAGGCGCGCCAGACTCTAGCGACAGCGCACTAATTTTACCATCATTGCCAAGGGTAATGACACGGTTTTGGCTGATGAGGGCAGGGGATAGGGTTACGGTGTCCAACGGCGTTTGCCAAATCACTTTGCCAGTCATTCTATCTAACGCAATGATGACCCCTTTGCTGTCACTGACCACGGCTACGCGAGATTGTTCATCTAGCGCCACCCCTGACATTAGGCCTTGTTTGAGTTTGGTACTCCAAAGCACTTTGCCTTGCCCATCAAACGCTTGCACGCTACCGTCTGCTAACGCATTCACATAGCCATTGTTGTCATACGCCACGCGAAAGGCGGTAGGTTGCTGGCTGATGGTGGTTTTATTGCGCAAACTGCCAAAGCGTTTGCTAACTTTTGTATTACTGCCTTGACTAAACAGTGGAGAAATCACATTTTGACTGCTAGCGAGTTTCACAAGTGCGGCAGGTTTATGGACATTGTCAGATTTTTTAAACTTGTCACAACCTGTCAGGGTCATCGCTACCACCAAGGCGGTTGCAAATACGGCAGGTTTCATTAAGTTTGTCGATAAGGGTGTCGATTTTGTTGTTGTTATGGTCGTCATTGTTTATCTCGTAACGTACGGTGAAATTTAAATATTGCCATTTAAGAGTTTTGTCAGGTTAAGATTTTTTGCCTATTTTTTAGCTATGTGTGCCTATTTTGTGCTTGACGCAACTGCGGGCGCAGATGCGATTGCTGCAGCAGGGGCAGTTTTTTCAGCTTGGGTAGGCTTAGCGAGTACGCCCCCAGTTAAATCAGGTTGTTTGACGCTTAAGCCTAGGCTTTCCATTTTGATACGTAGCAATGCACGGTCTTGGGGGTTTGGGTTGTTTTGATTACGTTGTTCAATCAATTGCCAAGCCTTTTGGTAATGAGTAGCCGCCGCTTTTTTATCACCTTGTTGGTTGGCAATGTCCCCCAAAATCTCAAGTTTACTGGCTTCAAAGGCAGCAGGTAAGGGGCTTTGTAAGCGTTTTTGTGCCGCATCCGCTTGATTATCCGACAACAGCACTTGTGCTTGGCGCAAAATGGCAATGGCTTTTAGCCCATCATCCTTAAGCGTTAACTGAGACGCTTTTTGCAGCGTTGCCGCCGCCGCTTTTAGATCATTGTTATCGGTTTGTTGTTTGGCTTGCAGCATTAAGGCTTGCCATGTATAAACCGAATTATCATGTTTAGCCACAAATTCGCTCAAGTCTTTGCTCAAATTGGTTTGCGCCGTAGCCAGTTGCGCTTGTGCTTTAGGATCGGTGGCAGCTTGGGTGGTTAGGGTCTCAATGTTGTTCTGGTCGCTTTGAATTTTGGCAAAATCGTTCGCTGCTGCGGTATCTATATTGCCGCCATGCTTTTGCCAGTAAGTCCAACCAAAATAACCGGCTAATACCAACATAATGGCGGATACAATATAGCCACCATATTGTTTGAGCGCGCCTAAGGATTGTTGTTCATCATTTACTAGCTTAGGTTGTACGTCTTTAACCATTACATAAAGCCTTTCAAAAAATTACTGATATAAGTTACCCATCAAATTTGGCCTAATCAAATAGATTAGATAAAATCTGGATTTTCGCTAAAGAGCGTGTCACTTGCGACCGTAATTTGGTCACCAGTTGCCATTTTTTTGATGGTAATTTGCTGATTGGCGACTTCATCTTGCGCGATAATCACTGACAATTGCGCACCTGATTTGTCGGCTTTCTTCATTTGCGCTTTTAAGCTCGTGGCACTTGCCATTTTCACGCGAAGATTTGAACGTCGCGTACGCAGCTCATGGGCAAATTTGATGGCATCGGTGTAAACATCAGGATGGGCGACCACAAATACATCACAGGCAGGTGTTGCCTCAAATGGATGCACCTTTTGCATGAGTAACAGCAAACGCTCAAGCCCCATGGCAAAACCTACAGCAGGCTCGGAGGCGGCTGGTTTATCACTGCCAATAGATTTGATTTGTCCGATAAGTCCATCATAACGACCCCCAGCACACACTGTGGCTTGGCTACCTAGCTGGTCAGTTGTCCATTCAAATACGGTTTTATTGTAATAATCTAAACCCCGTACTAGTTTTGGATTAATCACAAAATTGATGCCGACTGCTTTAAGATACTGTTGCAAAGCTTCAAAATGCTGCTGGCTTGCTGCCCCCAAAAAGTCAGCAAGCTTTGGGGCATTCTCTAAAATTTGTTGGGTATTTTTATCTTTACTATCCAAAATACGTAGTGGGTTGGTGGTTAAGCGGCGCTGACTATCTTCATCCAATTGAGATTTTTTATCGGTTAAAAAATCCACCAAGGCTTGGCGATACGCCAGTCGCTCATCTATCTCACCCAAGCTATTAATCTCAAGTTGAACCACGTCTAAAATACCCAGTTTTTGCCACATTTGGTAAGTCATGATAATGAGCTCAGCATCGGCATCCGCCAATTCACTGCCAAAACTCTCAACCCCTAATTGGTGAAACTGGCGATAACGGCCTTTTTGCGGTTGCTCATAGCGAAACATAGGACCAATATACCAAAGTTTTGGATTATCACCCCGCAATAAGTTATGCTCCACCACGGCACGTACCGCGCCTGCCGTGCCTTCAGGGCGTAGCGTCAATGCCGTGGGTGGGTTGGATTTGTCATAAAAACTATACATTTCCTTTTCGACAATGTCAGTGGCATCGCCAATCGCACGGGCAAACAGCTGGGTTTCTTCAACGATTGGGAGGCGTATTTGCTCAAAGCCAAATTGATTGAGCACATCGATAAGGCTGCTTTCAAGTTGGCGCCACTCACTCGATGGGCGCGTAGATTCTGTCTCAATATGTAAGATATCATTAAACCCTTTAATGGATTTTAACATGGTCAATTTCCCAAACAATGCAAACTAAAAAAATAAACGATACAAAAATTATTTAACCCGTAAAATTTCATTGGCGCGCTGCGCTTCACGCTCAGCCACTTTTTGACGGACCATGGCTTCAATCTCATCAGCAAGCTTGGTGGTATCAATCAAATGTGATTTTTCCCCATTTTTATATACTAGGCTATTTGGACTAGCACCCACCACGCCGATATCCGATTCTTTGGCTTCCCCTGGACCATTGACTTTACAGCCAATCACCGATACATCCATTGGCTCACGGATATCCTCTAGGCGTTTTTCTAAGTCCATCATCACCCGAATCACATCAAACTCTTGGCGTGAGCAGCTAGGGCAGGCGATAAAATTCACCCCATTACTACGGATACCGAGGGATTTTAAAATATCAAAACCGATTTTAATTTCTTCTTCTGGCTCAGCGGCTAGCGAAATACGCATGGTATCACCAATACCTTCTAGTAATAGCCCGCCTAACGCAATCGCAGACTTAACAGTACCGGTGCGGTACACCCCCGCTTCTGTCACACCTAAATGCAGGGGATTGTCAACTTGTGCAGAAATCAACCGATACGCATCCATGGTCAAAAACACATTACTGGCTTTAACTGAAATTTTAAATTGATCAAAGTTATTACGATCTAAAATATCAATATGGCGCATCGCCGATTCAAGCATAGCTTCACCCGTGGGTTCGCCATATTTTTTTTGGATGTCTTTTTCTAGTGATCCCGCGTTTACGCCAATGCGCATACTGATGCCATGATGTTTGGCGGCGGCAATCACTTCGCGCACTTTTTGTTCATTGCCGATATTACCTGGGTTGATACGTAAACAGTCTGCACCGGCATCAGCCACCGCCAGTGCAATTTTATAATCAAAATGAACGTCTGCGACCAGGGGCACAGAAACTTGTCTTTTGATTTCGGCAAAGGCTTTTACACTTTCCATCGTTGGCGTTGATACGCGCATCAGATCAGCACCGGCATCGACACAGCGCTGAATCTGTGCCACAGTGGCATCGACATCACAGGTATCAGTATTGGTCATACTTTGCACACTAATGGGGGCGTCACCGCCTACTGCGACATTACCGACGTAGATTTTTTTGGTGAGTTTACGTTTAATGGGGTTATGCGCTGACATAGGCGTTCCTATTATTATAACTATTATAACGAATGATTTAGCGTATTTTTAAAGTGATAAGCCGTTAAGGTTTTAACGTAAAATTGGCTTTATCGTTTTGGGCATAATTGCTTAATTTAATCGGTTGTTTGTTCAAATCCAAGCTCACGTTGCTGGCTTTGTCGATAGTGACTTGAAATGGCGCTTGACCTGTCAATTGGTAACTACCGCGTGCTTGATCGCCATCTAAAATCGTATTGCCTGTCGCATCAACAATGGTGATTTTGGTGGTATCTTTCACAAAAATGTCAATCGAAGCTTTAGCACCAGCTTGCCCTGTCGCTGCTGTACCACTGGCGTTATCAGCACTCACCGCAACACCGGTAATGGCAGATCCGGTGGCGGGTAACCCACTGGCAGTCACCGTGTTTGTCACAATCGCTGAGCCTGCATTGTTAAGCGACGCACCGCTGACTTGGTCTTGGGTTGGCATACTGGCAACAGCGCTAGCAGGCGCTTGTTCAACCGAGTCATTATGTGCTTTGCTAACTTTATTAAAAATAAAAATCGCCAGCCCCAATACCAATAAAACCCCACCAATGACAAAAGGGTTAATACGCACACTGGGACGCGCTTCACGATTAAGCGTGCCCATCGGCTGCATCGGGGCATTGATGACCGTGGCATATTTTTGTTTGAGGGTAGCGGGGTACTGGGCATCAAAACTTTGCGCGACCAGATTTTTATCTAAACCCAAAAAACGCCCATAGGTAGTGGCAAAACCGCGCGCAAAGGTAGGCTGTGGCAAGGCGTCAAAATCATTGGCTTCAAGCGCCCGAAGATGACTTTTTAAAATGAAAGTTTTGGCAGCGACATCCTCAATCGATAAGCCTTTTTTCTCACGGGCTTGTTTAAAACGCTGACCCAAAAGCTGGGTTGTGTCATGAACAGGGGTAGAGTTTTGTTGATTGTCGGTGTTATTGCTGTTTTCCATCTTATTTCCAAGTTGACGTTGGGGTTAAAAGTCCAGAACGAATCTGCTTTGCTTCATCGCTAAGTGGATAGCGATCCAAAAGCTGCTGCGCTAATTTTTGCGTTTCCATGGTATTGTTCGCAAGTTTGGCAAGCCTAATCCCTTGCGATAAAGTGCGCGGGTCAAGGTTGGATTGACCAATAATTTTAACCAAATCATTATAGAGTGCCTGCGCCTCCAAAAATTTGCCATCGGTCAATAAAATATCAATGAGCTCTGTACGGGCGACAATGCTTTGGCGGTTGGCATCAAGCGCCTTGATAAATGATTGTATCGCCAGTGGTTTGTTTTTGACCTTTAACGCCGTACGCCCTAAATTCTCTAACGCACTGGCACGACCGTCATACCCTAACGCAGAACCCGCAATTTGAAACTGGGCAATCGCTTCTTGGTTACGACTGAGTTGGGCGAGATAGACGCCATAGTTGTTGTTTGCTTGACTAAAATCAGGATTGAGTGCGATGGCGTTTTTAAAATAAGCTTCGGCTTTTTGCATATTGCGCGGGCTGCCTTCTTGCTGCAATAACACACCCATCATATCATTGGCTTCTGCTGACTTTGGATAAGACTTTAATGCACTTTCTAACTGTCGTTTGGCATCGTCTAATTTACCACCACGAATATATTCAGCGGCAATCGCGGTACGAATTCTGGCGATTTCTTCTGGATTTTTTTCCCAACGACTGGGGTCACTGGCGGTGACTGTTTGCGTGGTGACTTGTCGGGTGGTGGTGCAACCCGTTAGGCAAAGGGTGAAGCTTGAAAAGCCAATCATGCCTACGGCAAAAATCTTCGATAAAAAATTTGATTTGCCCGGCATTTTATCATTGTCTTCTATATGGTTGTCGTGTAATTGACACAAAATAGCAGGTTGACTGTGGTATAAATGAGTTTGACGTGAGTGACATGGTGGCATAACAAACTTACTCATAATCAAATGAACTAAATTGAATAATTAAAAATTTTGACAGTCGATAACCAATTTTAATTGTCGATGAAACCCAATGGCAAAAACAAGCCTATCACTAAAAATGGCTATTACTATAGCAAAAAAACCGTGATAACACCAACCGATAAGGCTAACTTGCGCCTTTATCACGCCAAACTATTATAATGATAAAAGATTTAATGAGATGGTTTAGATTGTAACGTTTTGGACACTTTTTCTTGCCACTGTTTTGCTCGGCGGGTTTTATCAGTGACTTGTCCGACCAGTTGTCCACACGCTGCATCAATGTCATCGCCACGGGTTTGGCGAATGGTACAGACAAAGCCCGCTTGGTTTAAGATATTGCTAAACGCATGAATGCGATTGTTACTAGAGCGTCCGTAAGGCGCATGCGGGAACGGATTAAACGGAATCAAATTAATTTTGCAGGGCAAATCTTTGAGTAGATTGACTAGCTGACGGGCGTGCTGATCCGTGTCATTGACGTCTTTTAACATCACATATTCGATGGTGACGTGCTTTTTATGACGGGGGTTTTCGTCATATACATAAGATTTGGCGGCGGCTATCAGCTCTTTGAGTGGATATTTTTTATTGATGGGTACCAGTTCGTTACGCAGTTCGTCATTGGGTGCATGTAGGCTAATGGCAAGTGCCACATCAATGTCTTTGGCGAGCTCATACATCTTTGGCACGATGCCCGACGTTGATAGGGTAACGCGGCGTTTGGACAGACCAAAACCAAAATCATCGAGCATCAATGACATACTGGCTACCACAGGCTCATAATTTAATAGGGGTTCACCCATGCCCATCATCACCACATTAGTGACCCGATTTTCACGTTCAGTGACAGGTACATTTTCCATATAAGACTGATTGGCAACCCACAGCTGTCCGATAATTTCGCTAGGGGATAAGTCCCGCTCAAAGCCTTGTTTACCGGTGCTGCAAAACGAGCAGTCAAGCGCACAGCCGACTTGCGATGAAATACACAAGGTTTTACGTCCAAATTGTTTGTTATCGTCAGCTGGGATGAGGACAGTTTCCACCAGCGAGCCACCTGCTACTTCAAACACCCATTTGCGGGTGCCATCTTCGCTAAATTGTTTAAACTTGACCGTTGGGGGCGACACAGTTGCCACTTCGTCCAATGTTTCTTGTAGTTTTTTGGACAAATTCGTCATTTGATAAAAATCGGTCACGCCAAACTGGTAAATCCACTTCATCACTTGGGTGGCGCGAAACGGTTTTTCGCCGAGCTTTACAAAAAATTGTCCAAGCTCAGCCTTACTCATGCCAAGTAAATTGGTTTTTGCGGTAAGGTCTTGGGGATTGACCATGTCTGGGTTTTGAATGACAGGAATTTGGGTCATAGCGGTCGTATAAGCGTGTCAAATAAACAAGCTAGTATACTAAAATCTCAACTATTTGTCATGGTAAAACATAGTGAACCTTGTCAGCGGCTTTATATACAATATCTTTACCTCCCATATGTTGCCCAAATTGGCATCGCTAAATGGGTAAAATAGCGACGAATCAAATAGCGATAATAAGAATTATCATGATTAGGCATAAAAATGCCAATAACCACTTCCATTCAAGCGAAACAAAATCAACCATACGACGAGCCACCCTAGCAGACCAATGGGGTAGCTGATAAATCACTTCGCCATTGACATGCTTACCACCTCGATACCAAAGTTTAAGCTGTTTTAACATATGTTTATGCCCATTTCTATGTCTAAATCTATATCTAGCAAATTGATGAGTATGACACTATTAAACTTGTATTGGGTTAAGTCTATATGACAAACAAATAAAAAATCGTAAAAAATTGATATAAAAACTCACCCGATTGGTTAAAAGAGGGGGAAATGGGAAGTATGATAAATGTGTGATATTTTTAGCCAAAGCATGGACAATAAAAGTTATAATGTTTCCCCGTTTTTGAGCCCATCACTCTTTTTATTTATGTGTAACCATCCATTACTTACCCCCCTCAATATCGGTGACCAGACCATCGCCAACCGCATCATCGTTGCCCCGATGGCAGGTGTCACCGATAAGCCTTTTCGCATGCTGGCTAAGTCCTTTGGCGCAGGACATGCCGTGTCGGAGATGATGACCTCTGATGCCACGTTATTTGCCCATCACAAAACGCTGTATCGCGCCAATTTTGATGGTGAAATCGCGCCTATTTCTGCGCAAATCGCTGGCTCAGACCCAAAAAAAATCGCCGAAGCGGCTCGCTATCAAGTTGCCAATGGGGCGCAAATTGTCGATATCAATATGGGTTGTCCGGCAAAAAAAGTATGCAAAAAGCTTGCCGGTTCAGCGCTACTCAAAGATGAAGAATTGGTCAAGCGGCTATTGGATGCCACGGTCAATGCAGTGGATGTGCCAGTCACGCTAAAAACCCGTCTAGGCTATGCCAATGGCGAAGAAAATATTTTACGTGTCGCACAAATGGCAGAACAGGCAGGTATCGCCATGATTGTGATACATGGACGCACCCGCGAAGATAAATATCTGGGCAGCGCTCGCTATGAGTTAATTAAAGAGGTCAAAAATCTTCTCACCATTCCTGTTATCGTCAATGGGGATATCGACAGCCCGCAAAAAGCCAAACAAGTATACGAGCAAACAGGCGCCGATGGCATTATGATTGGGCGAGCAGGGCAAGGGCAGCCTTGGATTTTTCGTGATATTGCGCATTATCTAAATACCGGTGAAATCTTGCCCAGTCCAACGATGGATGCGCTAAAGGAGATAGTATTAAGCCATTTGCAAGAGATTTATGCGTTTTATGGTGAATACTCGGGGTGCCGTATCGCTCGTAAACATATTGCTTGGTATACCTCAGGCATTGCCAATTCCAATGCGTTTCGCCAAGCCATGTATGAAGAAGATACCACCGCTGGGCAGTTTAATGTGGTCGCGCAGTTTTTAAAGTCCGCGGAATTTGATTAAAACCTCCACTATAAAACAGTCAATCGTAGCGCGCTTATGACTTTTTAGAAACAAAGATTCGCAAAAAGTCATTATTGATGAATTTAAAATCTGTTAAAATTTTGCTGAGTCTCTGTGATAGACCGATATCAAACAATAACCATATACGATTAATCAAATAAAATCATAAGGAGTCAGCGATGGCACAATTACGAATTGGCGACACGGCACCAAATTTTGACGCACAAACCACTGAAGGCAATATCAATTTTTACGATTGGCAAGGTGATAACTGGGTGGTTTTATTCTCACATCCGGCAGACTTTACCCCAGTCTGTACCACGGAATTAGGACGCACGGCATCATTGGGTGATGAATTCAAAAAACGCCATGTCAAACCCATTGCTTTATCAGTCGATAGCGTCGAAGCTCACAAAGCTTGGGCGGGCGATATCTCAGAAACCCAAGGCTGCGAGGTAAATTTCCCCATCATTGCAGACGCTGACAAAAAAGTATCGGAAGCTTACGACATGATTCACCCAAATGCGTCAACCACGCATACGGTTCGTAGCGTATTCATTATCGATCCACAGCATAAACTGCGGTTAACTTTTACTTACCCAGCCGCCGTAGGTCGTAACTTCAATGAAATTTTACGGGTGATTGATGCCTTGCAATTGTCAGATAATTATGGCATTGCAACGCCAGTTGAGTGGCAAGACGGGGACGATGTGATTATCCCGCCGAGTGTCAAAAATGAAGAAATCGCCGCGAAATTCCCAAAAGGTCATAAAGAAATTAAGCCTTATCTGCGCACCACGCCACAACCGAATAAATAACCGTTTATGTTAAGTTTGAAATCAAAAACCTAGTCGCTTGACTGGGTTTTTTTATGCCAACTCTTCCATTAAATATATTCAACTAAATTTAAAGGTACTGAACTAAATTTACAGAACGGATGCTGAATAACCAAAGATATTTGGCTAAAATTTAATTAATGGTCTAAAAATGGATATAAACAATGATAAACAATCAAGTGGTCAAAGGTGGCTTTAAAACCAGCGCATTGCTCATGCTTGCCCTGACGGGTTGCCAAACGGTGAATACTAACCTATCAGCCCCTAGTGAAAGAGTGCCTGATGCCCAGCCTGCGATATTTATTGGTAAAGCACCCACTGTGGATGATTTGCAAAATTATCATTGGCAATTGTCTAGCGTGAATGCTTATCCCAACAGTACCAATCCACCGCCATCTGATCATTTGAAGCCGCAAATTGATAACCACAAGGTAACACTTGATTTCACCCAAAATCGAATCAGTTACAGTGTAGGCTGTAATCGATTATCGAGCGGCTATAGGTTACAAGGGGACAAGCTACAGGCAAGCACCAATGCGGTGACTACCTTGATGGGTTGCGGCTCTCTACAACAAAGTGAAACTTGGTTGGCTCAGCAAATGCACAGCGATAGTCAATTATCAATGATGATAATGAGCTGGCAAACACATGCAATGTTGCAACAAACTCTGGCAGACGGCATTGCGTTAATTTGGGATGGCATATTAAAGCCTGAAGTAAAATACGGCAAAGGGGAAACCGTATTTTTGGAGGTCAAACCCAAATGGCAGTATTGCGACAACGTGACCGATAGAAAATGCCTAGAAGTGCGCGATATCCATTATGACACGCAGGGATTAAAAACAGCGGTGGGTCAATGGCATCTTTTGGATGCGCCTATCATCAATTATCGTCATGATGAAAGCGCACAGCGGGTTTTGCGCTTGACTCGCTATCGCACCCCACCGACCGATACCAAAGGCTATGGCAGCCTTTATAAGCTTGATAGCGTGATTGAAACCAAGACTCTGGCAAAATAACCGAACTCATCAAAAAAAGCGATGGCTAACACGAGTCATCGCTTTTTTATTGGCAAATTATTTGTGGCGAATCGCCCACGACTGGTGAATAGGGCGTTTACTATCAAAATCAAAGCCGATGGTTTGGTTGGTCATTTCTTCAACGTGGTAACGGTTGCTGATTTCGTCGTCTAGCACAAATTTGGTAAAGTTATTGGAAAAATACAACACGCCTTCAGAGGATAAGCGATTCATGGCACGGTTAATGAGTGGTACGTGGTCGCGCTGCACATCAAAAGTACCTTGAAACTTCTTGGAGTTAGAAAAAGTCGGCGGATCGATAAAAATCACATCGTACTGCTCGGTATTGCTTTTAATCCATTCAAAAATATCTTGGGCAATAAACTGGTAGCTTGGCAAATCTGGCAAGCCGTTTAGGGCAAAATTTTTGCGTCCCCAATCCAGATAGTTTTGTGATAAGTCTACCGATGTCACCGCTTTTGCCCCGCCCAATGCCGCATGCACACTGGCAGTACAAGTATAAGCAAATAGATTAAGCACTGTTTTACCGCGTGAGTTTTCTGCAATAATTTTTCGGATGCTGCGATGGTCAAGAAATAACCCTGTATCCAAATAATCGCTAAAGTTCACCAAAAAATACGCCCGTTGGTTGTTGGCGGTTGGCTCGCTGACCACATGGAATTTACCCGAATTGGCTTTTTTCTCATACTGCTCATTGCCGGATTGGCGGGCGCGGGTTTTGATAAACACTTGCTCACGGTTCACTTGCAAAGCTTCACGCACGCCATGCAGCGCTAGATTAAAGCGTTTTTTGGCGGTCTCTAACGGAATTGATTTGGGCGCGGCATATTCTTGCACATGTACAAATTCGCCATACACATCCACCGCTACTTTAAAATCAGGTAAGTCGGCATCATACACCCGCAGATTGGTCACAGCTTGTTTGTGAGCGAGTTTGCGCAGATTGGCAAGATTTTTTTGTAGTCGATTGATAAAATCTTGACCTTCTTCTACGGCGATTTCACGTTTTTCAAAGCGCGTAATCACCGGTGTATCTTTGCTCTTTAATAGCTCACCATAACGAAAATAAACGGTGATAGCGCCATTGTGACAGCGCAGAGTTTTTGGCTCGGCAAGCGGTAGTACGTCGGCTTGTTCAACTTTGGCAGCGAGAACACCCAAAGTCACTTTGGCAGGGCTATCTGCAAACAAGGCTTGTAATTTTTTACCCAAACCTTGATACAAGGGTTTAATCAATTCTTCTTCACCCAGACGTTCACCATACGGTGGGTTGGTGATAAACAGGGGATTGACCCAGCCATTGACTTGTTTTTCTAGTGCCAAATTAAGGGTCGCCAATGAGCGCTGCTGCAAGGTAATACGGTTGATGATAGGCGTCAAACCTGCGGCGATTAAATTTTTATGCGTCGCTCGAACCGCGCCTGAGTCCATATCAAAAGCAAATACCGCGGGCATCTCGCCATTTGCCATGGCATTTAGGCGATGATGAAAACGGGCTTGCGCGTCTTGCACCATTGACTCCCAAAGCGCAGTGTCATGATGTTGCCATGCATAAAACCCAAATTGGCTATCGGCTTTATCCAGTCCTACGGCATAATCTGCGCTCATCAGTAAGGCTTCGATAATCAGCGTGCCTGAGCCACACATCGGGTCGACGATACTGTCAAATTGGGTGGTGTGAAAATTCACGCTATAGAGCAGGGCAGCCGCCAAGTTTTCTTTGAGTGGCGCTTCGGTCATCGCAGCACGATAACCACGGCGGTGCAAACTGGTACCTGATAAGTCTAGATACAATTCAGCTTGTTTGTCACCCACAGTAGCGACAATGCCAAAATCGGGGTTTTTATCGACATTGGGGCGACGACCGAACTGCTCATTAAATTGGTCAGCAATCGCATCTTTGACGCGCAGCATGGTGAATTGCTGGTTGGCTTGTACGCGTTTATCTAGGGTCAAACGAATCGCAAAGGTCTGCTGCAAATCAAATAGCTGGGTCCATTTGACAGTTTTGGCAAAGGTATAGAGCTGCTCTGCAATATCGTACTCGGGATTGATGTTCTTTTTGCCCAGTGGTAATAACACCCGTGATGCCACACGAGACCATAGACAGACTTGATAAATCTGCGCCAACGTCAATGTTGCCATCAGCCGACCCGTGCGCTCAATTTGTGTATCTATACCAAAGCTTGCCAGCTCAGTTTGCAAGGGAATCTCTAGCCCATCCGCACAAGTGATTACAATGTGAAAAGTTTGCCCAACGGGCGTTGTATTGCTGTCTGTCATAAATACTGCCAAAAAAAGTCAAAGTTGATTAATGGCGTATTTTAGCATGATTAGCAAAGGACAAATGACAGAATGTCTGAAATTATGGGGAAGTTTTTATCGATGAGGCTACTTCGCTTGGCATTGCGCTTGGCATTAAAAGCTGCATATGAGGGTAAGGTGTGGCAATGCCGGCATCATCGAGTGCTACTTTGATTTGTTCGCGTAGATTTTCTTTGATAAATGGCATTCGAGACACATGTGGCGGATTGACCCAAAACCGCACGATAAAAAACACCCCAAAATCGCCAATTTTATCCACTGTTGCTGTGGGCGCAGGACGCTCTAATACCTCTTTGGTGTTGGCTAAAATATCAACAATAATAGCGCGAGCGCTTTCAATATCCGCTTCCAACGCGATACGCACTTCAATATCAAAACGAATCAGATTTTTGGCAGTTAAATTAATGACTTCCGCTGAAGCAACGGTTGAATTGGGGAAAATCACAGTGATATTATCACGGGTCAAAATTTGGGTAGTGCGCAAGGCGATTTGCACCACTTTACCTTCTTTTTCATTGATGCTGACCCAATCACCGACTTGAAATGACTGCTCAATCAAAATGGTGATACCGGCAATAAAATTGGCAAGTGTAGCTTGTGCCGCAAAACCCACTGCGATACCCGCAATCCCAAGACCTGCGACCACAGACACAATATCAAAACCAAACTGCGACATCACCGAGGCAATCCATAATACGATAATGAGCATGGACAACAAATTATGCAGTAGTTGTTCAATCGACGCGTTTAGCCCATAATTTTTGAGCATTTTTTGCATCAAATAACCGAGGTTGTACCACGCCATATAAAAAATCACTGACCAAATACCCGCTTTGGCAGTGGCTTTGACTGTTTCAGGTTCAAAATTAAGCTGACTCATCACCGCAAGCAAACTTGAAAACAACCACATCAACCGTGCGATGAGCCTTAACGATTGGCTGTATTTACTGTCTTTGGCGATGAAACGGGCAGAATTGATGAGCAATAAACTTAACCGATAGACCACGCCCAAAATTGCCAACAGCACCATGATTTTGATGCCTGTACTGGCAAGTTTGGAGAGATACAGCGGCCAATTAACCGCTTCATCTTCGAGCGAGCCACCGACTGCTTTATAGACGTCATAATACAAGTCGTGATAGATATTTTTAAAAAATTGGTTCACGGACATACAATGAGTGATCTCGAGTCAAAAAATCAAAATAAAAATAATGTAAGGCGTTTGGATTAATTTAGGTTGTTTTGGGTTAAAGGGTGGGCAATATCGCAAGTAATTTATCAATATGTCCCTTGGCGCGGACATTGCGCATCTCATGAACCAGCTTGCCTGCGTTGTCAAAAATTAAGGTTGAACGCACCACGCCAAGGCTGACTTTGCCGTACAGTTTTTTTTCGGCAATGATGCCAAAATATTGGCAAAGCTGTTCATCGGTATCACTGACAAGAGGGAAATTAATCTGTTGGTTGGCGATAAATTTTTCATGGCTTTTGACACTATCTCTTGATACGCCAATGACTTGGTAGCCAAGCTGCTGCAGTTGGGGCAAATGCTGGCTAAAATCTTGCGCTTGCACACTACAGCCTGAGGTGTTGTCTTTTGGATAAAAATACAGAATCAAACCTTTATCTGCCTGTTTGGCATACGCTGGCAGGTTGATTTGACGCTGGATAAATTGCGGCTGCGCTGTGGCCTGACGGCTGGTATCCGCTTCCACAGTGGTGACCAAAAAATTGGGTAGTTGAGTCATGGGCATTTCCCAAGCAAAAATTGAACTAACAATATCAGAAAGCCAGATTGAGTACAAACTTCTTCATGCGACAAAACAAAAAAAGACCAGTAAACAACTGGTCTAGTGGCGCGGCGGTATCGATTATGGACTTAATGGTAACCGGTTAGGGACGGGCTTTATTAAATTTAACGCCGTTGCCACATGCTTTCATACGGGCACTGATGGTTTGAAAAGTTTTGTTTTGGCGAACATCTTTGCCACTTTTTACCCAAGTATCAAGCTCAATTTTTTGCGCTTGGGTGATTTTTGATTGTTCATCTACCACACAAGTACATACTTTTTTTGCAGAAGCGGCATCAGTGATGTGTTTATCGGTCATTTGGGTAGCGCAAGCATTGACGTATTGTGGGTTGGCAGCATGGGCGGCAAACGGCAAAACCATGCTAGCAAATAGGGTCACGATGGCTGAATGTTTCATAGTTTATCCTCATAAGAGACAGCAGTATAGAACAGCAGGTGTTCAATCGTACAATGGCTAGCTTTACCGTTGACGCAATAAAGCTGGCAGGATTTGATGATGATAGATTACTGATAAATAGTCGGGTCATCTATTTCAGCTTGTAAAAAACCTTGCTGACGTAGATAACAGCTATCGCAGTGTCCGCAGGCGCGTCCTTCGCTATCTGCGCGGTAGCATGACACGGTTAATGCATAATCCACCCCTAGCGATACCCCCAACTTAATGATTTCTGCTTTACTTAAATGCAACAATGGCGTTGCAATGTGGAGATGATTGCCCATCACACCGGCTTTGGTAGCAAGATTTGCCATCTTTTCAAAGGCTTCAATATATTCAGGACGACAGTCAGGATAGCCTGAGTAATCGACTGCATTGACACCAATCACAATGGCATTGGACTGTGTCACCTCTGCCAATGCCAGCGCATACGACAAAAAGATGGTATTACGCGCAGGTACATAAGTAATTGGAATGCTGTCATTATGCTGATTATCGCTAAAATCTGTTTGTTTGGCATCGGGTACCACCAGCGAAGCATCGGTCAGCGCTGAGCCACCTAGCTGTGCCAAATCAATATCGATAATACGGTGGTTGACTTGGGCTGTCGCGGCAATTTTTTTGGCGGCATTAAGTTCGCTATTGTGGCGCTGACCGTAATTGAAGCTTACCGCTGTGACGTTGGCGTAATTGGCTTTTGCCCAGTAAAGGCAAGTCACGGAATCTAGCCCGCCCGAGAGTAAGACGACGGCGTTTTGTGGTGTGGTTGATGTACTCATAAAAATTTACTAACGACAAAAGGTGTATTTTATCAGAACTTAAGCAATTGTTGATGGGAAAATATGGGGATAAAAGTGAGTCAATTGCCTATTAGACAACAAACATTTCAAAAAACTGCTATCACTACCAGTAAATATTTGCGTATTCCACTAAAAAACCTTATAAAATAACCAAGAAGTTTTAAACCGAGATTTAAACTGTGTTGTCCAACACTTTAGCCCGAACCATACCATTGTCGTCATTGTACTATTTTTCATTTTCTTCATTTTTTCTTTTTTAAGGTCACTCATGATAGTTCAAACTCATTTTGTTACCAACAATGCCATCTTATCAGCCATAAGCGTTGGCTTGCTGTATTTGACAGGTTGTAGTGTTGCGCCCTCAACCGCTAAGCCCGATAGCAATACTGTTACTATCCCTATTACCATTCCTACCACCCAAGCGAACACAGATACCCAAACACTCACCACGCGCCCGCTAGACAAGGCGCTACAAAAATGCGCTAGCGAGTTTTTGGAGAAAACCCAGCCGTCAATGACCGCTAAGCTGTCGCAAAAAACCTACCCCCTGTGCTTTAATGGCTTTGCGGTGATGTATTCGGGGGTCACCAAAACCCCGATTTGGGTCGCTGAGCATTTGACGCGACAACGAATAACGGCTGCCAAAACCTTGGTCAGAGAGGATAACTTTCATGAAGAAACTCGCCTGCCGACCGAGGTGCGTAGTCTATTAAGCGATTATACCAATACCGGATTTGACAGAGGGCATTTAGCGCCGAATGCTGATATGGCAACCACGGACTCACAATTTGATAGCTTTAGTTTGGCAAATATCGCCCCACAAACGCCTGACAACAACCGTAAAACTTGGGTAAAAATTGAAACACAAACTCGCAACCTGACCAACCAATACGGCTCAGCTTATGTGGTGACAGGGGTGGCGTTCTTAACACCGGAAGTCAAACGGCTAAAAAATCGTGTGCTGGTGCCATCGCATTTTTTTAAAGCGGTATATCTGCCATCACAACATCAAGCGATAGTATTTTTTAGCCCGAATGATGATAGTGGAACCGTTGAAAAAATTAGCCTAAGCACCCTTAAAAAACGTACCGGGGTCAATGCGTTTCCCAGTTTGCCGAGCAATGTAGCCACTATTTCACCATAACCACAAGCAGTAATTAGCAAATCAACAACTAGCAAATCAACAACTAGCAAATCAACAACTAGCAAATCAACAACTAGCAAATCAACAACTAAACAGGGGAAAAGATGAGTGCTTTTAAACCATTTCAAAATGATAGCCAAAGCGTCGGATTGGGCGAATTTACCCTTGAGAATCAAGGAGAGCAAGTCAATCTCTATGGCAGTGCGACGTTTACGTTGGATAAACAAAGTTTAGCCACGGCAAAACAATTACAAGATGTATTGAACCAAATCGTTGCGTATTTAGAAGCCCATCAAGCGCAAACGGTGGAAAAATCTACTATTCAACAGCAGCAAGCGTCGCACGTGGACGAAGTAAATAATCCTTTCTTATAAATAAAAAAAGCGCAAATCAAACAATTTGCGCTTTTTATGGGCAAGCTAGGCATTAAAACTTATGGGCAAGCTAGGCATCAAGCTAAGCTTTAAAACTGATAGTTAAAGCCAATTTTAGTTTTGCTATCGACACGGTTATCAACCAGTGGGCTGTTTTTTTTGCTCATCGCTTAAATACTCTAAATGCTGACTGATAAACGCACTCCAGCGTGGCGAAATGGCGTAACTGGCACTGACATTGACATAAGGGGCAACGCTACTATCAGCGTTATAAGCTTTTATCCCTGTTATTCCTGTGCGTAGCGATTCTTGCTCAGAAACACCAAAGTAGTAATTGTTGTACTTGTCATTGTACCACTGCAGTCCTAGCTCAGGATAAATGGTGATTTTATCATCCATTGCTTTAAATCTGCTCAAGTGCGCCACTTTTGCGCTAGTACCATCACTGCGACCTAACGCATCAGTTTCCACTTGCGCTTTAAAGCCGCCATACGGGGTAATGCGCATATAGCTGGTGCCCACCATAGCAGACCATTTACGCTCATCGAGTCCTTTTAACGCCGCTGTGCTCGCATCGTCTGGATCAAATGAACGGCTATCGTAGCTTGCGGTCAATCGCCATTCGTTTTGTGCATCTTTGTAGGGATAATAACCCGCTTCACTGCCTTCAATGTAGACTCGATTGTTGTCATAAAATGCCTGTGGCATGATCGTAACATCATTGTCCTTGTCGTACGCATAATGATTGATAGACGCGTTTAACCCTAGTTTAAAGCGGGCATTGGTATCCACTGGCATAGAGGCTGCGTGGGCAAATGTTGTACCCAGCATACTGGCAAGTACCAGACAAGGCGCGAAAAATTGTTTCATAAAAACATCCTGTGAGAGTGGGTCATACAAAAAAGTGCTGACAGGCGTAAAGCGTAGAAAATAACAACCGATTTGCCTGTGAACCATACAGCAAGGTGATAAATTTATTATGGCATAAAAAGGTCAGCGCAAATAGTTGAATTTAAAGGTGCGATAGGTGAAATCCAAGCCAGCATAAATCCTTGAGCTACCTTGAGAACACCATTAAAATGTTATAATATAACATTTTTACTATTCTCAATACTTGATTTGGCGACCCAGCATGATAAACGAATTGATTAACAAATATGCTTTTTTTAGCCGACCTTTTTTGCCACTAATGCCACTAAAAATCCCGACAATTGCAGCGGTAACATTGATGATGAGCCTATTGGGGGGATTAACAGGCTGCCAAAAGCAAACTGATAATCAATCCACTTCAAAGCAATCAGCCTCAAATCAATCCGCATCAAATAGCTCAGCTACAACAGTCTCATCAAACACCGTTATTGATACCCAATTACCCACGGTGTATGCCACCACCAATGTGTGGGGTTCTGTGGCTAAAGCGGTCGGGGGGGATAAAGTTAACGTGATTGTGGGGGTCGATGATTTATCACAAGATCCGCATGATTATCAAGCCACAGCGACCGACAAGCTTAATATCACTAAATCCGCTGTTATGCTGGTCAACGGTGGCGGGTATGATGATTGGGGTATGAGCTTAGCTGAGTCGGTGAGTCACAAACCTGTAGTGATTAATGCCGTAGCACTTTCAGGACTGTCGCCTACCACGGACAATGCGGCAGATGAGCCTGCCAGTGAACAACACCAACATGATACCCAACACGAAATAAAGACCGCTGATCCGCAACCATGTGATCATCCTCACGTGCCCAGTGAAGGGCATAGTCATTCGCACGGTGACTTCAATGAGCACGTGTTTTTCTCCCTCGATACAGCAAAAAAAGTGGCTGAAGCGGTCAACAAGCAATTGGCGGCAACATCACCTGCCAATCAAGCAATTTATGCAAAAAATACCCAACACTTTATCCAGCAAATTGATGCGCTTAAAGTCAAAGCCAAACAAATCGGACAGCAAAAAGCCATCACTGCCTTTGCTACTGAGCCTGTCACTGGGTATTTGCTAGCCGATATGGGCATCAAGGATGTAACGCCAAAAGCCTATGTCGTGCAATCAGAGACGGATGCGGGGGTATCGGTCAAAGTGCTCAATGACAGCAAAAGCCTGCTGAGCAATAAACAAGTCGGTCTGTTGGTGGTCAATGCCCAGACCGAAGATGCCACCTCAAAGCAACTCATCACATTGGCGAAGGCATCAACAGTCCCAGTTGTGGCGGTCTATGAAACGCTGCCCGATGGCGTGACAAGCTATACCCAATTTATTGAAAAAACCCTGGATGATTTTGCGGCAGCGATGCGCTAATTTTAACTAGCCTAAAAATAGTAGCCTAAAACTTTTAGGCTACCTATAAATGCGTTTGGGGAAAAATTTGCGTTAATTGGTATAGTATTGGCTGGTTATCGCTTATAATGCTTAATTTTTAGCCCGGATTTTTTGCAATGTGATATTGCCAATCAACCATCCTCGCCTTTGGGATCTTGTCGTTAGCATCTTGCCGTTAGGATGAAGAAGTAGCCACCATGTCCATGTCAACCACCAAAATAGCCAATAGCGAGCGGCAGTTTGCGCAGGCTATTCATTGCCAATCGTTTGTCAAACTGCCACAGTCACAGCAAATCATTTTGCAAGTCAAAGATGCCAGTATGCACTTTGGGCAACGTCTGCTATGGCAGGATGTCAATTTTTCGATTTTATCCGGTGAATTTGTGGCATTGCTCGGCGCTAACGGTACAGGCAAGACGACATTGCTGCGAAGTTTACTCAAACTTGTGCCACTATCCAGTGGTTCAATCACGCTTGGCAAAGATATTCGAGTGGGCTATGTGCCTCAGCTCAAAGACTTTGCGCCAAAACTACCGATTCGGGGTAGGGACTTGGTGCAGCTAGGGCTAGATGGGGAAAATTATTTGTTTGGTCTATTTAGCCCCAAAAAAACCTTGGGCAGTTTTTGGCAGACAGCAAAACAAAAAAAATATTTGGTGGATAAAGCCATTGCGGAAGTTGGCGGTGAGTCATTTTGTGATGCGCCGCTTACCATGCTGTCGGGTGGTGAGCAGCAGCGCATGCGTATCGCCCAAGCGTTGGTCTCTGAGCCTGATGTTTTGTTGATGGATGAGCCGCTGCTGAGCCTTGATGTGGCAAGCCAGTATGTGGTCAGTGATATTTTAGCCCATCGCAAACAGGCGCATCATACTGCGATTTTGATGATTAGTCACGAACTCGAGCCGATTATACCTTTGGTAGATAAAGTGGTGTATCTTGAAAATGCGACTGCCAAGCTCGGTGGTATCGACTTAATCAATCGATTTCGCTAATTTATTTGCTTCAATCAAAAACAAGCCATCACATTCGATGGTTTTTTAACTTTTGGAATTTACATGCTGCTCACAACTTGGCTACATACCATCATCAATTTTGATAACTTTGCTGAGCTGTTGCCCTTGGTGTCGACGTCCATCGTGGCCGCGGTATTGTTGGGTGTGATGGCGGGATTCATCGGACCGATGGTTCAGGCACGGGACATGGCGTTTGCCGTGCATGGGACAGCAGAGCTGTCGTTTGCAGGGGCGGCGTGTGCCTTATGGTTAGGGTCTTCAGTGACGCTAGGTGCCGTCATTGGGGCGGTGACGGCTGGCATGGTGCTAGGGGTCATGGGGATTGATGGCAAAAACCGCAACTCAGTGGTGGGTATTTTGTTGCCATTCGGGCTTGGGCTGGGGGTGTTGTTTTTATCCTTGTATCAAGGGCGCTCCTCCAATAAATTTGGCTTATTAACCGGGCAAATTGTTGCAATCACGCCCGCTGAATTGCAGTCGATGTTAGTGGTTGCGGTGATTGTGCTGTCAATCATTGCCATATTTGGTCAGCGCATGTTATTTGCCGCAGTTGACCCGCAAGTTGCCCAAGCGCAGCATCTGAATTTAACATTTTTATCTTTGCTGTTTATGTTTGCGCTGAGTCTTGTGGTGGCGGTAAGTGTGCAGTTTGTCGGTGCATTGCTGCTATTATCGTTACTCATCACGCCTGCGGCGGCGGCGAGTCAAGTGACGGCTAGACCTATCTATGTCTATTTGTTGTCCATGCTGTTTGCCATCATCGCTGGGGTCGGCGGGATATTACTATCGTTAGGACCTGGACTGCCGATTTCACCTTATATCACTACCATTTCATTTGTGATTTATTTAAGCTGCTGGGGAATTGGCTACCTACGAAAAAAAGCAGGGTGGAACAAACGCTTAGCTGCAAACTTTTCTTAATCAACAGGGTATAAAAAAGCGCAAATAGTATCAATTTGCGCTGTTTGTATCTGGATGGGTATTAAACTTTAAACTTCAGCTAGGCTAGTAGGGGCATCGATGGTTTGAATCACGCCACCGCCTAAACAGATGTCATCTTGATAAAACACACAAGACTGACCGGGGGTCACCGCGCGCTGTGGCTCGTCAAACACCACTTTTATGGTGTCCCTCGTTTCATCAAGGGCAAAAACTGTACAGGCTTGATCAGGCTGACGATAGCGCGTTTTGGCGGTACAGCGATAACCTTGGGCAGTAAACAGTTGGGTGGGTGCACCAACCACCCAGTCAAGCTTATAAGCGGCCAATTCAGTGGATTGTAGCATTGGATGGTCATGCCCTTGACCGACAATCAGCCGATTATTATCCAAGTCTTTGTGTAACACAAACCAAGGCGCCTCATCTCTATCTTTAACCCCACCAATACCAATACCGCCACGCTGACCAAGCGTGTAATACATTAAGCCATCGTGGGTGCCGATTTTTTTGCCATCATCGGTATAGATATCGCCTTTTTGAGCGGGCAAATATTGCTGTAAAAAGTCTTTAAAGCGTCGCTCGCCGATAAAGCAAATACCCGTAGAATCTTTTTTCTTCGCTGTCGCTAAATCATACTGCTCGGCAATACGGCGTACTTCAGGTTTTTCCAACTCACCCACAGGGAACAAGGTTTTGGCGATTTTATCGCCTGCCACCGCGTGCAGAAAGTAGCTTTGGTCTTTATTGTTATCAAGTCCGCGCAGTAGTGGCGCTTTGCCATTTTCATCGCTAAAACCGCGGCGTGCATAGTGACCGGTGGCAATATAGTCCGCCCCCAAAGTTAGCGCATAATCCAAAAATGCTTTAAACTTGACTTCTTTGTTGCATAAAATATCAGGATTTGGGGTGCGACCTGCGCTATATTCCGCCAAAAAATGCTCAAATACGCGATCCCAATATTCCATGGCAAAGTTGGCGGTATGCAGTTTAATGCCGATTTTATCCGCCACCGCTTGCGCATCGGCAAGGTCAGTCATGGCGGTACAATATTCGGTACCGTCATCTTCTTCCCAGTTTTTCATAAACAAGCCTTCAACATCAAAGCCCGCTTGTTTGAGCAAAACGGCGGTGACAGAAGAATCAACGCCCCCTGACATCCCCACAATGACGCGGGTTTGGGCAGGGCTCGCAATATCGGATAAATTAACAGCAGTTGAATATGTCATAATTTTTAAAAGTGCCAAAAGGGTTATTATAGCAAATTTATTGCTTGTTAAAAATCAATAAACCTGCCACAATACCGTTATCGGATGAGCCGATATCGAAAAAACCCAACTTATTCTCGTAAGTTGGGTTTTTTAATGCGCAAATAATATTAATTGATTTTTTTAAATTCACTGATTGGCTTTAATAGATAAAGTCACATTGTAAATTCACAAACATTCTTTATATAACCTTTACTTATGATAAAAAATTTGGGGCTGGTATGCGTTGGATATTTCTGACCGTCATTGTATTGTTGTTTGAATTGTTTACTTATGGGGCGGGGCGGGGGCTGCAGTGGTGGGCAGGGTCTTGGTTATCCGATCGGTCTTCTCGCTATCTGATGATTAGTCTATTTGTGATAAGTAATGCGTTATTGGTATTTGGCATCGCGCGATTGACGATCTTTGGGCTCAAGCTGTCTATGACTTGGCTAACTATTTTGTGGTTTGTCATCATGTCGATGGTGGCGGTGGGTATTATTAATCTGGTGTTGATGAAAGTTGCCCCGCAATTTTTTAATTCAGTGAGTTATCAAACTTACGGGGAACGCATGTTGTTGCCGCTCGTGTTTTTTGGTATGGTATTGATGGGTATTTATAATGCTTATACACCCACCATTCGTCATATCACCTTGACTGCCAACCAGCCACTTGCCAAACCGATTCGGATTGGGATGGTTTCAGACTTGCATTTGGGTCTAATGGTCGGTGAGCGGCAAATTAACCGATTAACCGATATGGTGAAAGCACAGAAGGTGCAACTGCTGTTGATGCCTGGCGATATTATGGATGATAATGTTGACTACTATACCTCGCAAAATATGCAGCCTGCGCTGCAGCAACTAGCAAATGCCGTGCCAATGGGCGCGTATGCCACGCTAGGCAATCATGATATGTATGGGCATGAAGGCGAGATTCGCGATGCGATCCAAAAAGCCAATATCACCTTATTGGCAGATGACAAAGTGTTGGTTGATAACCAGCTTTGGTTGGTAGGGCGACTGGATAATCATGCCAGTTATCGTAAAGCGACCAAGGACTTAATGCCGTCAACTACCGATAAGCCGATAATTTTACTTGACCATGAGCCCAATGAGATTGAAAAAAACGTACAATTACCGATTGATTTGCAAGTATCTGGACATACCCATAATGGGCAAATATTTCCTGCCAATTTCATTGTTAAATTCTTAAATCGTTTGGGTTACGGCTATGAACGTATCAACAATACCGATGTGATTGTAAGCTCGGGGTATGGTTTTTGGGGTGTGCCGTTTCGGCTAGGCTCGCAAGCGGAGCTTTGGGTGATTGATTTGGTCGGTAAAAAATCCTAAATTTTTTAAGCGCGCTTTAACTCATCTTTAATGAGGACATTGAGGCTACTGCGGATTATGATGATGGCAGATTATGGCAATGACAGATTATTGCCATGAGAGATTACTGTATAGACACTGTCTGCATCATCAGTTGTATATTGCTACGAATATCCTCGAGTGACATTTGGTGGTCTTGCTGCAGGCAGTAACTTAAATTATTTAATATAATCCCTGCATACGTATGCCCTTGAAACTCCAAGTCGCCTGGGCGTCCATGGCGCTTGGCATGCTCAATATAATTTTGTTTGATTAACGCATACATGTCATCATATAAATGAATATTGGGGGTTTTGATTTGCCAAAAAGCCAGTATGCGTTGTTTTTGCGCGTGAATAAACGCCCAAAATTGTTCCAAACACATCAGTAAATTTTCTTGACTGGCGACACTAAAGCGTTCAGTTAAAAACTTCTCATACACTTGGCGAAAATTACTCACCATTTTCTCTGCCAGCGCCTCTTTACTGGCGTAATGACGATAAAAGGTTGAGCGATTAATCGCTGCAGTATCTAAAATATCTTGGACCGTGATGGCGCGGTAAGGTTTCTGCTGCAGTAATGCCAGAAAAGCTTGCTCGATATGTTGTTCAGTCTTAATGACCCGTAAATCATTTTCGTTCATCGCTTTTTGGTATCCTTACGCTCTTTATCTTACGCTTTATATCTTAGCCTTTAAATTTTAGCAATCGCACGAATTGCGCAAAATTTTTACAATAAACAACATTATCTACCTAACTGTATTCTTATGCAACATTTATGTTTTATTTGATGCTTGATGGCTGTTTAGGATAGTTTTATATTGCCACCCATTAAGTATATTAAATTCCATAATCGAGCTATTTTCTAGCATAAATCCGTCTGTCAACTGTCGGATTTTTTAGATTTTGCCACTCAAGTTTAGTGATAAGGACGAAAAAATGGCTGAAATCATGCCGACTGGGGTTGATGATAGCCCCGAACCGACACCCGCAACTACGCATAGCACAACCCAACTCCCTGCCAAATCCAAACGTAAAAAAAACCTATTGTTATTTACCTTGATTGTTTTAGCCATTGCTGCGGTGACGTTATGGTTATACTTTACCCAATGGCGCTATCAAGTCAGTACCGAAGACGCCTATGTGAGCGGCAACCAAGTACAAATTAACGCGCAAATATCGGGGACGGTGACGGCGATTGGGGTCAATGACACGGATATGGTTAAAGCCGGGCAAACCTTGGTGGCGTTAGACCAAGCGGATAATGGCTTAGCCCTTGAAACCGCCAAAGCACAATTGCGCACAGCAATCAGACAGTACAAAACCCAAACCGCAACCATCCAACAAGCTGATGTCAATATCTCGCAAGCGCAAACTGCGATGAATGAAGTGCAATCGCAAATTGAATCGGCGAAAATTGCGCTGCTTGCGGCACAATCTGACTATCAACGCCGCGCCGCTTTGATGGCAAGTCAAGCGGTATCGCAAGAAGAAGTCCAGCATGCTGCCGACACTGTCAAAAAAGCCCAAGCCCAGCTCGATGCGGCAGTTGCCAAGCAAGCCACCGCTCGCTCTGCGGTCGTGACTGCGCAAGCGCAGCGCAATGTGACAATCGCCAATTTGGGTAAAAATGATGTACTGTCCCAACCTGCGGTGCAAACCGCGATAGCGAATATCCAAACCGCTTGGCTCAATCTCAACCGTACCCAGATCGTAGCACCCATCGATGGGCAAATTGCCAAACGCGGTGTACAATTGGGTCAAAAAATCAGCGCAGGCACGCCTTTGATGGTGATTGTGCCACTACATGATTTGTGGGTCGATGCCAATTTTAAAGAAAGCCAAATTAAAGACATTCACCTAGGTCAAGCGGTGAATTTAACATCAGATATCTATGGTAAAGAGATTGTTTATCATGGCAAAGTGATTGGCTTGTCAGCAGGGACGGGCAGTGCGTTCTCGGTTTTGCCTGCCCAAAACGCCACCGGTAACTGGATTAAAGTCACCCAGCGTCTGCCTGTACGAATTGCGCTCGATAGCAAAGAATTACAACAGCATCCGCTACGCGTGGGGCTAAGCATGCATGCCGAGCTTGATAGCCGAGACCAACAAGGCAAACCGCAGGTGGCTACCGCGACCGCTAGCAACAAACCGGTTGCCCAGCTGCAGCCGCAAGTCGATATGTCAGGCGCGACCAAAATCATCCAACAAATCATCCAGCAAAACCAATCATGAGGTGAAAAATGGCGGAAGCAATTTCACCCACTATGGATACGAAGCAGCCAGTGGCTGGTAGTCCAGCCCGTAGTCAGCTAAATCAGCGCGCGCCTTTATCAGGGATGCCGCTTGCGATTGTGACATTTGCGCTATCGATGGCAGTGTTTATGATGGTGCTTGATTCGACGATTGCCAATGTGGCCTTACCGACCATTGCAGGGGATTTGGGTGCGGCGACCTCGCAAGGTACATGGGTGATTACCATGTTTGCCGTCTCCAACGCCATATCTATTCCACTCACAGGGTGGTTGGCTCGTCAGTATGGCTCGGTCAAAGTGTTTTTGGTGTCGGCAAGTTTATTTGTGTTTTGTTCATGGCTATGCGGGGTGTCACATAGCTTGACGATGCTGATTATTGCTAGGGTGGCGCAAGGCGCAGTGGCAGGTCCGATGATTCCACTGGCGCAAAGTCTATTATTACAGTCTTTTGCGCTTGAAAAACGGGCGATGGCGCTTGGATTGTTTGCTATGGTGGTAGTCACCGCGCCGATATTAGGTCCGATTTTGGGCGGCTATATCTGCGACAACTATCACTGGGGCTGGATATTTTTTATCAATATTCCGATTGGTATTGTCGCCATCATTTTGGCCTGGCAACAACTTAAAAACCGCGAAACGCCTGTCATCAAGACCGATATTGATAAAGTAGGCCTAGTTTTGATGATTATCGGGGTGGGTGCATTGCAGTTTTTCTTGGATCGTGGGCGTGAGCTCGATTGGTTTGCTTCCCCTGAAATCATTGCTTTAGCCGTCATTAGCGTTTTATGTTTGAGTTATTTGATAATTTGGGAGCGCGGTGAGGAACATCCAATTATTGATTTGTCGATTTTTCAAGACCGCAATTTTACCATTGGCACATTGGTGATTAGCTTGGCATTTTTGCTATATATGGGCGCCATTGTGCTATTGCCCGTCATGTTGCAGCAGACCATGGGCTATACCGCGGTTTGGGCAGGTCTGGCAGCGGCACCGATTGGTATTTTCCCGGTATTGTTGACGCCCTTAATCGGTAAATACGCGCGAAACATCGATATGCGCATCTTGGTGACGTTAAGTTTTTTAATTTATTGTGCCACCTTTGTATGGCGCAGTGATTTTAATCCGCAAATGACGTTTTGGGATGTGTTTTGGCCGCAGTTTATCCAAGGACTGGGTACTGCCATGTTTTTTATGCCCTTAACTACCATTGCACTCTCCAATATTTCGCATGATAAAATGGCGGCTGCGACAGGGATTTTTACCTTTGTGAGAACCCTGGCGGGCGGGATTGGCGCTTCTATGGTGATGACTGTGTGGGAAAGACGCAGCAATCATGCGCATACTTATTTGACCGAAAGTATCACCCAAAATTCCAATTTTGATGCGTGGTCAAAAAGTCTGCAAGCGTCTGGCATGAGTTATGAACAAACGCTGGCACTCATCAACCAAAATATTAACCAACAGGCGCTAATTATTGGCTCGAATGAGGTCTTTTATGTATTTGGCCTGGTGTTCTTATTATTGATTGGTATGATTTGGCTTGCCAAACCGCCATTTCACCATTAAAAATAAGGGGTTAGGTTACTTATCTCAAATTGACGCTGATAAAATGTTACTATCGTCAAGTACATAGATAACTTTGGTTACAAAATATAATTTAACCGCAATTTTATAATTCGACTTATAATAATCCATCTTATCAAATTGCGTCGTTAATTTATGAGTAAAGCACATGCTAAAACCTCGGTTCCTGCACTGACATTAGGGGCAATCGGGGTCGTTTATGGCGATATCGGTACCAGTGTACTGTATTCAGTAAAAGAAGTTTTTAATTCTGGTCATGTCGCCTTTAACGTTGCCAATATCTATGGGGTGCTGTCGTTATTTGTATGGACTATCACCATCATCGTTAGTCTCAAGTACATCTCTTTGGTGCTACGTGCCGACAATAAAGGGGAAGGTGGTCTGATTGCGATGCTTGCCTTGGCATCAAGCGCGGTGCGACATCGCCCAAAATTGCACGCAGTCATCATGACCATGGGAATATTTGGTACCTGCTTGTTTTATGGCGATGGGGTGATTACCCCATCCATCTCGGTGCTATCGGCAGTAGAGGGTTTGACGGTGGTATCGCCACGGCTGCATAGTGTGGTAATTCCTGCCACGCTGACCATTTTGTTCCTGTTATTTTTTGTGCAAAAATTTGGTACCAAAGGTATCGGTAAGCTGTTTGGACCCGTGATGGTGCTATGGTTTTTGTTGATTGCTGGCATTGGGGTTTATCATATTCAGCACAATGTCGAAATCTTGCAAGCCATCAATCCCATCTATGCTTATCAGTTTGTGATGACCAATCCGACACTCGCCTTTATCATCTTGGGGGCAGTTGTGTTGTGTGTGACAGGCGGTGAAGCCTTGTATGCTGATATGGGGCATTTTGGCAAAAAACCGATTCGTATCGCTTGGTTTTCCATTGTCATGCCCGCCTTGTTGCTCAATTATTTTGGTCAAGGCGCATTTTTACTCGCCAACCCTGATGGCAAATCCAATCCCTTCTTTTTGATGATTCCAGATGCCATGCGTATTCCGATGGTGGTGATGGCAACCTTAGCGACAGTGATTGCGTCACAAGCGCTGATTTCTGGGGCGTTTAGTATCACCAAACAAGCGGTGCAATTGGGCTTTTTACCGCGTATGCGTATCGTGTATACCAATGTCAAAGAAGTGGGTCAGATCTATATTCCAGCGATTAACTGGGGTTTATTTATCGCCATTGCGTTTGCTGTGGTGATGTTCAAATCATCGGGTGCGTTAGCGGCCGCTTATGGTATTGCGGTTTGTACGGATATGCTGATTACCACGATATTGACCTTCTTTGTGATTCGCTATGCGTGGAAATACCCATTGCTACTGTGTATTGCCGCGACCTCATTGTTTTTTGTAGTGGATTTCTTGTTTTGGGCGTCAAATCTGCTCAAACTACTCAAAGGCGGCTGGTTCCCATTGTTGTTAGGGGGCGTCATGTTTGTGCTCATGATGACTTGGCGAGATGGGCGTAATTTGGTGAGAATTGCCCATACCACAAGACAAATTAACTTAAAAAATTTCTTAGATGACTTATTTGGTAGTTTTACCAATAAACGCTTACAAATAGCTTTGGAGTCAACACAAGGCAAATTAGAAAAGCTGACCCAAGATATTGAAAACGCGCCGCTTGAGAATATCCAAGAGCTGCAAAATCAGCAAGCGTTACTGCAAGAGAAAATCTTAATCAACCAGCGCTGCCAAGTGCTCTTTGAAAATATCAAAAAAATCAAAGGGATTGCTGTATTTATGGTCTCTGAAGTCGATATCGTGCCCGTGGCGTTAAAACAAAACTTAAAGCACAATAAATGCTTGCATGAGTACAATATCTTTGTCACCGTGAATACCTTAGAAACCCCTTGGGTGGGTCTCAGTAAACGCAGTGAAGTGACCTATTTGGGACACAATTGCTGGAAGGTGGTACTCAATTTTGGCTTTAAAAATGACCCTGATGTGCCAGATTCGCTCAAACACATTCAGCAATTTAACTTTGATTTCGACCCTGCTAAGGTAAGTTATTTCTTATCCCATGAGGCGGTGGTGGCATCTGAGAGTATCAAAGGTATGGCTCTATGGCGTGAAAAATTGTTTGCCCATATGCACCGTAATGCCGGCACCGCGGCAGAGTTTCTAAAACTTCCTAGCAACAATGTGGTAGAAATGGGCGCCAAAGTAGAAATTTAAATGCGCAACTAAAAAGCCATTATCCTTCGATAGTGGCTTTTTTTATTTTGCTTTTCTGCTTGATTGAAACTTAGTCTGTTTCAAATGCTTGATTAAGCGAGGCTTCAACGGCATCAATCCGCGCTTGGCATATTTTATAGGCGTCAATGGACTCCGCTACAATAGTCATCAGCGCGTCGATGTTGGGCTCTTGGCTATTTTGCAAGCGCTGTGCATTTGTTTTTAACACCTCATAGGCGCTTTTAAAATCGGTTGGCTCGGTCATGGTTATTCCTGTTGATTGATAAGTCAGTTTTTTGGGTATTTAGCATTGACAGTGGCTTGTAGATAGCCATCTTGTAGTTCAATGGTTATGGTTGAATTGGGTTCAATTTGGGCAATCGAAGTCAGCACCGTATTGGATGCTAAATCTTTTGACGCTAAGTCATGTGAGGTTAAGTCCTTAGATACTAAGTCTTTGGATGCAGGATGCGAGGTTCGGATAATTGCATAGCCACGGGTTAATACGGTTGACGGATGCTGTAACAATATCATCTCACGCAGTTGGTTGGTGGATTGACGAGCCGTAGTGATTTGCTGATAAGCAAGTTGGCGAATCTGTACAAATTGGTTGTCCATGGCAAGTTTAGCGGCAGATAATTGTCGCTGCGCTGCCGATTGTATCTTGGTAAGTTGTTGTTCGCTATCACGGCGTACCTGCAAAATGCTGGATTTAGCAATTTGCTCGATGGTCAAAAAGTGTTGTTTGGCACCTTGGGTAATAGTGAGCAAATGATTGCGAATACCTGCGATAACCTTCGATGGGGTATCAAAACTTTGATGGGCGACTTCATCTAGCATGACGCGGTCGCGCTCATGACCAATGCCAACCCAGACCGGTATCGGCTGCTCAGCCACCAGCGCGGCAAGTTCGTAATCATTGAGATACGCCAAATCGCCCACCGCGCCGCCACCTCGGATAATCACTATCAAATCTGCGGAAATATGCTGCTTACTCAGATTTTTCATGCCTTTAATGAGGGCTTGGCGGATGTCTTCAGGGGCGTGATTGCCTTGAAAGGTGGCGTGCTCATAATGAAAAATACACGCCCCTGTACTGGCGAGCCTATCGGCATCCGCGCGAAAATCGCCCAACCCTGCAGCTTTTTCAGGCGCGATGACAAGCACATGCTCAATATCAAACGGCATCGGGAGCGATTGATTGAGATCGAGCAGCCCTTCTTCATGCAGTCTGGTTAAAATCATTTGGTATTGCTTTGCTAAATCGCCCAGTGTGTAGGTGGGATCGATATCGACGATGTTTAACGAAAAGCCATATTGGGCATGGAACGTGGCTGAGACTTTGAGCAATACATTCAAGCCTCGCTCAAGGCTCATGCCAGTGTTTTTTTCAAACTTTGACAGTACTTTGGCTGCTTGACCGCGCCATAGCGTGCCGCGGCAGCTGGCGGTGACTTTGCCATCAATATCTTTATCCGCTAATTCAAAATAATAGTGACCCCCTTTGGCTGACAGACTACGGATTTCAGCTTTCACCCAAACGGTATGGGCAAACGTTTCACTAATCACCAACTGCACAGCGGATAGATAATCACTCAGTGACAATACAGTATCGCTTAACGCCTGTTGCAGTTGGCTATCACGATCTTGAATGGCTAATTGTTCGCTAAGGTCATAATCGCTTAAGTTATCAACGCTTAAGTTATCAACATTGGCACGCTTTGCAGTTGCTTTATTGTCATGCTCATCATCGTCAAGCAGCGCCAAAAATACGTCATCAGCCTGATTTGATGAGGTATTTTGCAAATCCAGTCGTGCGAGCTGCTCTTCAATTGATTTGATAACGGTTTTGGAAGCTTTTGCCATGGAGAATTCTTGATAATTAAAAATAAAATTGTAGGCGAAAATGATAACGCTGACAACGTGACATTTGTGATTTAGGTGTGATGCGAATGGGATTCAGTTTGCTCAACTTTTAATTTTAAATATTACATTATATTTTATGATGTAATATTCATAAGTGGAATATGGATAAAGAATAATAGTTTTTTTGCTTGACGACGCTTTTTTTGTAAAATAGTATGAATAAATTTAACATTTAACATTTAACATTTAACATTTAACATTATATATTGATTTTTATACATTGAGATGAGGGGTGACCATGATGACTGTTAATTTTCAAAAAAAAACTAAGGTTCAGCACAAAACCATAGCTGTGCTATCAAGTCTGGCGTTATTAGGCGTGAGCCTAGCGGGCTGTTCACGTGCGCCCACCCAGCAAGACCAACAAGCCGCTTCAGGTCAATCCACTACGCAATCAAATGCAGGCGCGAGCGATAAAGGCGCTATTAAACTACTCAATGTCTCCTATGACGTCGCGCGTGACTTCTATAAAAGCTACAACCCCATGTTTATCAAAGACTATGAAACCAAAAATAGTGGCAAAACCATCGATATCCAGCAATCGCATGGCGGCTCTAGTAAACAAGCGCTCGCAGTTGCCAACGGTCTGCAAGCGGACGTGGTCAGTATGAACCAAGGCTCAGATGTGGAGCTATTGGTGAAAAAAGGCTTGGTGGCACAAGATTGGCAAAGCCAATTCCCAAACAAAGCAGTACCCTATACCAGTGCCATCGTGTTTTTGGTGCGTAAAGACAACCCAAAACAAATCAAAGACTGGTCTGATTTGGCAAAACCAGGCGTGCAAATCGTACTTGCCAACCCAAAAACCACGGGTAATGGTCGTTATGCCTTCTTAGGCGCGTATGGCTACGGCTTGCATAGTTTTAATAAAGATGAAAGTAAAACCAAAAACTTTGTCAAAGAGTTGCTCAAGAACGTACCGGTGTATGAAAATGGTGGGCGTGCGGCGACTACCACGTTCTTACAACGTCAAATTGGCGATGTGTTAGTCACCTTTGAAAATGAAGCCAACCTAGCGGTCAAACAGTTTGGTAAAGGCGATGTGCAAATTGTCTATCCAAGCTACACCATATCAGCAGAAAACCCCGTGGCGATTGTTAAATCAGTGACCGATAAAAAAGGCACCAACGACGCAGCGAAAGCGTATCTTGATTATTTATGGAGCGAGCCTGCCCAGCAATTGGCGGCAGATTTATACTTGCGCCCAAGCGACGCTGCGGTACTGGCTAAAAATCAAGATAAATTACCCGCGCTTACCACCTTTAGTCCCAATGCCGAATTTGGCAGCTGGACGGATATCATGACCAAATACTTCAAAGATGGGGGTGTCTTTGACCAACTAGCCAGCCCAACGAGCACCATAGCATCGGCACCTGCGGCAAAATAGTTGGCTGTGTTAACATCACAAAACCAGAGTTCGGCTCTGGTTTTTTATTCTAGCTAAGAATATTTAAAGCGCATAAATATAGTTTGGAAATTCAAAGTGAGATGGTACTATAGCCGTGCATAAGATTTTGGGTACAGAATTGTTTATTTCGTATCTTTATTTTTGTATGTTTATTATTCTAAATTCTGACGTCGCCTACCGATTATTAGTAAAGGAAGCCCTGCATGGCAAGCATCAATGCTAACCATCAAGCCGATTTAACCTCAAACAATCAGCCTAAAACACCCAATTCACCCTTGAAACGCAATAAAAAGCGCCATATCATGCCGTTTTTTAATTTGAGTTTGGGCATTAGTGTGTTGGCGTTGTCGATTATCGTGCTGTTGCCATTTGTGGCAATGGTAATGACAGCCGCCGATATTGGCGTGGCAGGCTTTATCAAAACCATTGCCGAGCCGCGCGTCAAGGCAGCGATTGAACTGTCGCTAAAAATGTCATTGCTAGCGACATTGACCAATTTGGTATTTGGTACGCTGATTGCATGGGTGTTGGTGCGCTATGAGTTTTGGGGAAAGTCGATTTTAAATGCGCTCGTCGATTTGCCCTTTGCCTTGCCAACTGCGGTAATGGGGATTTCGCTAGCAACCTTATATGCGCCCAATGGTTTAATCGGGCAGTTTTTTGCGCCATTCGGCATTAAAATTGCTTTTACCCCCATTGGTATTTGGTTAGCGCTGATTGTGGTGAGTTTGCCGTTTATTGTGCGTGCGGTGCAACCTGTGCTTGCGGAGCTGTCGCCAGAATATGAAGAGGCGGCATCGGTGCTGGGCGCTGGGAGATTGACAACTTTTAGACGGGTCATATTGCCGGAGTTGTATCCTGCCTTGCTGATGGGCTCAGGCATGATGTTTGCGCGGGCGACGGGGGAGTATGGCTCGGTGATTTTTATTGCGGGTAATTTACCGATGAAATCTGAGATTTTGCCGTTAATCATTATTGGTAAGCTTGAAAGTTTTGATGTACAGGGGGCTGCCGCGGTTGCTTTGTTTATGTTGATGATTTCGTTTGTGATTTTATTTGCCATTAATGCCTTGCAGTGGCTATTAACCAAACGTATGGGCGGGGCAAGTGTATGATAGATAGCAGCCAATATCCTTACCAAACCCAAGCCGCAACCCGTGAGCCGACATGGCTACGTTATACGTTAATTGGTATTGCGGTGGCGTTTATGACGCTGATGCTAGTGATTCCGCTGATATCGGTGTTTTATGAAGCCTTAAAATCTGGCTGGCAGTTGTATGTGGCTGCCTTGACCGATCACGAGGCATTATCGGCTATCAAGCTTACCTTGATTACGGCGCTGATTGTGGTACCGATTAATACGGTGATTGGGATTGCATTAGCCTGGCTATTGACCCGATTTGATTTTAAAGGTAAGCAATTTCTCACCACGCTACTAGATTTGCCATTTTCGGTGTCGCCGGTGGTTGCAGGCTTGATGTTTGTGGCACTACTGGGCGCCAATACTTGGCTTGGCGGCTGGCTAGAATACTTTGGTTTTCAAGTGATTTTTGCCATTCCTGGTATCGTGCTTGCCACCATGTTTGTGACTTTTCCATTCGTGGCGCGTGAAGTGATTCCGCTGATGCAGTCGCAGGGTAGCAGTGAAGAGCAAGCGGCATTAACACTCGGTGCATCAGGCTGGCAAATGTTTTGGCGGGTGACGCTGCCCAATATCAAATGGGCATTGCTATACGGTATTATTTTGACCAATGCCCGTGCGATGGGTGAGTTTGGCGCGGTGAGTGTGGTCTCAGGTCATATCCGCGGTGAAACCAATACCATGCCGCTATTGGTTGAGATTGCTTACAATGAATACAACATGACGGCGGCGTTTGCGTTGTCGAGTTTGTTGGCGTTGTTGGCACTCGTTACCTTAATCGTGCAGCAGGCGTTGACTAAACGTCAGTCTGCCAATGATGAATAACATTGATGCAATTTAAAAAGTAAAAAAGTTAAGAGAATACCATGAGTATCGAAATCCGTGATATCACCAAACAGTTTGGTCGCTTTACTGCACTACAACCGATTAATTTAACCGTACCGACGGGCAAATTAACCTCGCTCTTGGGACCTTCAGGCTGCGGTAAGACAACCTTACTGCGCATCATCGCAGGGCTTGAGCTTGCCGATACGGGGCGTATTTTGTTTGATGGTGAAGATGTGACCGATGTGCCTGTGCAGCAGCGTCATATCGGCTTTATGTTCCAGCATTACGCGTTATTTCGCCATATGACCGTGTTCGATAACGTGGCGTTTGGCTTGACCGTCATGCCAAAAAATAAACGCCTAAGCAACGCGGAAATCAGCAAAAAGGTCAATCATCTGCTGGAGCTGGTGCAACTATCCCAAACCGCAAAAAAATACCCGCATCAACTCTCAGGCGGTCAGCGTCAGCGTATCGCATTAGCGCGTGCGCTAGCGGTAGAACCAAAGTTATTGTTACTTGATGAGCCATTTGGCGCACTCGATGCCAAGGTGCGTAAAGAATTGCGCGCTTGGCTGCGCTCGATTCATCATGAGCTCGGTGTCACCAGTATTTTAGTGACCCATGACCAAGAAGAAGCGGCAGAATTATCGGATGAAATTGTGGTGATGAACCAAGGTCAAATCGTGCAAGTTGGGGATTATGAGACGCTGGTTAATCATCCCTCGAATCATTTTGTCGCCAATTTTCTGCAAGATTCGCACGTTGAATATGTGATTTAGCTTGTTTAAATTCAGCTTCGTTAAGCAATAAAAAAAGAAGCCGCGTGCTTCTTTTTTTTGCTAATTTTATTGCTAAATGTTGGATAAAAAAAAGGGTATTATGACATACCCTTTTTATCGATCGATAAGCGGTAAACTGCACAATAATTATTTTGCAGAGTGACCTGTTAGCTCAACTTTATGCTTTTGATGCTCTTCTAAGCCTTCATAGTAGTTACGAAGTACCGCTAACACTTCTGGACGGCTGAAGTTATCAGGCACGTCTTCCCCTTCCGATAAGGCTTTACGCAATTTGGTACCTGAGACTTTGACATGATGGCTGGCATCGTGTGGGCAAGTTTTGGTCGATGCCATCGAGTCACAAGCATCACACCAGAATGTCCAGTCAATTTTTAACGGTTGGGTGATTAAATCATTCGGTTTGAGCGTATCAAAAATATGCTGCGCATCAAACGCGCCATAGTAATCACCCACGCCTGCATGGTCACGCCCGACAATCAAATGGCTACAACCATAGTTTTGACGGAATAAGGCATGTAATAATGCTTCACGCGGACCGGCGTAGCGCATATCCAGTGGATAGCCTGCTTGGATGACCGTGTCTTTACGGAAGTAATGGTCGATTAATGTACCAATGGCTTCTTGGCGTACGTCTGCAGGAATATCCCCAGGTTTTAATGCACCAAGCAATGAATGAATGAGTACGCCATCACAGATTTCAATGGCGATTTTGGCAAGGTATTCATGTGAGCGGTGCATCGGGTTGCGGGTTTGGAAGGCAGCGACGGTTTTCCAGCCATTTTGAGTAAAGATGTCACGGGTTTGTGCCGGAGTGAGGTAGATATCACCATATTTGCTCGGGAATTCGCCTTCGCTTAACACCACTACATCGCCGGCTAGATTGACATCACCTTGTGCCATTACCATGGCAACGCCGGGATGCTCAAGTTCTGTGGTGCCAAAGACGGTTTGGCATTCGTGCGCTTTATCAATGCGGTATTTTTCGCTTAAGGTCAAAATCCCCATGATTTCACCTTGATATTCCAGCGCAATGTCATCGCCTGGGTTTAGCGTATCGGCAGTGGCAGTATCGGTTGATAGGGTAATAGGAATGGGCCAAAACACGCCCGCATTGTCGCCAGTGGTTAAATGCATATTGTCACATACGCTTTGCCAGTCTGCTTGGTTCATAAAACCATCTAGCGGGGTAAAGCCGCCAATACCGAGCATAATCAAATCACCGGCTTCACGGGAGCTGATTTGGATTTTTGGCAGATTTTTGGCTTTTTGCTGGGCAGCGGTTAGCGCATCGCCTGTAAGTAATTTTTCTTTTAATGTGTCACTACCGTGCGGTGGTACTAGTTGGCTTAGAGAATGGAGAGTTGAAGTGGCGCTTTGGCTCATCGGATTTCCTATATTAGCGTGTCAAAATTAACGTGTCAAAAAAACAGACGGTTCAAAAAAATTAAGGTAGCGTATAATAGAATATTGCAGTTCGCAATAATAAATGCAGTAACTCGATATATTTATGTAAAAATGGAATTTACTAAATACTACTTGGGCATTTATGATAGGCAGGTTAAAATTTCACCCAGTTGAAATGGCTGCAAAAGCTAAAGGTTTTAAATTTAATTTGTAATTAGAATTTGTATTAGTGACATAGGAATCCGCATGTATAAATACAACGCAATTGACCAACAATTGGTAGACGATCGGGTCGAGCAGTTTCGCGACCAAACCCGACGTTTTTTGGCTGGCGAGCTCAGTGAAGAAGCGTACTTGCCATTACGCCTGATGAACGGTCTATATATTCAGCGTCATGCGCCGATGCTTCGCGTGGCGATTCCTTATGGTCTGCTTGCGACGTATCAACTGCGCAAACTTGCCGACATCAGCGAAAAATACGACCGTGGCTATGGTCATATCACCACCCGTACCAATATGCAATTTAACTGGCCAAAATTAGAAGAAGTGCCCGATATTTTGGCAGAATTGGCATCGGTACAAATGCATGCGATTCAAACCTCGGGCAACTGTATCCGTAATACCACCACTGACCAGTTTGCCGGTGTGACGGCTGATGAAATTGCCGATCCGCGCCCGTATTGTGAAATCATTCGCCAATGGTCAACATTTCACCCAGAATTTACCTATTTACCGCGTAAATTTAAAATTGCGGTCATCGGTACTCGGGCAGACCGTGCCGCGACCCAGCTGCATGATATTGGCTTGCATGTGGTCAAAAATGACGCAGGTGACATCGGCTTTGAAGTGATGGTGGGCGGTGGTCTAGGTCGCACGCCTGTGATTGGTAAAGTGATTCGTCCGTTTTTACCTGAACGCCATTTACTCTCTTATTTAGATGCCATCTTACGTGTCTACAACCAATACGGTCGCCGTGACAATAAATACAAAGCCCGTATCAAGATTTTGGTAGAAAGTATGGGCGCTGAAGCGTTTTCACGAATCGTGGAAGAAGATTGGGAAAAACACAATAAAGACGGTGCGTTAACACTGACAGCTGAACAAATTGAACACGCCAAAACCTTCTTTCCACAGCCGGCGTACCAAGCATTCAGCCAACAACAATTACAAGCTAGCCAAGACAAACTGGCTAGCCAGTTTGAAGATAGCGAGTTTGTGCGTTGGTTTAACCAAAATACCCGCGAGCATAAAGTCAAAGGCTATCACGTGGTGATTATCTCACTCAAACACTTTATGCAAGACACCGGCGATATCACCGCCACCCAAATGCGCGTGGTGGCTGATTTGGCGGACAAATACAGTTTTGGTGAAGTGCGCGGCACCCATCATCAAAACTTGGTGCTTACGGATGTCAAACTTGAAGAAGTATATGAGGTCTATCAGGTGCTCAAACAATACGACCTTGCCCGCCCAAATATTGGCTTATTGACGGATATTATCTCATGTCCAGGCTTTGACTACTGCTCATTGGCCAATGCCAGTACCTTAAATATCGTCAACCAAGTCAACCAATATTTCCAAGACGCGGACTTTGTCCATGATATTGGTGAAATTCGCCTAAACATGTCAGGCTGTATGAATGCCTGTGCGCATCACCATGTCGCAGATATCGGTATTTTGGGCGTAGATAAAAAAGGCGAACATTGGTACCAAATCTCGCTCGGTGGTAGATCGGGTCAAAATGCCAAATTAGGCGATATTTTGGGAAAATCGGTGCCTGTCGATGCGGTTGCGGCGACGGTGGATGATATCCTGCAAGTCTATCTTAAATACCGTCAAGCGGCGGATACCGACTTTGGTAGTGAAACGTTTGCCGAAGTGGTTGATCGTATCGGTATTGAGCCATTTAAAGAGTATGTATATCGTGACAAATCAGAACAGCCGGTGGAGGGATAAGCCATGGCACTCATTAACCAAAGCCAAGTGATTGATAATGTAAAGTCAGTGAGCGTGAGTATTCATGAGCAAAAAATCGAGCATATCGACCCATCCCAGTATGCCTCAGATATCACTGAAATTTTGGTGGACTATCGCCCTGTTGAATTTAGCGAGAAAAATCCGCCAAAACCGCAGTTAGAAGCGGATAATTTGGTAGCGCTGTCCCATCGGTTAGGCGATAAAAAAATGGGTATTATTTTATCGGGTGCTAGTGATTATCAGTTTTTGCAACAGGACTTTGTCAAAGTGATGCCGCTATTATCCGTGATTGTAATTTATTTTCATGGTTTTCGTGATGGACGCGGTTATAGTTTGGCGCAAAAAATCCAGCAACACCCCAGTTATAACCCAGCTATTGTGTTGCGCGCAAGCGGTGATATCTTGCCAGATACGTTGCAGCTACTTACTGAAGTAGGGTTTAGTGAGTTTGATATTGATGACAGTGATTTTAACCCTAGCTGGTTTGATTATTTTGTCGATATCAAACACCGTTATACAGGGCGCAGTGTGACACAATTACCGATTTTTGCCAATTAATTGTTGAATGATGTTAAGAGTGAGCGAATCTAAGGGTTCGCTTTTTTTAACTTTCGCAAGTGGCTATTTTTTCGTTTCTAACTTCTTGTTTCTGCATTTCAAGTCAATTTGTTAATTCTAAATTTTCATAATAATATCATTAAAAATCATTTTTTAAACATCGCATAATTGATTAGCATAGCGTATCCCAATTTTTGACCATAAAACATTAGGAAATCCAATGAGCAATAAATTAAATATCGACCTAGACAAAGCCAACGCAGAATTAAATGGCAAAACCCCAGAAGAAATCATTGCTTGGGCATTGGCACAAGGTAGTAATCCTATCATCACTACCAACTTTCGCCCTTATGAAGTGGTACTGTTAGAGATGGTTGCCAAACAACGTCCCGATATCAAAGTATTGTTCGTGGATTCTGGTTACAACACTGAAGCCACTTATCGCCATGCGCAAGATTTGATTAAACGTCTAAACTTAAACGTGATTACCTATTTGCCACAACAGACCGCAGCTTGGCGTGATGTCGAGTTCAACGGTGTACCTAGCGTCAACAACCCAGCGCACGCAAAATTCACTGAGCAAGTTAAACTTGAGCCATTTGGACGTGCGTTAAAAGAAATTGCCCCTGATGTGTGGATTAATGCGATTCGTAAAGATCAAACAGAATTTCGTCAATCGCTTGATGTGTTGTCAGAAAGCAAAGACGGCGTGTTAAAAGTAGCGCCATTGTTCCATTGGTCAGAAGATGACCTAGAAGCCTACTTAAAAGAGCACGATTTGCCAAATGAACATGACTACTTTGACCCGACCAAAGTCGAAGAGAACCGTGAATGTGGTCTACACACACAATTATAATTTTTGATGGGCAGTATGTATGAAAATGTTAAGCTGAACTTCGGTTCGGCTTAATTGTTCTTGTCACTATTGTTCTTGTCGCTATCTAATGTTGAGAATGTCTATGAATACCTTACCGCTATTTTTTAAATTAGAAAATCGCCCCGTACTTGTGGTTGGCGGTGGGGAAGTGGCACTGCGTAAAGCGGATTTGCTCGATAAAGCGGGTGCTACAATCACCTTTGTCGCACCCAGCTATGAGCCAAGGCTCACCGCGCAATTTAGTGATTCTCGTCATCAATTGATTAACGATGTTTATCAGCAAAAATATTTGGATAAACAAACCATTGTTATTGCTTGTACCGATGATGAAACGGTGAATGCGCAGATTTTTCATGACTGTGAAGCCCGTTTTATCCCAGTTAATGTCGTTGATAATCCACCGCTATGTACCTTTATCTTTCCTGCCATCGTCGACCGCAATCCGATTACCATTGCGGTATCCAGTGCAGGTAAAGCACCAGTGCTGGCAAGACTGCTGCGCGCCAAAATCGAAACAGTCGTGCCACCTCAATATGGCGAATTGGCAGGATTGGCCGGTAAATTTCGCGATAAAGTAAAAGCTGCATTGCCCAATGTGACGGCTAGACGCAAGTTTTGGGAGCAAGCCTTTGAAGGACAAGTCGCAGAATCGGTATTTGAGGGCAATACAAATAGCCTAAGCAAAGCTGAAAGCCAACTTGAAACTCTACTACAGCAGCACGCTAACAACCAACCGACAGATAAAGCCCAGCTTGGTAAGGTGTACATTGTGGGCGCAGGGGCAGGCGATCCTGATTTGCTAACCTTTAAAGCGCTACGATTGATGCAACAAGCGGATGTGGTATTTTATGATAATTTGGTTTCAGCGCAGATTCTCGATCTATGCAGGCGTGATGCCACCAAAATCTACGTCGGCAAAAAAGCCAGTGATCATGCGGTAAGGCAAGAAAAAATCAATGAGCTACTCGTGGAACAGGCGCAGCAAGGAAAACGTGTGTTACGTCTCAAAGGTGGTGACCCGTATGTATTTGGGCGTGGCGGCGAAGAAGCCGAGCAATTGGTCGCAGCGGGGATTGAGTTTGAAGTCGTGCCGGGGATTACCGCAGCCACCGCGGCAGCAAGCTGTGCCGGTATTCCATTGACTCACCGTGCGTATGCGCACTCTGTCAAGTTCGTCACCGCTTCTCTTAAGACGGATACCATCAATGAAGACTTTGCTAGCTGGCTTGATGATAACCAAACCGTGGTTTTTTATATGGGATTAAAGCAGCTGGATAAATTGACGAGTGGCTTGATTGACGCAGGAAAAAATCCCAGTACACCAATTGCGATTGTGTCCAATGCCAGTTTGCCACATCAGCAAGTTTTGACAGGCACGCTTGAGACCATCGTGGCAAAACAACGTGAGGCAAACCTGCCCGCCCCAGCGATTTTGATTATGGGCAATGTGGTTAAGCTACATCACAGACTTAATAAACTATCTTAATATGCTATAGCAATCTTTAATTGATGGGGTATGGCAGTTAAAAAAGCTTGCCTATTGCGGTAAATACTTATAACTTAAATATCCGTTAGAAAAATTAACGAATTGGTCAAATAACAAAAACATTTTTGTCACAATTTAATATGACGTTTTTTGTGAAAGGATTTATGTATATTGTAGCAATACCTATTATTTGTATCTGCTACAACATCAACTAGTAATTTAGAAGGATAGGGACATGCGACTAAAACCTAAACTGATTTTAACCAATCTGTCATTGGCTTTAATGTTGGTGATATCACCCATTGCCCAAAGCAAACTATTACCACAACCAGTCACCAATGCTAGCCAGTCAGCGGCAAATCGCTACGATAGCAGTAATGATATCTTTCATCCTGTCTATGGTAAAAATGGTATGGTGGCTTCCGAGCAAGGGTTAGCAACGCAAGTTGGTTTGGATATATTAAAACAAGGCGGGAATGCTATCGATGCGGCGGTCGCGGTTGGATTTGCCTTAGCAGTCGTCTTACCAAATGCAGGCAACATTGGTGGTGGTGGTTTTATGGTGTTGCATGATGATAAAACTGGCAAAGATGTTGCGATTGATTTTCGCGAAATTGCGCCAGCCAAAGCTAGCCGTGATATGTACCTTGATAATCAAGGTAATGTTATTGATGGAAAATCATTGTTCACGCATGACGCTTCAGGTGTGCCTGGTACAGTAGCTGGGATGGAATACGCGCTAAAAAAATGGGGTACAATGCCATTATCTAAAGTGCTTGAGCCCGCAATTAAGCTTGCCGACAAAGGGTTTATTGTCAGTGATGTAATGGCACAGACGTTAAAAGAAGAAAAATCAACACTGGGTAAATGGTCAGCTAGCAAAGCGATTTTTTTCAAAAACGGTGAACCGCTGAAATCTGGTGATTTGTTGGTACAAAAAGACTTGGCGAAATCATTGCGTTTGATTGCCAAACAAGGGGCAAAAGCATTTTATCAAGGTGAAATCGCCACAAAAATTGCGAAAGAAATGCAATCACAGGGTGGCACAATGACACTTGAAGATTTAAAAGCCTATAAAGTTGTTGAGCGTCAGCCAATTATTGGTGATTATCGAGGCTATAAAGTTGTTACCATGCCACCCCCAAGTTCGGGTGGTGTACACTTGATTGAGATATTAAATATGCTTGAGCATTACCCTATCAAAGAAGATGGGGTAAATAGTGCCAAAAATATTCACCACATGGCAGAGAGTATGAAATTAGCCTATGCTGATCGCTCAGAATATTTGGGCGACCCAGATTTTGTCAAAATCCCTGTCACAGGTTTAACATCGAAAGCATATGCTAATGAACGGGTCAAAACGATTGATGATAATAAAGCAAGACTTTCATCAAACATTAAACCTGGTAAACCACAACCTTATGAAAGTGACCAGACTACGCATTTTTCAGTCATGGATAAAGCGGGCAATGCCGTTGCTGTCACCTATACATTAAATCTTAACTTTGGTAGTGGCATTGTTGTAGAAGGCACAGGGATTTTACTCAATAATGAAATGGATGACTTCTCAGTGAAACCCGGTGTGCCAAATGCGTTTGGTCTAGTGGGTGGTACTGCCAATGCGATTGAAGCAAAAAAACGCCCACTTTCTTCAATGACACCAACGATTGTCATGAAGAATAATAAACCTTGGCTGGTTACAGGTAGTCCAGGTGGGGCTCGTATCATCACGACTGTATTGCAAAGTGTGGTTAATACGATTGACCATGAAATGAATCCAGCAGAAGCGATAATTACACCACGAGTTCATCACCAATGGTTACCCGATGAGCTTAGAGTTGAAGAAGGCATTAGTCCTGATACGATAAAATTGTTGCAAGACAAAGGTCATAAAGTTGTTACTAAAGCACCAATGGGATGTATTCAAATTATTCAAGCGGATGATTCTGGGTTTTATGGCTATTCTGACCCAAGAAATCCTGATGGTAAAACATTAGGTTTTTAAACTGTTCATTAAAAAAAACGTGAGTGATGCGACTCACGTTTTTTTTACTAACAAAATATATCAAGATTATTTTTTGCCATTAGTAGCCCAGTAAATCTTGAATAATTTTATCTACTGTACCACTTTTCGCCAATCTCGCATTTTGCCCTGCCCACAGTGAGCTAAACTCATCACTTCCCATGCTTTCGGCTTTGGCTTTAAGGGGGTTACTCACAAACGATGCATGGGGAAATGGCGGTGCAGACTCGCTAATATACCCCGCTTCTTGCATAAAGCGATTGACAATCCCGCGTGCTAAGCCACCACTAAATACATTGGTTAAAGCCGTGTGTTCGGCTCGCTCACTTTGTAGCGCCTTGCGGTGAAAGTCTTTGGTATCACACTCCTCTGCCAGCAAAAATGCAGTACCCACCTGTACTGCGCTGGCTCCCATAGCAAACGCTGCTTTTGCGGTAGCGTTGTCGCTGATACCGCCTGCCGCAATCACCGGTAAACTGACAGAGCGGATGATATTGGGCAATAGGCTAAAAGTGCCCGCTTGCAGCGTCACATCTTGGCTTAAAAACATACCCCGATGCCCGCCTGCTTCCAAACCCTGCGCGATAATCATATCCGCCCCATTGGCTTGCAACCAGCGCGCTTCCGCAGGCGTGGTGGCAGAGGATATTACAATTGCCCCGGATTTTTTGACGATATTTAACAAAGCTTTGTCCGGTAGCCCAAAATGAAAACTCACCACAGGGACTTTTAAATCTGCCAATAGCGCTGCTTGTTGATGGGTAAATGGCTGACGTCCACCCGTCGCAGCTATCTCATCTTGGGTCAAACCAAATTCTTGATAATAAGGTTGTAGGGCATTCAACCATTTTTCTTGCATCGCTTGGGTATAGTCAGGTTGTTGATGCGCAAAAAAATTGACATTAAAGGGCGCGTCGGTCGCTTGGCGGATACTGCTTATTTCACTTTCGATTTTTTGTAGGCTGAGCAGGGCGCCGGGGAGTGAGCCAAGTCCGCCTGCTTGGCATACAGCGATAGCAAGTTTGCTGTCTTGGACACCTGCCATCGGCGCTTGGATGATCGGTAATTGAACTTTAACGTAGTCAAGAAAGCTGTTAATTGCCTTGGTATGATGGATCATTTTATGTTCCTTGTTATTGTTTTAATGTGTTTGTCTTAGTGTTATGGTCTTACAGGGCAAAAATCGAAAACCATTTTAGTGTATCGCCAATAGATGATATTGGAAAGTAGTATATGGAAAAGCACTATATGAAGTAGTGCTGTATGCCCGTTATAAATCGGCTAAATATAAAAACCCCAGTAACATTACTGGGGCTTATTTGACTAGTTAATTTTGGTTGACTATTTAGGTGCTAAGCATTTGGAATCGCCATTAACAGCGCTTGTCTTGCCTCGGTATTGTGTTTGAATTCGCCCAGCAGTGACATACTGCGGGTATCGGATTTTTGTTTCATCACCCCGCGCATCATCATGCACATATGCGCGGCATCCATCACCACCGCCGCGCCTTTTGCCCCTGTCATATCCATCACCGCTTGGGCGATTTGGCGGGTAAGGTTTTCTTGAATTTGCAAACGGCGAGCGTACATATCCACGATACGTGCCATTTTTGACAGTCCAATCACTTTGCCATCGGGCAGATACGCCACGTGCGCCACGCCATAAAAAGGCAACATGTGATGCTCACACATCGAATAGAATTCGATATTTTTTACCATGACCAATTCATTATTGTCAGTTGGAAAAATCGCGTTGTTGGTAATTTCCACCAAATCTTGATGATAGCCTTGGGTCAAAAAACTAAAGGCTTTAGCGGCACGTTCTGGGGTATTAAGCAGTCCCTCACGTGTTAAATCTTCCCCTGTTGATGCAATGAGGGTGCGGTAGGCATCACTGTTTTGTTGGATAATCTCGTCAAAATTTGCAGGCATAGTCATGATAACATTTAAGTTTAAAAAAAATAGGCATAGCTTAACGCTTTACCACTATTTGTAAAGCGATTTTTGTCACAAACGCCATGAAAATCACTAAATTTGCTTTGTTTGGGTTTTTTGCTAGAATTACCCCCTAATTTTGAGCTATTATAGTGCATATTCGTTCACTGAAAAATAAGGAAAAACCATGCTATTAACAGGGAAGCGTTTCGTTGTTACCGGTATCGCCAGTAAATTATCGATTGCTTGGGGTATCGCAGAAGCGTTACATCGTGAAGGCGCGAGTTTAATTTTGACCTATCCGAATGAAAAAATGAAAAAACGCGTGGATATGGCAGCCGAAACTTTTGGTGCAGAGAAGGTATTGGCGTGTGATGTGGCGTCAGATAGCGAAATCGAAGCGTGTTTTGCCCAAGTTGCTGCACACTGGCCAGATGGCATTGATGGGGTCGTGCATGCCATTGGTTTTGCCCCTGCCGATCAGCTAGATGGTGATTTTACCCAAGTGACCACCCGTGAGGGCTTTGCCATTGCCCATGATATTAGTAGCTACAGCTTTGTGGCGCTTGCTAAAGCCAGCCGTGAGTTACTGGCAAAACGCCAAGGCTCGCTGTTAACCTTGACGTATGAAGGCAGTATCCATGTGTTGCCAAACTACAATGTCATGGGTCTAGCCAAAGCCAGTCTGGAAGCAAGTATTCGCTACCTTGCCAGTTCTCTAGGCAGCGATGGTATCCGTGTCAATGGGATTTCTGCAGGTCCAATTCGTACCTTGGCGGCAAGCGGTATCAAATCATTTCGTAAAATGCTCGACACCAACGCCAAAATGTCACCGCTACAGCGCAATGTCAATATTGAAGAAGTCGGTAATGCCGCGATGTTCTTGTTATCGCCTTGGGCGTCTGGTATCACCGGCGAGATTTTATTTGTCGATGCTGGGTTTAATACCGTGGCACTCTCTGAACAAGTGATGATGCAGGTAGAAGACTAATTTTTAGACTGCTATGTTGATAAAAGAGCGACCATGGTTGCTCTTTTTTTTGCTTACTGTTTTTTGCTTACTTTTTTTGATGGATGTTTGGATAGGGATTGCAAAGACGTCTGGTTAAGCTTACCATTTTTTGTCAGGCTTAACCTGTTTGGCAAGTCAGCTAAAGACTGATAAATGGCGGTATCTAATGATTAATAAATTACCCAAGTGGATTTTATGGGGTGGCTGCGTGCTGGCGTTTAATGCGGGGTGTATCAATAGCACCGCGTTAGTCGGCTTCACGCACTTATCTGCTTCCCATGTAACGGGCAATGTGACGCTATTTGCCACAGCATTGGCGGAACAGCATTACCAGCAGATGGCGATGATTTGTATCGTGCTGTTATCGTTTTTATCTGGGGCAGTTATCAGTGGCTTTGTGGTGGGTAGTACGGCATTAAAAGAAGGTAAGCGCTATGGCAACGCTCTGTTAATTGAAGCAAGTTTATTAATCATCAGTCTAATTTTATTTAGCTATCAGTCATTTTGGGGACAGGTGTTTGCCGCGATGGCGTGCGGATTACAAAATTCGATGGTCGCGACCTATAGCGGTGCAGTGATTCGCACCACCCATTTGACAGGGTTGACCTCAGATATGGGCTCAGCCTTGGGTAATTGGCTGGCGGGCAGACCGATTAATAAGAAGATGTTCGTGTTTCAAGCGATGATATGGTATAGCTTTTGCGGCGGTGGGGTATTAGGTGCTTTGGGCTATATCCACTACAAATACATGACGCTGATGTTACCCATTGTGATTGTGTTATCGTCAGCGCTGGCTTATCAAGTATATTTATTAACCCGTAAAAAAACGGCTAAGTAGCGACCTTAACCGTTTGATTTTATCTTATTCTTCATCTTCATCTTCGAGTTTTTTCGCCTCATGTAACATATCAAGTAGCGATTCATCAGAACCCTTAGAGGTACGAGTGCTCGCATTATCTTGGTTGATGTCGGTACGATTGATGCCTTCCATCGCTTCATTGGCAACATCAGATTGGGCGTTGTCTAATTGGGATTTGTCGATAGGATTAGCGTTAGTATTGTCAGTCATGGTCGTCTCCTTGTTTTTTCTTTTATGCGTTAGAGCTAGTAAGCTTAATATTATAAGTAAACCAAATGGCTTACAACACTTAAAAATGAAACGTAACCAAAAACATACTCATGAGTGACGTAGGAATAAGTTTATCACTTTGTTCGCGGTGTATTGCATATTTTGTATTGTATGACAGCTAAGTGAGTTACAGAGGTTAATAGATTGCTGGCGACACTGGCTGTCGTGAATGTCGCAATTCGGGCGATTTTTTCATTGAGCGGTGATGGTGGTGCATTTTTTTGCTGTATAATTTTTTGAGCGACCCACTCGCTATCTATAAAAATTCTTGAGTATTTACTGCATGCTAACGATTATACAAAGCAATAAAGTCGATAAGCTATTTGACCATTTGTTAAACGCCTACAAAAATCCCAGTTATCAAGGCTCAATTTTTGAGCCATTTCAAGTGATTGTGCCATCTAAAGTCATGGGGGAGTGGTTAAAAAAACAAGTCGCAGATAAGGCAGGCATCAGTACCTTAGTAACCACCGAATTTTGGGGTCGCTATTTTTTGGGACTGATGCAGCGGGTTTTAAGAACCTATGCGCGCATCTCGGAAGACGACGATATATTAGACGTGCCAGAAGTGGCAATGCTGTCCAAAAACGTTATGCAGTGGCAAATCTTTGGCTACTTAACCCAGTACCGACAAGCCATTGTGGAGCAGCCGCAACATCCGCTTTATCCATTTTTATCGCCACTGGTTGAAGACAAAGAAGCGGATAGCCCAAATACAACTGGTTTTGCACCTGATACGCCAACCACCATTGACAGTTTGAGCTGGGCGAATAACCAATCGCTACTGTCTAATGAGGTGATTAGCCAATCTGCTGAGTTGCAAACCCAAGATCAACGCATCTGGCAGCTAGCCAGTGATATGGCAAATATGCTCAATCGCTATATGACCTATCGTCCGCAGTGGCTCAGTAATTGGGGGCAAGACAAGCCTGTCGCGGTGAGTGACATGATTGCCAAAAAAGATGCGCTGTATAATCGCTTAAACGGGCGGGAGGCGTCCAATGCCATTGACACACCAGACTGGCTCGTTGAGCACTACGAACAGCTAGAAGCCGCGCAGCGATTTTTATGGCGACAACTGTTTGATGATGACTACCAGTTTCGCGAGCAGTTGCATCAGCAGTTTTGGCAAGCATTAAATCATTCAGAGACCCGTATCCGCAACATCAGTCGTAGCAAATTACCAAAACACGTATTTTTATTTACTTTGCAGCAGTTACCGCCGACAGAGTTACTGGACTTACAACGCTTAGGGGTGCTCACCGACGTCACGATTTTACACTTTAACCCGTCAGAGCAATTTTGGGCAGATATCGTCGATAAAAATTGGCTCATGCAGATGCAAATGGAAGACGATGCCAGCAAGCATGACGCTTGGTATCTAAAAGATTATGGTCATACCTTGTTGTCACGGTTTGGCAAACAATCGCGTGAAGTGTTTGCCATGCTGGCAAGCTTATCGGGTAATGAATATGAACATGTGCTATGGCAAGATGATTTTGATAACACGCCGCCCAATACGTTACTTGAATTTATCCAACATGACATCTTAATGCTAGAAGAAGTCGCAACCACCGCCAAAATCAATGACATGCTTAAACTGGTGAAAGGCGAGGAAACAAAAGCAGCAAAAGCAGCGAGTGAAGATAGCCGCCAAAACCTCGTGCAGCAAACCCAGCTTTTACAGCAGCAGCTTGCCAATATTCAAAGTAATGGGCTGAAAGATATTGAATCCACGCTTGGTCTATACAAAGCCATCAAACACAAACTCAAGCAAGAATCCAACAAGCAACTTGAAAACGTGGAAAAATGGCGACCCAAACCACTTGATACCAGTATTGCCATTCATGTCTGTCATAGCATGGTGCGCCAGCTTGAAGTGCTACGCAGTATGATTATCGGGTGGCTAAATTATAGCGATATGCAAGCCACACCCGCGCAGATTCCCACCGATCCTTGGGATAGACGAGCGTTATCAGATATTTTGGTATTATTGCCCGACATCGAAACCCACCAAAACATCATCGAAGCCACATTCCCCAAACATGTGGGCGGTGACGGCTATCAGTTGCCAGCCAAAGTGACAGGCGTGGTGGCAAAAGATATCAACCTGCTTTGGCAAGCGATTACAGGGTACTACACGCTGCTCAATCGGGCAGGCGCTCGGTTTCAGCGTAGCGAAGTATTTGATTGGTTGATGCTAGCGCCGCTATATGAAAGCTTTGGGCTGAATTTGGAGCAGATGACCCGTGCTTGTGATTTGCTGACTCAGGCAGGATTTATTCGCGGGTTTGACGAGCGGCATTTGCAGCAAACCTTAAGTGCCGCCGATGATGACTATCGATACACCTTTGCTTATGCGCTTGAGCGCTTGGTCGCTGGCGTGATGATGCCCAAAGCCACGGTGGTCAGTTTTGGGGAGTATACCAATAGCTTTGGCGTGGTGGAGAAATTTGTACCACTGACAAACTTAACCATGGCAGATGCCGACATCGTCGCTGTGCTGTGTGATATTTATCAAACGTTGGATGACAATCGTCACCTAGGTAATGACGTCAAAACCCTGCCTGACTGGCTAACCCAAATAGAAAAACTCATTCAACAAAAATTTAGCCTATTTAATCAAACCAATGCGTGGCGCGCCATTTTTGCCGCACAAAATGACCTAAAAGAAAATATCGAAGCCAATAGCAAATACCTCGCTACGGTAACAAGCAAAACCGCAAAAACTCCCAACCCGCCTACCGAGCCAGTGCAGCAAATTGACACCGAGAATTTGCCACTTAAACTCACTTTTGTACTTGAAAACATCGCCCAATCGATTATCAATCAGCAAGTAAGTGCCGAGCCGTCAGGCGTGATTACTTTTGCCCGTATCGGTTCAGTGCGTAGCCTGCCGTATAAATTGGTGGTGATGCTGAATTTAAATTTATCTGAGTTTCCAAAACAAGAGCAGCAAAACCGTTATAATTTGATGCAGGCAGGATTGCCCATTCGCGGTGACAGATTTCGAGAAGATGACGATTTAGGCGCGTTTTTGGACGCGTTGCTGTGTGCCAAGCAAGCGTGCTGGATATTTTATAATGGTAAAAGTACCACAGATACCCACGAGCATTTACCTGCCAGTCCGGTACAGGAATTACTCGACTTTTTGCAAAACCGAATGGCGAGTGATGACGCTATTGTTGACCCCAATAACGACTCAAATAGCCTAAGCGATAACTTTCAAAATTCCCAATTAGCCAACTTTGAACAATGGGTGAAAGCGTATTTGGTTACCCATCATGCCGCCTTGCCATTTGATAAAAGTTACTTTGAATTGCCGCAAACTGAGCATAACAGCGAGCATAAAGATAAAGGTATTCAAAGCCATGAGCAAATTAATGACGAGGGGGTATCCGCTGATTTAGTAAAAACCACAGCCAGCTTAAACCAGCAAATCAAGCTGTCAAAAACTGCCCTGTACCCACCTGCCAAAATTTGGCACAATCTTTATACAGCGCTGCAAGATAAAAACGCTACGTCCACTCAGCCAATCGTGCAAGTCTGGGATATAAAGCAACTAACTGACTGGCTATCGCAGTGGCAACAACTAAAACAGCGTTTGTCCAACCTACCTGAACAGTCGCAGCAGCATTATGTCAATTTAAGCAAAATCGTTGGCAACTTAGCCGATCCTGCCAAAGCCTTTATAAAGGCACAAAACATTGCTATCCCTGCCCAAGGTGATAATTATAGTGGTGGCAATGATAGAAATGACAATGATAACGAGTTTGAATCGTTAACCTTGGATGCGTTAGATGGCTGGTTGTTGCGTAAATCTTTGTTAGATGCTTTTTTTGCACAAGCCCTGTCCGATAAGGGCGACAATACCCATAATACTCATAACAACGAGAAGAAACTGGCAGAAAATGCGCAAACATCAGTTGCTCAAGAATCGATGGCTCAACAATCAATCAACATCGCTATCAATGAGTTATTACCAGCCGGGGTGAACCGCTACCAATCGTTGCAGCAAAATCAGCAACAACTCAAAAAAGATTTGCAGGACTTTGTTCATCACTTAAAAACCATCAGCCAACAGCTCGATGCTACTGAGACAAAGTTGTTAGGGAATTTCTATTCAGACAAATTTGGGGCGTTAAATGAACAAAACACCGATGAGGTCGTCCACTGGGTGGCAACGGCGTTAACCCCCTGTGAAGAGCAGCGAATCGCCATTAGCGCCTTGGCGCTGGATAAACAAGCAGGACTGATGGACAGTAAAGAAAGCTGGGTCATCACTGCCAACTTGCCATTATATAAACCGTATCAATCAATTGAAGATCAGGTTGCAGCAGCTGCCAATCCCAGCTATTGGTTAAATTATTTGCCAACCTCTGGCAAAGAAAAATACCTGTTGCAATTTTGGCTGCATCATTTATGTTGGCAAGTGCTTCGCCGCACCACGGCTGAACAAGCACAGCTGAATGATGGCTTTTCGCTGTGGCAGTTTAGCAATAAAAAAACTGTATATTTACCTGCCATCCCTTGTGAGCAAGCCTGTGGTTATTTGCAGGACATTGTGATGGTGTATCAACTCATTGATAGCGTCGTAACCATTGTACCGCCTGCTTTTTGCCTGTCATTTTTACAAAAACAACAAAAACAGCCAGAGGCACCAGCCAGCCAGCATTTAGGTGATTGGCTAAAAGATAGTAGTTTTAATTTTGTGGATGTGAACCAGTTTGACTATCCGATTTGGCAGCATTTAATTGGTGATTATAAACCATCGGTGGTTATTGGGTTTGCACAGACATTGGGCGCGCTAATTTATGAGCCTATGTTATCTATGCTCAAAGAATTGCACCAACTTATTGAAGCATGACACGCATTTTTATTAAAGAAATCTTATGAAACACGATATTCATACCCCAAGCATAAAAGTAAGTAGTGAAACAAATATCGAGGCGAGCATCGAAACAAACACTCAAACAAACATCGAAGAAGCAAGTATCAAAGAAGACGCTGAATCTTTACCGCATTTGCCGCCCGCCGTCACGTTGCCATTGACTGGGCGCCATTTGATTGAAGCCTCAGCAGGCACAGGCAAAACATGGACGCTGACGGGCGTGATGTTGCGACTAATCGTGCAAGCGGGGCAGCCGTGTGAAAAAATTATCGCCACGACCTTTACGCGAAGTGCCGCCGCCGAAATGCGCCAGCGGATTCGTGAGCGTTTGCAAGATTTTTATCAATTGTTGCAAATGATTAACCATTCTACATTTACACCGTTAAACGACAGTGAGTTGGATAGCAGGAAAGCTATCGCTGTGCAAAAATATGAACATTTTATTGCGCAGGTACAAGCGCTTGCGGCACAAAAAAATTTACTGGGTAAGTACCAAGACCCTATCAATAAACACTTAATCGAGTGGGTCGCCAAACAAGTCTTTGGTTTGCCGGTAGATGTAACTGCTGCAGCAAGCCCAAAAGCAAGCCCGAAAAAAAGCATCAGCACCCCAAAGCCAACCGCCGACGATAGTGAAAACAGCACCCATAAACCTGCCAAAAATATCGTCAATTTTCGTATCGCACTGCAGCGCACCACATTGGCGCTCAACCAGCTTGATCGCTTATTTGTTAGCACCCTCGATAGTTTGTGTCAAAAGTGGCTAAGAGAATACAGTAGCGAAACGGGGTTTTCTGCAGAGGTGCAAATTAGTAATGATGTCAGCGGCATCATCAAGGGTATGATTCACGACCAAATTAGGGCATTTATGGCGCAGGTCAATGCCAATATGCCTGAATTGTATCCGATGATGTTTGACAATAACGTGTTTTTACCGGTTGATGACTACTACGAGGCGGTCAATCGCGCGCTGAATTTTTATACCGCTGACATTGATACGGTAACATTGACAACGTTTGATACCACGGCCATCAAAGCACTGATGCAGTCGATTGCAGATGATAATGATAGTGAGTTTGAGGCCTATTTTGATAGTGACTTTCGCAAAGCCCAAGGGTTTAGTGCTGGCAATAAACTTCATAAACACTTTAACGAAATTAAAAATCTGCAAAATTTACTCAGCACGGATGACATTACCAATGTTTTTGCTATGTACAAAGTTGGCAATGTAGTGAAGGTGCTAGAAGGCATTGAAGATTTATACGTCAATAATAAAGGCTTTAATGGCAAAAAAGAACAGCAAAGCGCCACATTCAAATCCTTTGATATCGTGGACAACATTTGGCAGCTTATCCAACAAACGCAAGCCTTGCAAGACTACTTTAAACAAGTAAATTTTTACTTTACCCAGTTTATCAGCCGTTATGTGCGTACCCACCTACCAAAACGACTAGAATCACAGCGGCTAACTACCTTTGCCTTACAATTGGCGCGGTTAAACGATGCGTTATCGGGCAAAAAAGGTCAGTCGTTAGCGCGTTATATTCGCCATCAGTATCCCATCGCCTTAATTGATGAATCGCAGGATATCAACACCGAACAAGCGTTACTGATTCAAAGGGTTTATTTACAAGACTTTGAGCCAGAGACAGCAGATAAAGCAGAAAAATCAAATGGAAAAAAATATCACACCCCATCGCAGTTTTTGCTGTTGGTAGGCGATCCCAAACAGGCAATTTATGGATTTCGTGGCGGGGACGTCCAAAACTACACCACGCTAAAAAAATTATTTCCAGAACAACCCAAGTCACTGAACCAAAACCATCGCTCATCAGCCGCACTGATTGATAGCCTCAATCACTGGTATGGCGTTGGCGAGCAGGATATTGACCCAAATCAATCTGACCAGCTGCCTAATGTTAACCAACAGCCGTATTTTATGGGGCATGAAATTTATTATCGCAAAATCTCTGCTACACGCCAAACCGCAGAGCTGGTTGTCGGTAATGCGGCGGAAAATGAAGCTGTCAGCTTACCTGCGTTCAATCATATTGCTATCGAATATAAAGCGCCCTATAGTCAGCAAGTGATAGCAGTAGGAGAGAATGACGTCACATCAAATGATACTAATTCCTCGAATGACATCATCTCATCAAGTGATGAAAGAACGGTGGATTATGCCGATGCGATTGCCGCGCAGATTTTTGAGTTATTTGATGATGGCAAACCATTAAGCTACCAAACTCGTGGCTTGACGCTGAGCGATATTTGTGTGTTGGCAGTCAAAAACAGTGAGCTTCATACCATCGAGAAACGCTTGCATCATCATGGGATTGCGACGGTCAGAGGCGGTAGTCAAAGTGTCTTTGGCGATAGCATGAGTATAGATTTAATGACCTTGCAAAGCGTGCTGTTGACGCCATTTAGCGAATCAAAATTAAAATCCTTGATGTTGTCTAGTTTTTTTCAGCTGACCCTTGAACAAATCAACCAGTTGTATGATGCGCTTAATCAAACTAACACCCAAGCGGCGCAAGGACAAGCTCATCCTCATCCTCATCAAGCGGCAATACACACCAGTCTGGCTGAGATTCAGCAGTTGGTATTGACCGCCAGCGAATTGTGGCAAAAACACAGTTTTTTGGTGGCTATAGAGTGGCTGCTCAATCAGCCGCTTACTTTACCCAGCCAAATCACACTCAATTTTTGGCAGCGCCTCGCCAAACATCCAAATGGCGAGCGATTGCTCATCGATCTGCGCCAGTTGTTAGATATTATCAGCGACCAGTTCAATGGACAGGTAGGCGAGCATCAACTGTTTGAGTGGTTCTGCGCCCAAGTGCAACAGCAGCCTAAAGAAGATTGGTCAACGCAGCAGCGCTTGCCATCTGATGAAGGCGTGCAACTGATGACGGTTCACGCGTCTAAAGGCTTGGAGTTTCCGATAGTATTTGTGGTTGGGTTTACCGGGGAGAGTAAAGCCAAGTTTTATGGTGCGCCGTTATATCTGTATGGTGTACAAGCCACCCATCAAGCAGCGCCCCAATTCACTCAAAAATTGACGCAAAACAATGATAACCCGCTATTAAACCGCCGATTGACCGCGTTACCCAGCCAAATAGCCGATAACAATCCAATCAATTCAATCAATTATGTCGCCATTGAAGACCAATCTGCCTACGAGGAACGATTGCGATTATTGTACGTTGCCCTTACCCGCGCAAAAGAACAAGTGTATCTAGTGACCGTCGCCAAAAAATCTGCGGTGAAAAATTCTGCTTTGGCGCCTTTCATGGACGATTTAGCAAAATTTGCTGTCAAAGAAACATTGACTGAAACGACAAATATCATAAATTCAAATAGCCTAAGCAAATACTATGACTCAAAGCTAAAGTTCACACCCAAAACAAATAGGCAAAATGAGCAAAACGCTACAGTCGCTAAGACAGTCGCTAAGATTGATTACGATGAAATCATCAAAGTCATCACCATCGACACTTTTAAAGGATGGGCGAATACCAGTTTCACCGCATTGTCTCGTTATATCGACCATACCAGCGTTGACACAGTGGTTAATGCAGAAGATAGGCAAGATGATGATATTTTGTCAGCGGCGCAAATCCATTTATTGCCTATCCCCAATAACGGGCCAGCGGGGGAGTCGAGTAACGAGGTTAATTCCATTAGATTTAACTTTGAAAAAGGCACAAACCCGGGAACTTTTTTACATAGTGTTTTAGAAGATATCGCCAATAATTACAATGAAACCCCTGAGTTGGCGGTGCCACAGCAAGATGCCAGATCAGACAAGTTAAAACGCTGGTCCGTCATGGTGGATCGCACGTTAAGACGCTACCAAATGCCGAGCAATTATTTTTCTACAAAAGAGAGTAGTGCAGGACAGTATGGCAACTGGCATGATATCAACATCGACCATTTGCAGCCAGATTATGTCGCGTTGGTGGATTGGCTAGATGACATCATCCATACGCCGTTAGCGGCTTCGGCAGTGCCGCTGGTCAATATAAAATATAACCAAAAAGTTGCTGAATTAGGGTTTAATCTACGCTTAAATCAGCATTTGTCATTTAGCGACTTAAACACGTTGTTTCACCAATTTGATATCCCACTGCAATTGCAAAGCCAAGAAGTCAACACCATGGTTTGGCAGTATCTCAAAGGGGAGATTGACTTGGTGTATCAGCACGGCACACAGTTTTTTATCGTCGATTATAAAAGCAATTATCTTGGTAGTGATTTCGACAGTTACAACCAAACGGCATTATATGACGCGATGACCACGCATAGTTATTGGTTGCAAGCGAGCATTTACCAAGTGGCGCTGCATCGCTATTTAAAGTTACGACTACCCAATTATGATATCAATACCCATTTGGGTGCGGTCGAATATGCCTTTTTACGCGGTATGTCACCCAAACATGACACCCGGGGGAAACTAGTCAAGCAGTTTGATAGTGACTTTATCTTGGCACTGGATGATATGTTCGGCTATCCCAATGACAATTAAAATTTAACAATTACGCATAAAGAATTTATCATGAAAACAAACACGACTGAGCCAACCGCTGCACTTGAAGAAACCGCTAAATTAACCCAATTAGCCAATTTTATTCAATACCGCAAGCAGCAAAAATCACAGCTAACTAATATAGACACCAATAAAAATAGCCTAAGCAAAAATAATCAAAAAAATAGCAAAAAAACAAAAGAAAAACCAAAAGAAAAACCAAAAATCTTGCAAATTTTTGACCAAATCAATGAACAACTGTCAGAAGGTCATACTGTTTATGAAATGACAGTCAACAATGAAGATGAAAAATCACTCATTGCAGAGTTGACGGACAATAACTGGGTAAGCGTAATAGGGGCGAAGGATGATGAGTTATACAACCATGATACCAATACACCTATTATTCTTCAAAAGCTCGCCCAAGCAGTTGATGGAGTTGGTGAAACGCAAGTTAGCTACATTGTTTGGCTACATCGGCAATGGTATGCAGAACAATCGTTAGCCAAACAGTTGATGAAAATTGCCCATAGAAAAGTGGCGGCGTTTAGTGGTATATCATCATCACAGGAAATCGATAACGGTTTGGCGCCCAATGCGATGCAGCAACTCGCCATCGAAAAATCAGGCCAACACGCACTTAGTATCATTATCGGTGGACCTGGCACGGGCAAAACTTTTACCGTGGCGAAGCTGGTAACCACGCTGCAAAAGGAGCACGAGCATAAAAGAAAACAGGACCCTAATTTACCACCTTTATCTATCACCTTGACTGCACCTACAGGGAAGGCAGCGCAGCGTATGCAAGAGTCATTACGAATAAGCTTGCAAAAAAGCCTGCAAAATGAAGAAATCACTTTGGACAATGCAAAAACCTTACATCGACTGTTGGGTATTGGTAGTGATGGCACACCACGCTATCACGCCAAAAATCCGTTACCCGATGATTTGATTATTGTAGATGAAGCGTCCATGCTAGGGCTTGAGCTTGCCAGTCAGTTGGTTGATGCTATCAAACCCACGGGTCGGCTGATTTTGTTGGGTGATGCAAACCAGCTGGCGGCAGTAGACGCGGGGTCGGTTCTATCAGATTTGTGTGCGGTGACGCTTTTGCAGCCTTATATCACTGAGTTGACCGAGTCAAAACGCTTTGATTCAAATTCAGTTGTCGGTCAGTTCGCTCTCGCTATTCAGCAAAATTTGCCTGCACCTAAAAAAATAAAGTTAATCCAGCAATTATTACAACCCATTGATTTGCAAGCAATTAAGCCGTCTCAAAGTGAAAATCCATCAGACTTGGCTGATAAAACACAGCAAACAAAGCAGCAAATAGCCAATATTCCTTTTTACCCAATTGATGCGTCTTCGAGTTTGCCTGCTGTTTTTAACCAATTAGCGAAACCTTACCATCCATTTTTTGCGCTTATGCAGCAATGGTACAGCAAGCCCGTCAATATTTTTGAAGCGAATAATCGAAAAGGGTTATTTGAGATATTTGATAGTTACCGCATTCTGTGTGCAGGTCATCAAGGACAATTGGGCACCCAATCAATCAACCAAAAGATGAGCTTAGCTTTTACCGAGTTTTCTAAAATCACTCGAACCAAAGCTTACTTTTATCACGGTTTACCGATTATCATCCAAAACAATGATTATCAGTTGGGGTTATTCAATGGTGATATTGCGATTTGTTTGTTGTACCAAGGGCAGTTATACGCATGTTTTGCAGAAAAAGTGATACCCATTCAGCGATTAAGCCGTGAAAGTTGCGACTATGCGTATGCGATGACCATTCATAAGTCACAAGGCTCAGAATTTCATACGGTCGCCATTTGTATTGATAAAGCGCATACAAGGCTACTAAGCCAAGCGCTGATTTATACAGCGGTGACGCGCAGTAAATCAGCCTTATCCATATATAGCGCTAAAGAGAATTTTGAGTTAGCGGTGACGCAAAAAGCCGTTCGACAAACTGGCTTACAGCTACAATTTGATCATCTCAACAACATGCCATAAAAGATAGTCACAAAAATAGACATCATAAAAAGATATATTCTAAAAAATATGCCATAAAAAAAGGTATCTAGCGATACCTTTTTATTTATGACAAGTAGTTTTACACATTTTTTAACGCATAAATCCCTGGCATATGGCGTAGATACCCGTGATAGTCCATACCACAGCCATACACATAGCGATCCGCAACATCGAGACCCACAAAATCGACTTTAAACTCTTGTACTTTTCGGTCATGCAGTTTATTGAGTAGCACACAAGTGCGGATAGATTTTGGATTTTCTTTTGCCAGCTCGTCCACCACCGCTTTTAGGGTAATGCCTTCATCAAAAATATCATCAATCAATAAAATATCTTCACCTGCCAAATCAATTTCAGGTTTGAATTTCCATTCAAGTTCATTGGTGCCTTGGTTGTTGCGATAGCGGGTAGCATGTATATAGTACATACGATGGTAGAAGGTAAACTGGGTAAGCAGTTGACCTGCTGGAATCAACCCGCCATTCATCACCACCATCACAATGGGATTTTGACCTGCATAATGCAGGTTGACACTGGCTGCCAAACGCTCGTAAGCACTACTCACTTCAAAGCTACTGATGAGACATTCAGAATTGCGTAGCGCTTCTTCGATTTGCTGATTGCTAAGTTGATTCATGGTGGACCTATTAATTTAAAAAAATAAGTGGGCTATTGTAACGCAGTTTTATCCAATTGAATAATAACGGTTAGCAATACCTAATTGTTAAATATTAACGCTTGGTAATGTTTGGTAAAACGCTCAAGCGATTCTTGCGGCATTTGTGGGATTAAACGGCGTAGGGCAATGTCAATTACTTTGACGATGATGCCGTCGGTCACTGGAATTGCCGCGCGTTTGAGCATATTTAAATTGAGCGTTTTGGTGAAATCGACCAAAAAATGCTGCAAACAGGCTTTGGTTAGCTCGCTAAATAACCGAATTAAATTTTGCTGCTCTTCAAGCCCTTTACCTGCTTGGACGTTTTCTATGGTAGCCAGTAAGTTCTTTGCTAGCTCATCACTCAGTGGCACTGAGATACGACGTTCACCGGATTGGGTGTTTTTTAACACTTTTTGGTCAAAAAAATCAAAGCTAGGTAACACATCTTCATTTTTTGTAGGGCTTAATAGTGTGTTAATCAGTTTATCGCTAGTCGCTTCAATGGTTTCTGCGGTTTTAATCAAATGCGCTTTTCGTTCTGAATCATCCGGTAGCGATTCGATTAATTTAATCAGTAGCGCATCCATCAGCTCTTTACTGGTCAAGTGGGTGATTTTATCGCGATAAACGTCATAACGTTCGCTACTTTTGCTAGCAATCAGCTCATACGCCTCATCAATGGTAGCGCTCAATTCTGCGGAAGGGGTAAACCCAAAATAATAGCTCATAATATTTTTTCGTTATCCAATGATGTCTTCAGGGTAATCAAGCACTACCCAGCCATTTTCTATCCAATCACAAATTATATCAGTTTTAACATGGGCTGCTTGCAAAATTTGCTCATCGACGGATTCGCCATTGGCGAGCCGAATGAGGAGTGATTGCGCGTTAGCGGGCATATCTTCCGAGTCAATAGCACAGCCATTGACATAAATTTTTGCTTGAGTTTTTGAATCCGCCTGGTTTCGGGTAAAGATAATACGGCTAGACATGTCTTGCATGATGACCGCACCCGCTGCCAAGGCGCTTTGTAGCTCATCAATATCGGCATACTCATCAGAGAGCATCAGCTCATATTGACGCTTGCTTACCGTTTCGCTAATCGCTTGAGTGATTATTTCATCGCCAAGTTCAGAGTTTAGCAGCGCAATAAGCTGCGCTTTGATATCTTGAACGCTGGCTATCGACAGCTCGCCTGCAACTGCCATTGGTTGGTTGATTTTGAGGGGAATGGCTAAATCATCAAAATGGGTAGCGACATCCGCCAAACTATCGAGCAGTTGTAATGGGGTAGGTCGCCTAAAACCAAAGGAAAAAGTCAAACAATCCTCAGCGGCCACCCCGTAATGGGAAAGATTGGTCGGGACATACAGCACATCGCCTGGCTCAAGCACCTCATCGAATATCAGCTCGCCCATCTCATTCATCAAACGAATCGGTTGACCTGCTTCAAATTGGGTGGTTTGGTCGCAATATTTGCCTAATTGCCAATGGCGTCTGCCGTACCCTTGTGCCAAAAAGACATCATAATTGTCATAATGCTTGCCAACGCTGCCACCTGAGGGGGCATACGACACCATGATATCATCACGTTGCCACTGCGGAATAAAATCAAACGCATGCCATAGATTGCCAAGCGCTGGCGACCATTGTTCCATATTTTGCACCAGCACCGTCCAATGTTTTGGCAGTTTCTGAAAATCTTTGGCGGTAAGAGGGCCGGTTTTAAGTGACCATTGCTGGTTATTTTCGCTGATGAGTCGGGCAGTGGCGTCCTCATCTTGCGCAAGCCCGATGATATCGTCTGGCTCAAACATACCAACCAATTGCGGCAAGCCCTGTTTGATTAGCAGTGGTTTTTTTTGCCAATACTCGCTCAAAAATTGTTCGGGGCTGATATCGCTAGGCAAACAAAAGTGTTGGGTCATATTTTTTCGTTCAGTGGGGATATGTAACGCGCATTATAGCAAAGGCAGTCTATCAAAACCCTATAATAAAATTTTTTTCACCAAAGTGTAAAAAAAGCGTAAAAATATGAAACATATTGAACTGGAAAGTTTCATATTTTTTGTTGTATTGGTTATAACGCTCGTATATAGTCAATACTCACAAGGAAGTACTCACAGGAAAGTTAGACGAGCAATATTTAATTGACTCGTTGGTTAACCACAACAAAGGAATGTTCTATGACAGCTATTTTAAATCAACACGAAAACTACCTACAAGCCGACCAAGCTTATGGTTTTCCCTTGCTTATCAAAAATTTATTGTCTCGCGCCAAAGTGGTCTCTGGCGACAAAAAAATCCATTATGCCGACAAAACCAGTTACACCTATCATGAGTTTTTCAAACGTGTCAATCGCTTAGCCAATGTATTAAAAGGCTTAAACCTACAAAAAGGCGATGTGGTTGCGGTCATGGATTGGGATACACACCGTTATTTGGAGTGTTATTTTGCCATCCCGATGTGTGGCTATATCTTGCAAACCGTCAATGTGCGTTTGTCAGAAGACAAAGTGCTATATACCATCAATCATGCCAAACCAAAAGCGCTACTGTTAAATTCAGAATTTTCACCGATGATCAAAAGCCACACCCAAGATGCGCCATCGGTCGAGCATGTGATTTGGTTGGATGATAACAACATGCCAATGCCCCCATACGCCCAAGGCGAATATGAGGCCATGCTAGCACAAGCCAGCGATGAGTACGAGTTTGAAGATTTTGATGAAAACACCATTGCCACAACTTTCTATACCAGCGGTACAACCGGCAATCCCAAAGGCGTATTTTTTAGCCATCGTCAAATCGTCATGCATAGTCTCGTAGTTGCCGTTGCCAATGCACTTAATATCGAAGGTCAAGGGCTGCGCTACTCAGATGTCTATATGCCAATGACGCCTATGTTCCATGTCCATGCTTGGGGGTTTCCTTTTGTCGCAACCATGCTAGGGCTGGAGCAAATCTATCCGGGTCGCTATGTGCCTTCCACCATGGTTGACTTGGTAAAAAAACACAATGTCACCACCACCCATGGCGTACCAACGATTTTGCAAATGCTACTGGGTGAAATCAACAGCCGCCAAGAAAAATTCAACGGCTTAAAAATGGTCATCGGTGGCTCTAAACTTAATCAAGGGCTTGCCAAAATGGCGGTAGCCAGCGGCATCGAAGTTTGTACGGGCTATGGCATGTCAGAGACTTGTCCTATTATCAGCATTGTCAACTTTGATGAAACATTCCAACACATGAGCGAAGAACAACAAATTGAGCATCGCTGCTTGTCTGGCTCGCCGGTGCCATTGGTCGATTTGCAAATCTGGCACAATGGCAAACGTATGCCAAACGATGGCACATCTACAGGCGAAATCGTGGTGCGTTCACCTTGGCTGACGCAGAGTTACTACAAAAATCAGGACGCAGGCAACGAGCTGTGGGAGGGCGGTTATCTACACACCCAAGACATCGGTTGGATGGACGCAAAAGGCAATGTCAAAATCACCGACCGGCTAAAAGATGTCATCAAATCGGGCGGCGAATGGATCTCTTCACTTGAAGTAGAAACCATCATGTCATTACACCCAAGCGTTGCCGACATTGCTGTGATTGCCATTCCTGATGCGCGCTGGGGTGAGCGACCGATGGCATTGATTGTGCTCAAACCCGATCATCAAGACACCAAAGCCGAGGACATCATCGCGATTGCGCAACAAGCGTATGAGCGCGGTCATTTGCCAAAATACGGTATTCCTCAGGATGTGAAATTTATCACGGAATTGCCAAAAACCAGCGTGGGTAAAATTGATAAAAAAGTCATCCGCGACCAATATGCCCAAGGGTTATTTGCTTAGACTGTTACTTAATCACGATAAAGTAAAAAAGAAAGTAAAAAAGGTAGAATTTTTTCTACCTTTTTTATCACCCAAGCAATCAAATAATCAAGCAATCCATCAAACCAGTAACCGTTGATTTACTTTTGCCATCGGTAACGGGTAATGTCGGGCTTTGGCAATATCGCGTGCGACTATATTGACTTCATTGACATCAATTTTGTGCCAGTTGGGACGTTTGCAAGCAGATTTTTCTATTAAATTGGCATCAACTAGCGCATCCATGACTTTATCCGCCACATCTAGGGTAGAATTGGCTTTCACATTCTCTGCCACCGCATAACGCAGCTTGGCAAACACCTGCAAATCTGCGACACGCACAGTAATATCATCACTCGGTACTTGCTGCCCACCATATAACGCATTATCTCCCGCTTGTGCAGTTCGAAAACTTGGCACAAATTCACTGACATAATCTATGGCGTTTTGGGTGCGCTGTTTTAGGGCGTTTGGTTCCCAGCCGTTTTCAATATAACTTAGGTATTGTGGATTAATGGGCGGTTGGCTGCTTTCTTGTGTGGCTTTTGTCAACCCATCATTAAATAAAGTGATGTTTTCAGTCATGCCATGTAGCTGAAAAAACCCATCAGGATAAGGGGTAAACTGCGCCATGCCATTGGGCGTGCCACGCTCACCATGAAAAATAATCTCAGGCAAACGCCCTTTATAATCACGCCATTCACTAATATAAGAAGCTTTAAATTCAACCATGCGCTTGATATGCACGCCTGCTTTATCATCAATAATACCGGTTCTAAACCCGCAAGCATTGACCACAAAATCCGCATAGATACGCTGAAGCTCACCATTTTCATCGGTAAAAGACACTTGCCAGCCATCCTTATGACGTTTTAAATCATCAACTTGGGCATTTAGATGGACTTGAGCGCGTTCTAAGTGCTGCAATTGTAAAAAAGCACTGGCAGAGAGCCTAAAAATATTCCAGCCAAATTCTTGCACCGCAATGATGGGGTATTGCAGTTTTTCCAAATCTATCACTTTAAGAGCCGCGACGACCCACTCATCCGTGGTGCTCGGAATGTCTTTAGCTGCTAATTGAATTAGCTGTTGAATTTGCTGCTTGTCATATACTCGGTAATAATCTTGAACTTTGCCCAACACTTGGTTGCTAGGGTCAGTATCAACCAATGACTGATAGTAAGCCGTTAACATATCAAGACGTGGCAGTAAGTCAGTGGCGGTATTGTTATCGCGTTTTGGCACCGTGATGAGGGTAGGGCGCACATCAATACTTTCTGGATATAATTTGGCAATATCAATACATTGGCGCATCAACATGCGGCAATCTTCATCACTGATTTCGCGGTACAAATTGCCACCTGCATGCAGATGACACATAGGCGGGGCGTTGATAAGGCTGGCATTTTTTTCAATCAAATGCACATGGATGCCCGCCATCGCTAGCCGTATAGCAATCGTAGAACCTGCTGAACCACCGCCAATAACTGCTACAGTCGGTGATTGCGTACTTGAATTAACGTACATAATTTTGCCCTTATGCGTTGCCCAAAGTAAAGAAATAAATTGTAGCGGAAAATAATCTAGTTACTGTGACATTTATGCAGTAATTGTCGCTTTTGTTGTTAATGAATTTTACCCAATAGTATATATTAAAATAAATAGTATTTTTTATACTTTTTAGTATAAAAATATATTGAAAATTCTAATATTATCAGTTAAAGTTAATTTAGCTTAAAAAGCTAAGCTGTATTTTATCCAACAATCATAATTAAATAAGCATAATTAAATAAGGAAAATAAATATGTTAAAACAAGCCTTCTTAGCAGCGGCGATTTCTACCACGTTATTAGCCGGTTGTGCAACGACGCCAACTCATACCGCTCATGCACCGATGCACGCGGCTAACATTGTTGAGGTAGCAAAATCAAATCCAGATTTCTCAATATTAGTTGAAGCGGTGGTAGCCGCAGGTCTAGCCGACACTGTCGCGACCACTAAAAACATTACCGTATTTGCGCCGACCAACGCTGCCTTTGCTAATCTACTTGCTGAGCTCGGTATGAACAAAGCGCAATTGTTTGCAAACAAACCGTTATTGCAATCTGTGTTAACTTATCATGTGCTGCCAGCCACGGTGATGGCAAAAGATATCAAGCCAGGTATGGTTAAAACCTTACAAGGTCAAAACATCATGGTGACTTCAAATGGTAAATTACAAGATGCCAATGGCCGTGTTGCCAACATTGTCACCACAGATATCAAAGCCAGCAATGGTGTGGTACATGTGATTGACCGTGTCATATTGCCAAAAAGATAAGTTATCATAGATAAAGTTATTGGCCATAAATTGTTGTCTTTAAGCATAATTATCTTTAGCTATAGTAGCCAACAATTTATTGGTCTGATGGCATAGCGGTGATATGAGTCATCGCTATTTTTTTTAACTTTCAAAAATCGTTATAGAGCGGGTAAAACTATGAAGCGGATTGCCATATTTGGTGCTTCTGGCGCGATTGGAAAGGCATTTTGTGATTGTTTGGCTATCGCCTATCCAAATGCCACCATTTATGCCATTGCTAGAAAACCCATTGCATTTAGCCAACCCCATATTGTCTCTCATCAGCTTGATTTTGATGATGAACTGGCTATCGCCGCGCTTATCAAAGCGATAAGTAGCACCCAAGCGTTGGACAGTGTTATTGTGACGATTGGGTTATTACATGACTCTAAAATCGAGGCTCAATCCATCGCGCCTGAAAAATCGCTGCGTGATATCACAGCCGATCAGCTGCATCAATATTTCCACATCAATGCGGTATTACCGATGATGATTGCCAAATACGCCTTGCCCGCCTTAAACAAATCCTCCCAGTCGCTATTTGCCGTATTGTCGGCACGGGTAGGGAGCATTTCGGATAATCGCTTGGGCGGGTGGTATGGCTATCGGATGGCAAAAGCAAGTTTACATATGGGCATTAAAAATTTAAGCATCGAACTGCAACGAAAAAACCCCAACGCGATTATCGTTGCTTTGCACCCCGGCACGGTAGACAGTGAGTTATCCAAACCATTTCAAAAAAATGTGGCAGAAGGTAAATTATTTACCGCAGCGTTCTCAGCGCAAAGTTTACTTAAGGTTTTGCATCAGCTCACGCCTAAAGACTCGGGCAAAATTTGGGCTTGGGATGGTAAAGAAATTCTGCCTTAAAGCCGCCTTAAAATTGTGCCTTAACCTTGTATTAGGGTTGTAGCCGTGTACCTAGCTTAAGGCTAATCCATCAACCAGTTTTTGTAGATGACGCCCACAATCACGCAAGTTAATCCTGTAACCAAGCCGCCCCAAATAAAATCAACCAGTGCCGCAGTTTTATCATAACCTTTAAGTAATGCTAAGCTTGTAAAATCATAAGTCCCATATGCCATCAGCCCAATGACCACCCCATATCCTGCCAATACCGCCAATGACGCGTGAGCTTTTAACTGCGGGTAGATGACCACCACGCAAAGCGCAAAAACATAAAATAGATAAAACACGCCTGCTGCCGTCATATTGGGTGATTCACTGAGTAGATGTCCAATGCGCGGTGCATAAAAGCGTTGGGTCATGGTTTTAAGCCATACGGCATCAATACCCAAAAATACCATGACGGCGATCAGATATACCCACAGATAGTTTAATGGTGCCATTGCTAAATCCTTGTGTCCTGTTATTAATTGTCATGAACCTTTGGCCGCGCAAATTGGGTTAACGGTAATGGGCTTTTTCAAGGCGTACTTGCACCACGCCAATGGTTTTTTCCAAAAATCCGGCTTCACAGTACGCAAAATAAAAATGCCATAAACGTATAAACGCATCGTCATATCCGAGTGCCTTGAGCTGCGGTAGCGCCTGCATAAAATTATAGCGCCAATCAATCAAGGTACGGGCATAGTCATAGCCATAATCAACCAATGACATTACTTGCATATCGGTATGGTCACGCGCTTGGCTGAGAATTTCACTGTTAGACAATAAACACCCGCCTGGGAAAACATGGGTTTGGATAAAATCCACACCATGCAAATATTTTTGATAACCTCGGTCATTGAAGGTAATCGCTTGTAATACCATCAGCCCATTATCTTTGAGCAGTCGATTACACTGGGCAAAAAAATCTGGCAGATATTCATGACCGACCGCTTCAATCATCTCAATACTGACCAGCTTGTCATACTTGCCGGTAAGCTCACGATAGTCTTGTTTTAGCAGGGTGATTTTGTCGGTTAGATTGGCAGCTGCAATTCGCCGTTTTGCTTCTTCATACTGCGCGTCTGAGATAGTTGTGGTGGTGACACGGCAGCCATATTGGGTCGCGGCATAAATAGCAAATCCACCCCAGCCCGTGCCGATTTCAATGACATGGTCGTCAGCTGTTAACTCAGCTAATTCACAAATTTTTGCCAACTTGTGGGTTTGTGCTGCCGACAAGCTTGATAAGGGTGTCGGATAAATTGCCGATGAATACATCATGCGCTCATCCAAAAATAATGCATACATCGCATTGCCAATATCATAATGGGCTAAAATATTGGATTTGGCGTTGTTTTTATCATTATGCCGATTGCGGTGTTGGCGGTGTTCCCAGCGTTTGGTCACATTGGCAAATTTGGCTTCGATGGTATTGATGAGGGTCAAATTGCGTGCAATCAAGCGTAAAAATGCTGTTAAATCATCGGCTTGCCACAAACCATCAATATAATCATCAGCAAAAGCAATCGAACCGCCTGTTAATAGGTGTTGATACACTTGCGGTGAATGGATGGTGAGTGTCACTGTCAAAGGATGATTGCCAATTTGTTCCCCTAGCGTTCGTTGTGTATCGGTACTCGCTATCTTAGTCGCTACATTGTCAGACTGATGAAAAGTTTCAATCACGGTTAGATGACCCTGTTTGAGCTTTGATAGCAATAAAAATATTATTTGCCGCGCTGCTTTTGCCGCACTTTGTTGAACGGGCGTGAGCAGATGATCAACAATTGGATAGGGTAGGAAATCGGTAAACGAGCGCCGCTTGGCTAAATCGGATTGACGGCGTTTCACCAAGGTCTCCTTACCATTTGATGGGTGATTTAACGAGTGAGAGGTTGCAGTGTTTTTAGCCTCTAAAGAAGACGGTGTCATAGTCAGTTCCCATAAAAAATTTCAGTAAATTATTAGGGTAAACGTTGGTTATAAGCTTGATAAGGTACACGTTTTAGCACGTATAATTTAAAAGCCTGCCAGTAAATTCGCAGTAGTGATGTGGCACTCATCCAGGGTCGGCGCTTAATTGCCGTTATCACCGAAGCCTCATCTAATTGAACGCCTTTAAGACTCACGCCTGCATTAAACACTTTACCGCGGCTATCTGTCAGCCCAATATCAATCACAACATCAAAGCCATTTTGCTCGGGATTGTCATTTGCCGATGCATAGCGTTTAGGGTCAATCTCAACACGCCAATGATATTGCTGATTGATGGGATTAAAAGGCGATACATGAAAACCTTTGTCATGTTGGTACAAGGTCTTTTCACCTGTGAGTAAAAAACCATAATAATGGCGTTTGTTCCAAGGGGTGTTAGAGACCTCTGCCAAAAAATGGCTTGGCTGATGGTTCTCATCAAAGCCAATATAAAAATTAACCGGGCTAAAATACCAACCCATATTTCGCAACACGACCAAAGCCACCACCTCGCCAGTCGGCTGACTGCCAGTCAATTGCTGCCAAGTTTGTTGGGCTTTGACCAATAAACTAGCCGATGGCGTAGGTTGTCCTACTGATGCGGTTAGACGGTTGTCCAAAGAGGGGTCTAACCGATTGATAGCAAAATAATCTGCTTGATGGAATTGATAAAGCGCCCAATGGTGTTGTGATAGCAGAGGGATCTTCAATGATTGTTGCAGCGATTTTTTCAGCCATTGGGGCAACCATGTTGGCACATGACTAGCGACCATATTGACCTTAGGTAATGGATTGTCCGCTAGCTGGGTTAAATTAACTGCCCAAAACCGATAGGGGTAATGAAATACATGACGGGTAGGGATTTGTCTGGCATGCCAAGTCACACCTTGCAGGATTTGATGGGCAAATGTCATGATGATTTACCTTTGAGGGGTTTTGCATAAACCATCATGCGCTAGGTTTTGGCAAAACGCATGGTTGGTCGTGGCGGTTACTTGCCGTCGTTGCAGCACCAAGAGTTTTTTGTCAGCGTGGCTCGGTAACTTTGATACAGTAAATTTTGCTGACGGTTTGCTGGGCTTAGACAGCCGTTTGATTTGTGCAGCGGTTGTGGCAGCTGTGGTATTGGCAGTAACCAAAATGTCGATATCCAACCCCAAACTTTGGCATACCCGCAAACCACTTTTTACTCCATCTTCATGAAACCCATTAAACCAATAAGCACCACAAAAATGGGTATGCCGCTTCGCTGAAATTTCATGCCAGCGTTTTTGGGCATCGGTCATTTTGTTGTCATATACAGGGTGGCGATAATCCACACGTTTGATGACATGTGCCTCATTAATCGGTGTGTTAAGCGTCACCAAATAGTTATGTTTTGCCGTCAATCGCTCAAGGATATTCATGTGATACGTCAATATAGGTTTTTGGTCAGCCACGCGCGCGGAGGGTTTATCAATCGCGTAATTCCAACTTGCCCAAGCCAGCGGTTTTTTGGGTAGAACTTGGGTGTCAGTATGCAAAACCGCTTCGTTATCTGTATACTCAAAAGACCCTAAAATAGCCGATTCTGTCTCAGTGATATCAGCTAGTAGATGTCTTGCCACATCGGCATGGCAAGCAAATACAACGTCATCAAACACTTGGGCTTGACGCTTACCTTGATGAATAAATTCAATGCTAACGCCATCCTTGCCACGCGTGACTGATTGCACTGGGGTATTGATATACAGGGTTGTACCTGCTGCAGCGAGCCGAGTGATTAAGGCATTGACGTATTGCTTCGAGCCGCCCACCAAGGTAAACCACTGCGGGCGATTGACCATATCTAACAGCCCATGATTATCAAAAAACTGGGCAAAAAAGAGTAGGGGAAAACGCTTGGCGTCATCCATTCCCATCGACCATATCGCAGATACCATCGGCACCAAGTAGTTGGTTTTAAACAACTCGCCATAGTCATGACTGTCTAAATAATCCCCGAGTGTTTGCTGGCTTAAAGCTGCTTGCTGCATTTTATCGGCTTGGCGAAAATTTGCTAATAGTGATTTGGTCTCGCGATTAAAGCGTAAAATCTGCTGAACAAATTGCCAAAATCTGGGGCTTAGCACATGGCGGCGCTGAGAAAACAGACTGTTTAACGTGTGACCATTGTATTCAAAATCAATATAAGTATTTTTAACCGAAAAACTCATCTCAGCTTTTTGAAACGGCACATTGAGTTCATCAAGCAGGCGAATAAAATTGGGGTAAGTACGCTCATTAAATACAATAAACCCTGTATCGATGGCGACTTTTTCCGTTGATGATCTAAACGGATTTTTAAAAGCTGAACGCTCGGTAACAGTGACATCCAGCGTATTGACATGCCCGCCTAGATAATCATTGCTTTCAAACATCGTCACTGCATGACTGTCTTTGAGATAATACGCACAAGTTAGCCCTGATACACCACTGCCAATAATGGCAATCTTTGGTTTAGTAGGTTTGGCCACTACAGGCTTGAGTGCTGTGTGAGTAGAGTGCGGGGATTTTTTTGTAAACACTGCCATGTGCGGATATGCCTTTAAAGCCAAGTCAAATAATTAAGTCGTATGAGAAAGTTTTGAGCCCACAAAATGCCATACTGCATCAGGTAACTTCGCCAATAGCTTGAGGGGCTGTACCAATGTCTGTGGAAATTCAATGACATTATCATCATGGGCAATCCCTTGTTGGATGGCTTGGCTAGCTTGCTGTACGGTTTGCAAAAAAGGCATTGGAAAGTCGTTGTGCAGCGTCATCGGTGTTTTGACAAAGCCCGGCACTACCAAAGCCACTTTGACCCCATAAGGTTGCAGGCTCATTTGCAAGGTTTTGCTAAGATAATGGATTGCCGCTTTTGAGCTACCATACCCCTCTGCACGCACAAAGGACACTAAAGCAGAAGCTGAGCCGACGGTGACAATTTTACCTTTAGTTGCCTTGAGGGCGGGTAGGAGCGCTTCGATGGCATGCACTAACGAGCCGTAATTTGCGTTCATCACCCTCATGATAGACCGCGAATCAAAGTTTGGCATGTCGATGTATTCGCAAATACCCGCCGCCGCAATGAATAAATCCAACGTTTTAATGTCGTTAAAAGCTTGCATCACGGCATCATATTCGGTTAAGTCGAGCTGAATCGTTTTTGCACCCATCGTTGCCAACGTGTGCAAAACATCGCTGTTTCGCCCCACCGTATAAACATCATGCCCTTGGCTTAGATAATCCATCGCCAACTGTAGACCGATGCCTGAGGTTGCACCTGTAATGACGATGGATAATGGCTTTGAGGAATGGGGGCTGGGCATCATAGCGACTCAATATAACAACTCAATACAAAATTTTGAAAACGACTTACCGAATACTATAAAAGAGTAGCGGATGGTTGGCAATAGTTTTTATACTATTTAGTATAAAAATATAATTATTGGTATATAATAAAATAATGAGTATCATAAAAACATTTGTAGTATAATATTAGCTAATTTTTAACCTCATAAATATTAGAAACCTGAAGAACATTAGAAACTTGTGATGAAAAAGTTAACGTTTAAACAGCGAATGATGCTAGAGCGTGAGTCGCTGATTATTGAAACGGTCAACCATTTGTTAGCCACCAAAGGCTATGACGCGATGACCGTCGATGAGATTGCCGATACAGTGGGCATTGCCAAGGCGTCATTGTATCGACATTTTCCCAGTAAAGAAGCGCTAGGCATGGCAGCGCTGGTTGATATCATGCACAAAGCGCTTGAGGTCATCAATCAGCTAAACGCAACCGACCAAACAGCCATCGATAAGCTCAAGGCGCTGACACAGTGGGCGATGCGACTAAAACTGGCGCAAAAAATGCCGAATCTGCCGAGTGAAAACTCCCAGCTGCGCGAGCTGCTAATCGCCAATGACGATTACACCAACAACTTGGTCATGTTGTCAGATAGCATCGGTGAATGGATTGAGCAAGCGCAAGCAGAGGGCAAGTTGCAAAGCAACATACCAGGACTGGCAATTTTATACACCTTGTATGCCAGAGCTTGTGACCCTGTACTGGGGTTTTTACGTTCGTCGCAGTTGTATGACGATGATGAGATTATCGCTATCGTGACCCGCACGTGTTTTGAAGGGCTAACCTAAATTAAGCTAACGCAGACCACTAACAATAAATAGCTAAAAACCCAAGACAGCGTAGAAAAAAAGTAGAAAAGTATGAGTAATTTTGTGATTCATCGTGAGCATGGCATCAGTAAAGCGCAAGCCTTTGAGATAACCGAAGACTGGATTGTCTCAGCAGAAAAAGACTATAAAATGCATTGCGATGTAGTGCGCAGTGATGATCAAATACGCGTCAACTTTTCTCGTGCCGGTGTGACAGGTACGTTAACAGTGAATGATAAATTATTTGATATGCAAGCAACGCTTGGGTTTTTATTCAAAAGTTTTTTGCCGCTGATAGAAAAGACGGTGAATCAAAATCTTGATAACGCATTGCAAGCTGTAAAAGACCGTTAGCAGATACAGTGAGGTTTGAGTAGCAGTTAGCGTTTAGTTTGAATTATTTTATTTAACATAATATACATTATGCGAAATAAAAGCTATCGGCGTCAAAAACGAGATGTATGGCACTGTGATTAATTTAATGATGAAATGACAATTAGCAGTAAAACCATTTGCATTTATCAATCAATAATGAGTAGTATGCTCACTCAATTATTTATTTATCATTTGTTTGTTTATCATTAAAATCGCCAAGGATTTATCATGATTGGATTTATTGCCCGTCACAGTACGATTTTTATGCCGTTGTTTGGTGTGATTGGATTTATATTTCCTGATGTGTCGCATTTTGTGCTTGGGCTTCTGCCGCAGATTTTATTTTTCTTGATGTTTTTTACCTTGTTGGGCATTGACCAAACCCAGCTAATTAGACGAATGACCACCCAATATGTTTGGGGTTTTGCTATATTCCAAAGTGCGCTGATGAGCTTAGCCATGACCTTGATTGCTTATTTACTGGGTGTCCGTGGTGATTTGTTGTTGGCTATCGCGGGTCTGTCAGCCACCGCGCCGCTATTTGGCACGGGCGCTATTGTGAATGCAGTGGGTTTTGATGCACTGCTAGCCATGGCAAAGACCATTACAGCCACGTTGGTCATGCCTGTTAGCTTACTGGTGATATTGTGGTTACTTGGCAGCAAGGACGCTCATTTAGACTTTGTTCTGTATATTAAGCGGTTATTGATTTACATTATCGCCCCCATGATTTTGGCGGTCGCGGCACGCCGATATATTCCCCATGATAAGCTCAATACTTATTATCCAAAAATTGCCAAGTTTAACATTATTTTACTGATGATGTTCCCGCTTGGATTGATGTCGGGCTTTAGACATACCTTTGACACCAATCCCATGCAGGCGTTAAGCTTATTTGGTTTGGGCACCGTCTTGTCGTTAGTATTTTACTTTTCTGCTTATTTTTTATACCGCCGCTTTGGCTATGAAAACGCCATTATCTCTGCGCTGGCGTGCGGTGGTCGCAATGTGTTATTGGCTTATACCATCACCACGCCGTTTATGGGTGCGATGTTTTTACCGCTGATTGGCGCGTACCAATTGCCTTCGTTTTGCTTACCGTTATTGGGTAAAAAGATGGTCAAATGGCATAATATCGACAGCCAAGCCAGCCTAAAATAGTGCTGATGTTCAATTTATTCGTATGCTAACGTTTCAACTCAATCTACTGCCACAGTTATCATCACAAGCCTTATATGGCATTTTTAAGGCGCGCTGCGATGTGTTTGTTGTAGAGCAACATTGTGCCTATCCAGACATTGATGACACCGACTTGGTGTGTTGGCATTTACAGGGTTTTATCGATAATAATCTGGCGTGTTATGCGCGGATTATCCCACCTGATTATCATTATTTGGGTTATGTCGCGATTGGTCGCGTGTTAACGGTTGGCGATTTTCGCGGTCACCATTATGGGCGTGATTTGATGCAAAAAGCCATTGAAATTTGCCAGCAATACTACCCTAGCCAGCCGATTTTTATCGCCGCTCAAACTTATCTGATACACTTTTATCAAGCGCTCGGCTTTTGTATACAAGGTGACTGTTACCTTGAAGATGGCATTGAGCATGTCAATATGATATGGGAAGTCAAACATGATGCTTAACCGTGCTGATTATCGGCTGTATTTGGTCACAGATCGCAATTGCCTGCAACAGCAGACGCTTGAACAAGCCGTTGAACAAGCGATATTGGGCGGCGTGACATTGGTGCAGCTTCGAGAAAAAGCGATTGCTAGCAAAGAATTCTATGAGCGCGCGCTGCGTATCAAAGCGATTTGCCACCACTATAATGTGCCATTACTGATTAATGACCGTGTCGATATTGCCCTCGCAGTTGAGGCAGATGGGGTGCATATCGGTCAAAGTGATTTGCCATGTCGCGTGGTTCGACAAATTTTAGGCAAAGATAAAATCATTGGAGTTTCCGCGCGCACCGCCCAGCAAGCCATTCAAGCGCAAGCAGATGGCGCAGACTATCTGGGCGTTGGCGCGATGTTTGCTACATCCACCAAACAAGATGCCCAAACAGTTACCATAGCGAGCTTAACCCAGATACGACAAGCGGTAACGCTTCCGATTGTCGCCATTGGTGGTATCAATCACACCACCCTGCCCGCCTTACAACAAGCGCTGCAAGCTGCCGACACGTCCATGGGTGATGTGATTGACGGCGTGGCAGTCGTTTCTGCAATTTTGGGACAAAAAGATGTCAAACTCGCCAGTCAACAGCTCAAAAATATGATTAAATAATTATGAAATCAATAATTAATACCAAATTTTATCAGGATTCATGATATTGTTTGGGTCAATGGCGTTTTTAATCGCTTTCATAAAATAAATCGCATTGCCATGTTCTTTATCCATATATTTACGTTTACCCTGCCCAATCCCATGCTCACCTGTACAAGTTCCATCCATATCAATCGCTCGCTCGGCTAGGCGATGTAAAATGCCTTCAGCGGTTTTCACTTCATTTTCTTCTTTCATATTGATGAGCAGCAACACATGAAAATTGCCATCGCCCACATGACCGACAATCGGGGCAAGCATCCCTGTGCTTTCGATGTCTTTGACCGTTTCGGTGACGCATTCAGCAAGGCGCGAGATTGGCACGCACGCATCGGTCGATAAACTGCCACATTCTGGGCGTAATGCTCGGCTGGCGTGATAGGCATTGTGGCGAGCCGTCCAAAGCTGTTTACGCTTATCTTCGGCAGTATCCCACGCAAAGTCTTGCCCTTGATACTCAGCAATAATACTTGCAAACAATTCGGCTTGTTCTTTTACGCCATTTTCTGTGCCATGAAATTCGACAAACAAGGTTGGCATTTCTTTTAAGGTTAATTGGGAATACGCATTACATGCCTTGATCTGCACCGCATCGAGTAGCTCAATGCGAGCCACTGGCAAGCCGTATTGAATGGTTGTCATCACTGTTTGACACGCCAAGTCAATGCTTGGGAAATGGCAAATCCCAGAGCCTGTGCATTCTGGCACGCCAAACAGTTTCACCGTAATCTCGGTCACAATACCAAGCGTGCCTTCCGAGCCGATAATCAGCCGTGTCAAATCATAGCCTGCCGATGATTTTTTGGCTCGTGTGCCTGTGTGGATGATTTCACCATTTGGCATGACGACTTCAAGCGACAGCACGACATCTTTCATCGTACCGTAACGCACCGCATTCGTGCCAGACGCCCGAGTGGCGACCATACCGCCAAGCGTGGCATTTGCCCCAGGGTCAATGGGAAAAAATAGCCCAGTCATCCGCAAATAATGATTGAGCTGTTCACGAGTTACGCCAGCCTGTACGGTGGCGGTCAAATCCGCTTCATTGACCTGCAAAATCTCGGTCATCGCAGACATATCAATGCACAATCCGCCATGAGGGGCATTAAGCTGACCTTCTATCGATGAACCAACACCAAAGGCAATCACAGGCATTTTATACTCGTTGCAAATTTTTACGGCATCGGCGACGTCGTGTTTGTTGTGAGCTGTCAAAACAGCATCGGCAGGCTCATTGGGTAGCCAGCTCATAGTGTGGGCGTGCTGTTCACGAATGGTTAAATTGGTCGATAATTGATTGCCAAAACGTGCTTGTAGCGCATTAATCGCCTGTGAAAAATCATTCATTTGCATACCTTACCTTACCTTACCTAGTTTTATCTCTAGTCCATTTGTTTTTTGGATTAATTTAGACTCAAATTACTATTAAAATCCCTTAATTCGTTAGTCAATGGGTCAATAAAAGCGATGGATTTTGCCAGCAATTTTAACGGTTTTGCAAAATCGCTACTGCCTTGAGTCTTGACAGTGGGATAAAAATTGTCATTTAACAGCGGCATACCTAAACTTGCCATATGCACCCGCAATTGGTGTTTTTTGCCCGTTACAGGGGTTAATCGGTATAAGCTAAACGCCCCGTTATTTTCAATCAATTCAATCATAGTGTGCGCATTGGGCTCACCTTGGGCCGTCTTGGTCAAAAAAAACGGCTCGCCACGCTCAAGTCTGGAATGGATGTGAAAGGGATAACTTAAATCGCTGCGAGTCGGTGCTATGGCGTGGTAAGTTTTGTGTATGTGTCTATCGGCAAACAGCGCATGATAGCAAGCGCGGCTACTTGGATTAACCGATAATAACATCACGCCTGCCGTGTCTTTGTCCAACCGATGCAAGGGTGAAATATCATTCACGGCTAGCTGCTGTAAATCTGGATGATTTCTTAATTTGGCTAGCAGGGTTTGGCTGACATAGCGACCTGACGGTATAACGGGTAAAAAATGCGGTTTATCGACCACCAGTAAATGTTCATCCAAATGAAGAATATTGGGCTCAAATGGAATGATAGGCTCATTTTCAACCTGCCTATAGTACAAGATGGTTTGCCCTGCCAAATAGGGTGAATCGTGCTTGAGCGGCTCACCACGCTCAAGGCTAATTAAACCGCTGTCAAATCGTCGTTGCCAGTTTGTCAAACTAATATGAGAAAAATGCGCTGCCAAATAATCGATAAGCCGCCCACCCATATACGACTTATCATGGGGTAAATATAACTTACTGGGTTTCATGCCACACTGTATCATGTTAAATCTATCATTTTAAAAAACCACTTTATCGATGCTGTTTTATTTTACGCCCATTTAATGGGCTAACAACAACTGCACAGTTATCGCATGATTAATGCTTAACACATCATTGGGCAGCAAAACATCATGTCGGTTGATGGGTTGACCGTTTCGGGTAATGCTGATGTTGGGATCAATCTCATCAATCAGCAGCTGTCCTTGAGATTCGACAATCGCAAAATACATGCCACTGGCAAGCTTTAGGTCATTGGCGGCAAATAGACGTAAGGCATGCGCGATTTGCGCCTCACGACTGGCAAACACAATCGGAAACTCACGTACTTTTTGTTGGCGCTCCCCTAGCCCATCCACAGATTTTATGGTCAAAACAATCTGCTGTAGATTTTGGTTCAACTGCGGCAGTTTGCTTTGCGCTTGGCGTGGCGTAGCAGTAAAAGCGTGCGGGCTTGCTGGGATGTGATGATTTGAGTTTGGCTGTGCCTGATTCTGAGTCATGAATTTAACACCCAGTTTAATCTCATTGCTAAATACCTCACCTTTTTGCAAACGTGCGATATCAGTTGGCTTGGCTTGCACTTTGGCTTTTAACCCAAATTGCGCTTCGTCTGACAAGGTTACCCCAATTGTGGCAAGCTTGGGTTTTAATACTTCATAACCGTAAGATACCAAATCAATGGCATCATGCGGGGTATGGTTGGGTTCATGGGCATGATTAAAACTGCTAAATAACTGTTCCACCATCGCGGTTGTCAGCCCATCATTGGATTTTAAGGTGATTTGAGTAATCACTTGGGATTTATCTACCCATTGTTTCGCCGCTGCCATAATCGCATCGGTCAATAAATCTTGATACGGCTTGGCGGATTTTTGGATATTTGGCAACACAGTGACCATCGGTTTGGGCGCAGCTGTTGGCGTTTGAATTGGCGGTTGCACCCTCGTAGGTTGTGGCTTATGTGGCGTAGGCTCGGTATTGACCAGCGGCGGCGGCGCAACCGCAGGCACTGGATTGGGGATTGAAGGCGGTATTGTTGGCTGCACAGGCGTTTGATAAGCTTGAGCAGGCTGTGGTTGTGGCGAAACAGGCTGGGTTGGGTACTGCGGCGTTACAGATATCGGGGCTGAAGGCGCTGGTTGCCCGATAGGCTCAGGCAAGATGATTGGGGCACGCTCAGGGTAGAATCCCACCTCGGATTTTTCTTCAGCAAATCGTGGTATCAGTCGCCCTAACACACTTCTATATAGGCTGGGATACAGACTGGTATTTTCCTCTTCGTCATCTAGCGCATAGCCATCAAGCCGTTGAATCAGCAAAATGACCGAATTATCTGCTTCGCTGGCTGTGTCATCGTCATCCGCTGTTTGGGCGGCATGGGTTTTAATTGGCAAAATATGAATATCAGGCATGGTGTATTTGAGCGATTGGGTAAATTGTCGGTAGCTTTCTGCCATTTTCTTATTGGCAGTGATATCAAAACTCGTCGGCACGGAGAGCTGAACGCTCACCCGTTGTAAGTCATCAATGGCGGTGGTGTATAGGCTAAAGAAATTTTCCATTTCATCAAACACATCGCTTGGGTGTTTGTCGTCAATGATAAATCGGTGGTTGGTAGTGATGTAAGCCATAATTTACTCTTAATGGTTAACTTTTTTATTGATGAGTTTGTGTTTTTTTAACCGCTTGCGTAGCATCAGTTACTGGACTAGCCACTGAATCAGCCCGTGGGTTGGCGTTTGCAGGACGGCTAATCGCCGAGCTTTGATACATCTGTTTGGCTAATATCATGCCTGCCTGTACCGCTCGGTTAATGCCATCGCGGGGGTCATCGACCAAGCCGTTTTTAGTCCAGTTACGCTCAACCAATACCGCTACCGCTTTATCCCATTTGCCATTTTTATCTTTTAGCCCATAGACAAACCATTTATACGGACGAGCATAACACGCCACCGATGGCTGAGTTTTGCCTGCGCGAATGTCCGCATTGTTACACAGATTTGCCACCATACTGACGGTCACATTGGGGGTATAAAAGCTGCGACCGTTTTGGCGGGTGGGATAGTTAAAGCCGGGTGTGCCTGTTTTGCCCACCATCACGCCCTGTGTCCATGCACAGCTACCAATCGCTTGGTTACAGGCAGTAAAAGCTGTGCCATTGCCACCGCCCAAACCTGTGCCTGCTAGCAGCGTACCTGATAATAAATTGAGCGCACCACGGGCGTCAGATTGGTTGATACCCAGTGGCATGGCGCCGAGTTGGCTGGTAGCTGTGGTCAGTGTCTCTTGACTTTGGGCATCGCCTCGCCAAGCTTTAGGACGCAGTGGAATTTGATTGACGCCCCACAAATCCTCAATTAAATGCACGCCACGACGCTGGGTCGCACCATTATCGGCAATCAGCAGATTGGCAAACATATCCGACACACCCAGTACTGAGGTTTTGGCATTACCTGCGCCAAACACTTGGTTCATGCTGGCATTGAGCATATCGCCCCCTTGACGACACGCCCCGTTCATACGTCCGCCATTGGCTTTGACACAGCTTGCCACTTGGCTTTCGGTAAATTGCAATTGTTTGGTGGTGTAATCTTGCTTGCCATCGGTGAGCAGTACACCTGAAAAATAGCGGCTTTGTAGCATCGGGTCGCTATTATAGGCTTTACCAAACAATAAATCTTTAAATCCGCAATTCACTCCCCCTTTATCGGCACAATTCACACTCCAGCCCATGTCATCACTGGCTTTTTTAAAGGCGGGCATACCCGGGCAAACGCCTTGTCGGTCACGTTGCAATGACATCGCACTGGTGGTGCGGTGACAATATAAAAAATTCGCCACTTTTTCGGTAGATGAGCTTGCCATCACTTGTTTGAGATAGTGCGCTTCAGGGGTTTGCATATTTTTAAACCGTGGATTGGCGCGTACCAGTGCCAATGCTTGTACGGTTTTAACGGTCGAACCAGGGTACACGGTTTGGTATAACGCATGGTTCATCAGGTTTTGCTTGCTCCAGTCTTTTTTCCACAGTATCGGGCAACCTGTGGGCTTAATCGTGGTATCGCCATTATCGGCACGGTAGCAGTTGGAGTCAGCGCTAGCAAGGGCAAGCACGCCTTGGGTTTTGACATCAATCACCGCGATACCGATACTGCGTACCAAGGCGTTCTCATACATGCCATTGGCGACATTTTGCAACGCAGGCGATAGCACGCTATTACAGTCCGTGCCATTGGGATTATTGGTGACACAATCCGCCACTTGCTGGGCGGTGGTCTGTACAGCGGGATCCAGGGTTAACGCCATGTTGTAGCCGATTTTGATATCCGAGCCATCGACATTGATACTATTGATTGGCGGTGCCGTGAGTTTTTGCCACCAGCTGCGTTGATCATTTTTTTGTTGGTAGCTTTGATAAGCATCCAATAACTGACGGTCAAAATGGCTGGCGTGAATGTTGGACAATTCGCTATACATCAACCCTAGATTGGTCGGCAAAGCAACCTCAGTTTTGCTGGTGGAGGCAATCCGTTTCTTCGGGTCTTGCGTGGGTTTGTCTTGTAGGGTTTGCAGCACGCCATTGGCTTGGTTTTGAATATCGTTTTTGGTTTTATTAAAAGCATTATTTGGGTCAGATGCTGGTGCATTGGGTAAAGTCGCCGCCCCTGTCAATGGTTTGACCGCCAAGGATTTGACTGACACCGGAATCAATCTAGGGTTATTACAAAGCTGGGTTAATGGGTCAACGTCACCTGTGTCAGTCATGGTATTGCCACGACTATCGACATACAGATAGCCTGTTTGATTGTCCGCCGTTTTGGCGGTTTTGATGTATACACAGCCCGGTAGCCCATACCAAGGGTTGGTTTGGGTGAGCCAATTGGTTGGCATATGGGCGACATTGGGGTCGTTTTGATTTCGGCGATTGGGCTGTTGTTCTCGCCATTGTAGCTGCAACAATCGCTCGGGGCTGGCAAGCGTTTTTAGCGCAAAGGCTAACGCGTCTTCGTTGATATGTTGCTCACAGGCTTGTTGCCAAAGGCTGGCGGTTTGCAGTTGGTAGTGGTTGGCTAGACGTTTTTGCTGGTACAAGCTGAGCAGACTTTGATTGACTCGGTTGATACTGTCGGTAAAACGGGCTTGGTTTTTGGGCTGAGTTAAATCGCACGTTTTGGCAGGCGTGGCGTTGACCGAACTCGATAAATTAGCGGTTGCACTTTGGGTATTAGCAGTTTGGCTATTGGCTTGGTTGACCACATCCGCCATACCCAGATTATCGACGACAAGTGACACGGCGTTTTCATTCGCCTCTGCATTGTACGTGGTATTTGAGGCGGTTAAGGGCGAGAGATACCACGCCAGCCAGCCGATAAGACCGACAACAAACACCACCAAAATCACTTGTAAGTTGGTCAAAATGGTTTTGTAAAGCGCTTGAGAAACCCGAAAACTGGCAACTTTACCGTCGTTTTTGATTTTTTTGTTAGTGTTTTTTGTTTCACTTGCTTGCGTATTGTCGGAGGCATTGGCAGGCGGGGTGATTTGTTCAACATCTACTGAATCAGCGACATTTTCGTCCTGTGACAGCGTGTCAGAACCTGTGTTGTTGACAGTTTCTAAATCGCCACTGTTCATAGTTTCTTGACTGTTTTCGTCTTTCGGGGTTTGGTTTTCGGTCATTTTGAACCTTTAATTTTTGCAAGCCTTACTAAAATTTGACGTTTCTACGATTGGATAAGTTATTGAGCATACAGTTTATGGTTTATTGCCGTCCAACATCAACTTTGGCTGAAACAGCGCCAAACTGAGCATAATACTATTGAGCCATAAATTACTGGTGCCATAACTTAAAAACGGCAACGTCACCCCCGTGAGAGGCAAAATTCCTAAATTCCCCGAAATGGTGACAAGTGCCTGAAACACCGTAATTACCACCCACAGCAAAATCACCCACGCCAGCAAAAAATAACCACCCGACAACAGCCGTGATTTCATCTGCTCACTGGCGAACGCCATCTGCTGACGGGCAATGAGCGTAAGCCACGCAAAATACACCATCATCAGTACCACACTTGCCCCGATACCCACCACTGCCATCACCGAGGTAATCGTATAGTCACTTTGCATCTGTAGCGGTACGCCCTGACAGCCCGACAAATGATAACCACACCACGGAATATCGCCAAACCCATAGCCAATCATCGGCACACTATCGCGAAACCAATGCAAAATCGCCATCTGATCATTGCTCGCCACAAACGGATTGACCCACGCATTGACCCGCTCGGCAGTACGCGCATCAAATCCGCTTAAATTCACCAACACCATCATCAGCAAAAGCAAAATCGCGGTACTCGACAACACGCCCAAAATATAACCCCGCCCACCCATTTGGAAAATCTTGTTGGATAGCGCCACGCCCACCAAAAAGGTAAACAAAAACAAAAATACCAGCATCGTGCCTTTTTCATTGGCAATACCTAGCGCGATAAATGGTAACACTACTGCAAAAGCAAGCAGTAGTGTCATTTTTTTGGAGCGGAAAAACAGATGATTAATCAAGCCGCGTTGGTTAATCGCCAAAAACACGCCCAAAAACACCATCAGCCAAATCTTTGACAATTCAGCGACTTTCGCGCTGTCACTGTGAATCAGCACTGCCAAGCCCAGATAGCCCACCGCAAAGGCAAGTAGCCACACACGCGCTTTAGTCATCGCCGATTTAACATTGCCCCAACTGCTGTGTAGTAAGTTATTGGCAATGAGGGTTTTAAGCCCCCAACTCAGCAAACTGCTAATCGGGCGAGCCAGGCTAATAAACACAAAACACCAAAACAAATCTTTGAAATGATTGAGAAAAATATAACGCAGTGACAAATAACTACGGGTGCTTAAATCAAATAAAATCATCAAGCCAAAGGTGGCAAAGCCTACAAACAACGGATAAATCCACGCAGATGACAGCATGGCACGGTTGTCGGGGAATTTTTCCATGAACCGACGCATGGGGGAAAAAATCGTCAATACACTCAGTAGCACGCCGACGCAAAACAGCACGCCCCCCACCATCATCGGCAGAATCACCGTATGGCTAACACCCGCAATAACCAGTCCCCACACGGTGATGGCTATCGGCAACACTTCTAGCCAGTGCTTACGCCGCGACAGCCATAGCAAGCCCCACGTCACCCATGACCAAATACACACCTGAGTGAGCATTCCCAAATGCGTGGGCGTGCCAATTAACGGCAGTAAATTGTTCGCTTGCAGGGCTTTTTGTTGGTTGTTATTGGCGTCATAGATACTGGCGACATCGTTTGCCGATTGATTTAACAGTTTGGCAATGGCAGGCTGATTGCTAAACAGGCGATTGTAGGGAAAACGTCGATTGCCATCAGCAACCGCAAGCAATGACACCGCAAAATTAGCTTGGTCGGCAGGGGATAATTTATCGGTTTTCAGCGCCATTAGGTTGTCTAAACTATCGAGTTGCCCACTAGCGTTAAGGTGTAGCCAATCTTGGCGATTGCTGAGTTTATCGCCACCCAAATTCACTTCGGTTTCATTCTCAACCAGCTCCGTTTGGCGTTGCTGTTTGCCTTGGGCTTGCCATGCGGCCGCTAAAGCTTGTTGGGTTTTGGCAAAATGTTGCTTTGCCTCACTCATTAATTGTGTGGGCTGACTGGCTTGGGCACAGGCTTGAGTCATGCCATAGTTGGGGTCATTACGGTTGTCATACAGATTAGTAATGACATTGTCGACACAATATTTGCTGAGCAGTTGCGGTTTGGCGATGCCTTCAGTATAGCTGGAGAGTTCGAGTTGATAACGCTGCAGTTTGGGTGAATGGGCGTAATCTGCCAGTAAAAACGCCCCAATTAACAGGAGCCATACCACCGCTAAAATCATGATTTCGCTCAACGTTTGCGCTTTGGCGTTAGGTTTTTTGCTGGCTTTTGTACGACTCACTATGTTTAGCATGGGGTTTTCCAAATTGATTAACTTTTTTTATTGCTATCCCTGTTTAAAAATTAATTGGGGTCATACAACACCACGGTACGTGCGATTAAATCATGCAGCGTTTGTTTACGGGCGGTAAACCACATCAAAAAACCAAATGGCAATAAGATAAGTTTTAAGGTTTCGCGGATTAACGCATGGAAAAAATTAACCCGTTGACCCTGCATACCAAACACCCACATACCCATAATCACCTTGCCCACCGTTGCTTGTCGTCCCAAACAGGTCAATAACGTCATATAGAACAAATAAAATCCATACGCTATCAAGGCAAGCGTTTGATCGGTAAACCCACGAATGCCAAGCTGCGGTAAAATCTGCGGTAACAATAATTGATAAGCCAATCCCAATAATAAACTCACTAACGCTAAATCAAATAGATAAGCCAATGCGCGGCGCAAAAAACCTGCATACAGCATGGTATGAGCCGGCTTGCGAGTCTGCAGCGCGGTCGAAGGGAGCTGATTGGTAGCGGGCGTTGGGTATTGACTAGGTTGTTGGGGTTGCACTGCGGGAGCGACATAAGAAGTCGCATAGTCAGTGGGTTGTGCGGGTGGATTTGACGCCTGAGCAATATCAGGCTGTTCATAATTAGGCTGTGCATAGATTGGTTGAGCAGGTTGCTGCATAGGTTGACTAGCCTGAACAGGCGGCATATCGGTCGGTTGATAATTGCCTGCAGATGGATTTGGCGTATAACTTTGCCAAGTAGAATGTTCTGGCTGGTTCACTTGAGAGGTCTGAGTCGCGTTATGGGTACTGTCATAGGCATTATAGCCACTTGACTGTACAAAAGAATTTGCTTGCTGCGGCTGAGTATGATTATCAGATTGTTGCGCAAACTGACGACTGCCACAATTTGGGCACATAACCGCAGTTTTTGGTAATTTTTGACCACATTGTTGGCAGACAATAATCATAGATGTTTACTACCCTATTTTCATATTTTCAATTTGATAAACTAATTTGACGATCCAACCACCCAGTTGTATGGCGGCAAGCACTCAGCGGGCACAGGATTGGCGCCGCTACTGTTTTGCTGGTCGATAATGGCTAATACTTTCTCGGCGATGGGTACCAGTTCTGGATAGGTTTGCGGATAATTTAACATGTTTTGGCAACGTTTTTGTTGATCGTCCGTGGTATAAAACTGTGCCAATAACGACCCCACTGCGCCTTTGTCATCACCCGCTTGCAGGGCCATTGCCGCTGCCAATTCAATCATATAAGTATTGGGGTATTTGCTGTTATCACGCGGCGTTTGTAGCGCATAAAGCAAAAAAGATTTGCTATAAGGATAGTTGTTTTTAAATAAATAATAAGCAAAATTGGCGACATATTCGCCTTGGTTAGGATTGTATTTGACTGCTTGCGCTTGAAGATAAACGGCGGCTTTTGGGTCTTTTTTGCGCCAGTAATAGCTTTTTGCCGCTTCATTGAGTTGTTTAGCGAGCGTTTTATTGGTGGGCTGCTGTTTAAAATAGCCCATATCCGCGTTGCGAAAGGCTTCAAGCGAGTATTGCTTTGTCGCATTGATATCTTGGCTGTAACCCAGCTCTTGCAGCTGTTTGAGCGATGGCTCGGCAAACTCACCCACCTTGACTACGTTATCAAAAAACTCAGGGCTAATACCGAGCGTGTCTTGATAAAGCTTGGCTACGCTAGTTTGCGATGAGGAAGAAAAAAAGCCATTTTGCGCTTTAAGCGCTTGCGTCATAGTGGCTTTTGCTGTTGGCAGCGATTTGATGATGGTGCTGTAACTATTTTGGCTTTTTGGTTTTTTCTGTGGATTGTCATCGGTATTTGCCGCTTTGGCATTACCGGACTGATTGCTAGTGGCGGATTGTGATGTCGTCGGTGTTGAGGCGGATTTTAACCTTGATACGCCATAGCCACCGATTGCCACTAGGCCAGCAATCATCGCTATCAACCACCCTTTAGAGGGCTTTTTGACAGCTACCTCACCTGTGGCAGTGGTATGCGGTGGCGAAGTGGGTGTCGCCTCTGTAGTATCAGTGTGATGCGCGGGTGCTGTTCTCGCATCTGTCATTGTATCTGGCATTGTATTTGGCATCGCCATTGAATGAGTCGCCGGTGTTTGGGTCGCGTCGTCGACTGCATTCCCTGCATTGACTACATTTGCATTGACTAAATTGATGGGCTGGCTCGGTATGCCCGTGTGACTGTTAGCCTGGGTATTGAGCGATTGTTCAAGCCGACGATTGTTTTCCAATGTCTCATCATCCATCAAACCGCTCAAAGCCGCGCTTGGCTGCTGATTTGACTGATGACTTGGGTGATTTGCAGCAGTGGACGCTACAGAAGCACGGGTGGGCGTGGTTTGCCAGACGCTGCTTGTCGCTGCAGCGCTGATGGCGGGTACAGGCGTGACGGGCGTGGTTAACGGGTTATTCGGTACGGTTAAAAACAGACAGCGATGACAGGGTTTACCGACAAAATGAATGTGGCTGGCATCATTGGGATAATTTTCACACACTTTAAACTGTCGATGTTGAACCAATCCGCGTAGATGGTTTTCCCACTCGGCGGCGCTTGGGCGATCAGTTGGATGGGTGGATAAAAACGCTTTATCAAACATCGCACGGGTTTGGTCATCCCAACACATATGAATGCTGTTTTTTAGCGGTGCAATCTCTGGCTGTGGCTGCAAGCCGTAGGCATACAGCCGCTCTTTGATAAATTGGTCGGTGTTGCGATGGGCAGCATTTTTTAATCGGTCTGACACAGGAATGAAATAAAAAGGATGAATACCATTGTTTAAAATTTTAAACAGCTCAATCGCCAGTACAAAACGGTCGTGTTTTTCATCCAATAAACCAATATCTTTGTGTTCATGATATTCAGGACTTGTCATTTCAGGGGATATGACAGGACTGGGATAAACGCTGCCATCACTGCCAGTAATACGATAGCTATCACAGTCGATAAACCCAACAATAAAGCCTTTATAATCATCATCCATGCCCGTGCTTGGCTCTGGCATCAGGCGCATATTGGCTTCTTTAAAATCAATAAAGGCATGCCCATGACCATGTAAATCCGCCATCAAGGCGCTAATATTGGCACACAGCTGCACGCGATAATTGAGACTCTGCTGATACGCGGTCAGTTTTGCTGCCTCTCGGGGGTACATAAAAGGATTGAGCGATAACGACCTATCAAAGTCCAGCTCTGGCATGGCATAGCCAATCAGCTCATCATGCTCGCCGACAATCAAATGTCTCACCCAAGCAAACTGGGTATACCCTACCCCATTAATCACTTCATAAATATGCTCAGGCGGGCGCGCCATCATGGCTTGTAGTTTGGCAAGACTGGGGTTTTTGGGATCGCTGGGATTTTTAAAGATTTTTGCCACCAAATTGCCCGTGCCTAACAGATTACCAAGACGGTAGACAATGCCCATACCGCCAGAGCCGATCTCATGAGAGATAGGCAAATCAATGGTGATACGCTGATTGTTTGCAATTAAATACGGCATGGACTATCTCTTCAGATTGGCAGATTAGGTGGGTAAAGCGGCTAACTCAGTGCTAGCAGGGGCACTCATATGGTTTACTGGGTCAGTAATACCCAAATAGTATAGCTGTATTTGCTGATTGCCGCCAGAATCGCTGACCGTGCTAGCAGGCAAACCCGTAACCGATGAGGCGATAGCTGCGGTATTGGTGGTAGAGTGGGTTAAAATTTCTGATAGCCCTTTATCGAGCGTCAGACTATCCAAGATTTCCGTCTTTTTGCTTAACCCCGCTATTTGGCTCGTCATCGATTTGATAGGCAAGCTAATTTGGCAGTTGTAGTAATGCATCGTGGGCTGGATGGTGACCCCTAAACTTGTCAAATCATGGGTATCGGTCACTGGCAAACAGCTTGCTTTAGCCGCAAGTTTGACAGCATAATTGTTAAATTTTGAGTCGGTCAAAGTAGCCTCGGTCTCGGTATGTTGGTTTTGCAAAGCGGTACTCGCTGCGCCACTGGCGACCGTTGGGTTTTTATTAGCGACCACCGTGGTCACAGTGGCGGATAATAAAGGCTGATTCACACTATTTTTATTGTCTTTTTTAGTTTTAGCGCTGCTTGTTTGTTTAGAGTTTTGCTCGATGACATCGATAGACTGACCTTGCGGGCTAGCTACTATCACCTTTAAGATGGGATCATCAATGGGATTGCCACTATCGGTAACCGTTGCGGCTTTGGTCAAGTCAATGGCATAGGAATCACCCAGTGCGTGCGCGGTCAGTGGGGTCGTTATGGCCGAGGTGGGCGTTGTGCTCGCCACCGATGCCGCAGTATTGGCATTGTTGACAGTTTGCGTGGGCAGCAATCGATCTTTATTTATCCAGCCCAATACACCGGTGCCAATGAGCATCGCGGCGCCAGCCATCATAGCAGTATTACGCCGCTGTCTGGTTGAGTCACTGACGGACTGTGAAGGCGGCAAAACCTGTGACGTTGTAGCTGCTAAAGTTGCAGGAGCAGTCTGTACACCACTGTCAGAATGCGGAGTTGGGTTAGGCGCTACGTTATTGATGTTATTGGAGGTTATGTCATTAAATGCTACGTCATCAGGCGTGCTAGTGGCGCGGTTGTTTTTATGATTGACAGCATCGGTATGCCAAACCGTGGGATTATTTGGTGCAGCCGCTATAGTGTCATTAGCAAGGGTTTTATTTTGCCCATCAACCATGGGTTCAAGGCTTTGATAATGCGGTTGATTTTTTAATAACACCACCAAGGATTTATCATCACCGGTTAATCGATAGGTCGCAGGGTTACCAAGCGCCTGTTCAATAATCGCGCTGCCCTGCTGTGAGCTTTGACTTTGAGCTAAATTAAATAGCAAGTTACCAAAAAAAGGGCGGTAAATTTTGGGCGTAATACTTGCGCCTTCAAATACCAAGTCCGCACAGCCATCCGACATCAGTGCAAGGCAATCCACTTGCGATAAATCAATGGGCTCAACCCTTAAAAAGGATTGCCAATTGTCTTGGGTGATAAAATGCGTCTCATTGACGTATTCATTCTTGCTATCATCCCCGTACACTTGCAAATTGGTAAAATAATCAATGTGAGGATGGCGTACAACAAATTGGCTGGTGATGAGCGGGCTATCACCGATTTGCACCAATATGGCTTGATGATTTGAATGGATAAGTAGCCCGGTAAAGGTAGTGTGATAATCTCTTAGGCTCGATTCAGCGGGCAGCTGTGACTGCAGGTCAAGGCGTATTTGTGATAATTGCTCGATAATTTGCTGTTTAAGTTGTCCTAAATCAAGCGCAATGCCGCTGTGACTGACACTAAGACCCAGAAGCATTTGTGCAATCGATTGACTAAAAAACGCTGCCCCCGCTTGGCTAAATTTTGCCGAGCCCGCCCCATCACATACCACAGCGGCCAAACCGTCTTGGGTTTTTTGCAAATAGATACTGTCTTGATTGGGCAAGTTGCTGTCGATATGGGATTTACCAATACTGGATGCGCCATACACTTGCCAAGATGATTGGACTGGTGATTGCAATGTTTGCGCGAACAAATCCGTGGTTTGGTTCATCATTATCCCCAATTTTTTTTAGGTTTTTCATTATTATGAGCGTTGAAGCTGATTATCTTTCAACTTTGAATGGTCGCCCACGGTGAGATGCTCCCTAATTGCACGGTTTCTCCAGGCGCAGATTGTGACACGGTCTTAAGACTCGCGGACAACCACACAAAAAATTCGACAAATTTAACGGAGTTGAGATGCACGGGCGGGGTTAAAATCGACAGTTGCTTGAGCATCTTAACTTCTTGCGCACCCGCATCAATGGCAATCGGATAAATAATACATTGATTATTTTGCTCGGCTTGGTGACATTGATTGATAGCCGCCTGCCACACATCTTGGCTGTCAGTGGGCAGACCATCCGTCATGGCAATAACCCATGGACGGGTATAATTGATACCGTTGTCGCGTAGATTGATACGCTCTTGCTCAATCAAATTGAGCGCAAGCAACATACCTTGCCCGAGCGGCGTCATGCCATTTTCACGAAATGTAATGGGGAAAAAATCAATTGCATCCGTCCAGTCCATCATCAGCTCTGCAGTGTCATTGACCCCGCCCACGATGACAATGGCCAAACGCACACGGTTGCGGGCTGTTTCATCTTTCATCAAATCATGATAAAACGCTTCAATCCCTTCATTGAGCATATCGATACGGCGTTTGTCACCATTGCCTGAGCGTATCGCCATTGAGCCTGACAAATCCAACACCAAAACGCAGAGGGTACGCTGGGCAACGTTATTGCCGTAGTCGATTTCACGAAACTGCGGGGTGATGGCTTGCGGGATGGATGGCGGCGTAGAATCAGTTGCGGTTTGAAAATTGGGTATGGGGTTGTGGGCGACCATAAAAGATATCCTATTTTTATAAAAATTATTGTAATCGGTATCTCAGCAAAAGCCGATACGAAAAGCAAGGTTTTTTGTGGCGATTTAATTAACAACCGTCAAAAATATTTCTACAATCTTACCAGAAGGGCTTAAATACTCCCCCGCCCCGTTAATCATAAGTCGTAAACCATAAGTTATAAGTCATAAAAAACCCCTAACACGCGGTTAAGGGTTTTGATTGTTTAATTATCTTAGTTTTTTAACAGGTTTATTTAATAAGCGCATTTAACAGGCTTAGTCTTTTAACACTTCTGCCATGGCATTGGCCACATAGTCAATATTGCTAGCGTTTAGACCGGCAACCGAGATACGCCCATTAGCGACCATATAGATACCAAAATCTTTGATAATGCGCGCTACTTGCTCAGGGGTAAGACCAGTATAGCTGAACATACCGTTTTGCTTGGTGATATATTCAAAACTGCGACCCGGTAATTTGGCCTCTAAACTGTCACGCAGTTTTTGGCGCATCTCTTTGATACGATCGCGCATCACATACACTTCTTGTACCCATTCATTGAATAACGCTTCGTCATTCATCACGATATCAACCACGTGACCGCCGTGCGAAGGTGGGCTTGAGTAAATGCGGCGGATATTGAACTGCAGTTGACCTTGTACTGCTTTGGCTTGTGCTTCGTCTTTACACACCACAGATAAACCACCAACGCGTTCACCATATAGTGATAGATTTTTTGAGAATGAGTTACTGACAAAGAACAACAAGCCCATGTCCACTGCTTTGCGAATCGCATAGACATCTGCATCCATGTCTTCACCAAAGCCTTGATAGGCAATATCCATAAAGGCAAGCAAGTTTTTCGCTTTCACCACTTCAAGGACTTTATCCCATTGCGCTTGGGTCAAGTCAACGCCCGTTGGGTTATGACAACAAGGATGCAGCAACACCACATCATGGGCTTGCAAGGTGTTTAAAAAGGCAATCAACTCATCAAATTTGATGCCATTGGTCGCTGCATCATAGTAAGGATATTTGCCCACCGCAAAACCAGACCCTTCAAAAATACCAATATGGTTCGCCCACGTTGGGTCAGACACATAGCATTTGGCTTGTGGAAACCAAGCATGAATAAAATCAGCCCCGACTTTGAGCGCGCCTGAACCACCGATGGTCGCTGTGGTTGCCACACGCTTGTCTTTTAATACTTGTGCGTCTTTACCAAACAATAGGTTTTGGCAAGCGGCGCGATAACCTGGCAGACCGTCCATTGGCAGATAGGGACGTGGTTTTGGTGGATTAGCGATTTGTGCTTCAGCTTTTTGCACACAGTTAAGGACGGGTAATTTACCGTCATTATCAAAGTATACACCCACACCCAAATTAACTTTGTCGGCACGTGGGTCTTGTTTATGCTTGTCCATCAACCCCAAAATCGGGTCACCCGCATACGGTTCTACATGTGAAAACATGAATAGCTCCTACATTTAATTGATAAGTTTGACTGCTAAAAAATTTACGCTAACGTGGCATTGCCCAAATATTCAATGTCAACGGATAAGGATAAACCTTGTAACCCAATAAAACAACCGTCACGCCTATTTTTTTGCTTATCTAAGCGCTTTACCTGACAAAGTTTTAAGCCTATCAAAGTTGCCCTTTCGATAAGTTAACCTACCCATGCAGTTACATTTTCTCACAGCAGTTATCGCATAAATTGCAAATTTTGCGTGTTATTTACATTTATAACTTATATTTCTATCAACAATATGCGCATAATGATTTTATCAATCCGGTGTATTTTTGAGGAAACACAATATTATGATAACTGCTATAAAAAAATCCCAAATCGTTGCCGCGACAGTTGCGGTGATTGCCATGAGTGCCATGGCAACGCCCAGTAATGCGCGCACCGTTAAATCAGCCGCCAAAAAAACCACAACAGTAACCACGACCCGCGTGGCGCCAAAAACCACAACGATTGTTAATCAACATATCGATGGCACGAGCGATACGGTGATGGTTCGCCCCAATGGATTTACCATCGTTGACGGTATGCCATTTTACCCCACACAAATTGTCACCACGCCGACTTATCGCACTGTCTCTACATCTACCTCTACGCCTGTCGTCACTACCACAGCCCCTGTGGTAACAACAGCGCCTAGCACGACGGTAGTATCAACATCGAATGTCAATACCACCACCCCAGTGACGGTACAAACTGGCTCAGGCGCGACAGTAACCGTGTCAAAACCTGCCACTGTTGTGTCTACTACTACGACAACCCCCGTATTGCTACCCACATCAACGCCTGCGGTAGCGACAATGACCCCTGTGCCTGTCACGACAGCACCGGCTATTATCGTGAATCCGTAATCCGTAATTCGTAATTCGTAATTCGTAGACACTAATTCGTTAATCTACCAAAAGCAAGACGTCACACATTGTCGTCTTGCTTTTTTTTAACCGTATTTTTAGCCGCTGATAAGGTAAAATAGTCATCTTAAGTTTAATTTTGCAACCTATTTTTTATGTTTTTATCCGCTGATATATGAGATATGCAAGGTTTACGCGATGAATTATGAAAGATTGCAAGACAAATTATCCATCTTAGCCGATGCTGCCAAATATGATGTTTCCTGTTCATCGAGTGGCAGCAAACGTGACAATCATAACAAAGGACTCGGCACAGCTAACTCGGGTATTTGTCATAGCTATACCGAAGATGGCCGCTGTGTTTCCTTATTAAAAATACTGTTTACCAATCACTGTATCTATGATTGCGCGTATTGCACCTCAAGGCGCAGTCACGATACGCCGCGCGCAGCTTTTACTGTCGAAGAAGTGGTTGATTTGACCATGCAGTTTTATCGGCGCAACTATATTGAAGGTTTGTTTTTAAGCTCAGGGATTTTTAAATCGCCCGACTATACCATGGAGCGATTGGTTCGTGTCGCCAAAACCTTGCGCCTTGCGCACAAATTCAATGGCTATATTCATCTAAAAACCATTCCCGGTGCGTCTGCTGAGCTGATGCAGGAAGCAGGATTGTACGCCGATCGCTTAAGCATCAATATGGAAATCCCCACCAAATCTGGCTTGGCATTGCTCGCCCCTGAAAAAAACCATGACGATATGAAAGCGCCAATGAAAGTGGTGCAAGAACAAATCGTGGTGTTTAAAGATAGTAAAAAACAACACAAACATACCCCAAAATTTACCCCTGCGGGTCAAAGTACCCAGCTGATTGTGGGCGCAGCGCAAGAGACCGACTTACAAATCATCCGTTTATCGAGCCATTTTTATCAAGAATATGACCTAAAACGGGTGTACTATTCAGGGTATGTGCCTATGCTCAGTGACAATCGCTTGCCAGCCATAGGCAGCCCTGTGCCGATGGTACGAGAAAATCGCTTGTACCAAGCGGATTGGTTAATGCGTTTTTATGGATTTGAAGCAGAAGAAATTCTACCCGATGACCATCCGTTCTTGGATTTGGACTGTGACCCCAAATTGGCTTGGGCGATTCGTAATAAGTCACATTTCCCTGTCAATATTCAGACCGCGCCCTACAAAATGATTGTACGTATTCCTGGTATTGGCACCCGAACCGCCAAAAAAATTGTTCAGGCACGAAAATTTTCGACTTTGACACTCGATCATCTCAAGCAAATGGGCGCTGCCGTGAACCGTGCCAAATACTTTATCGCACTCAAAGGTCGCAATGAGCATTTAAGTCATTTAACGCAAGATAATTTTCGCGATTATGTGCTGGCGCAGACCCAAACCAAATTCAAAGCCGAGCGGCATGGTCAATTGGCGTTGTTTTAGCATTATTATTTTAGACTTAATTTTTTAAAATCAATCTTTTAAAATTAAGGTTTTAAAGTTCACTGTGCAAAAGGTCAATCATTCATGGATTTAGTGACGGCTGAGACCCCCATTTTAATCTTTGATGGCAGCTTTGAAGGGTGGCTCACGTGTGTGTTCACCATTTTTGAGAACGGTTGGCAGCACACCCCGATTGTGACCATTCAAGCCGAGCATGAAGTGGTGCCCAATTTTTGGCAAGCCACTGTCACCGTCGCGACCGATGAAGCCAAAACCTTACGGGTGAGTGATAAATTAGAGAACGTCTTTGGCAAAAACGGTATGCGGCAACTGCTGTGGGGCTTTTTATCAGAATCGCCTACGGTGTATAGTCATCTGTTTGGGGTGGTACGGTTTCAATTGTCCAATCCCAACCTTGATGTGTGGGAGAATTATACCCATGCGGATGTGATGGCAGTGAGCAAGCTTATCAAAATGGTCGGGCGTGAGCGCCACCGTATGCAGGCGTTTGTGCGATTTGAGCAAATGCAAATGCCAGACGCCGACAAACCGGTATACTTTGCGCGTGTTGAGCCTGATTTTAATGTATTACCCATTTTGCATCAGCATTTTAAAGAACGCTATGCCGATCAGACTTGGGCGATTTATGATGTCAAACGCGGGTTTGGTATTTATTACGCTCACGATGACCCCAGCGAACAAGTCCATATCATCTGTGAGGTAGATGATGAAGCGCTACTGCATCCGCAGCAGTTTTATAGCGAGGCAGAACAACAATACCAAACGCTTTGGCAAAAATATTTTACCCACGTGACCATCAAAGAGCGTTTAAATCGCAAGCTGCATATTCAGTATTTGCCAAAACGCTATTGGAAATATTTGACAGAAAAAATGGGTTAATAGCGGGGCATACCCTAATCGCCCACTAACACGACTCAATAACACCTCAGTAATCTAATAAAAGTAAGATTACGGTAAAAAGTTATGGCTTTGTTAGGGCTTTAGGGTGTCGAGTAATTTTTGCATGTCTTCGGGCAGGGGTGCTTGGACTTTAATAGGCTCGCCTGTTTTTGGGTGGATAAAGCCAAGCTCATACGCATGCAGCGCCTGACGCTGGAACTGTTGTACGATCTGTTTTTGGTCGTCATCCAAGGTTTTTAACAATATGGCATTTTTACGAGCAGCGCCATATAGCGGATCTCCGAGCAATGAAAAACCTAAATTTGATAAGTGCACACGGATTTGGTGGGTGCGCCCTGTTTCTAGTCGCACGCTGACCAATGAGACAGCGTCGCTTATCGCTGTGATTTTCTCAAGATGAGTGATAGCCGGTTTACCACTACCCACCACCGCCATTTTGGTACGCTGGGTCGGATGGCGACCAATGGGGGCATCAATGGTGCGATGGCGGGCAAGCTCAGCCGTGGACGCTAACACAATCGCTTGATAAAGCCGGTACACGGATTTGTCTTTAAGCTGATTAATTAGATGCAGCTGGCTTTGACTGTCTTTTGCAATTACCATTAAACCCGATGTTTCTTTATCGATCCGATGTACCAATCCTGCTCTAGGTAGCGTGCGGCTGTCAGGATAATGAAAAAGTA
>NZ_DAMBOA010000005.1:0-159020 GCF_032064105.1 Moraxella sp. CTOTU49097 | reverse complement strand
CTCTAGCCTTTGCTTATCATTGGCTGAAGCTTTGAATGTTCAACACAACCTAATGAGGCATTGTTTATTGTTAAACACTCGCCCAGTTTTCAGCCAGCTGTGGGTTGTTATCTTTTAAGGCGTTAAGCCATTCAAGATGCGCCTGCTCAGCATCACTACTCGCCAAAAAGCGCTTGATAGTCGTGCTAAAACGCTGATGCTCAGTCGCACCGCCGACACCGCCGCCGACATCATCATCAATCGCCAACGCAACCTGTCCGCCTGTCATCGCCAGATACACTTCCGCTAAAATCTCGGCATCGAGTAACGCCCCGTGGAAGGTACGGTCTTGTTTACCGACATTGAGACGTTTAACCAGCGCATCCAAGGTATTGCGCTGCCCTGCGAACATGCGCTTGGCGATGGCAAGGCTGTCTGTCACGGTGACGGTTTGATTGATATCAGGCAAGCCAAGTCGCGCAAACTCAGCTTGCAAAAAGCTCATGTCAAACCCCGCATTATGCGCGATAAGTTCTGCGCCTTGCAAAAAATCATAAATCGCTTCACCAACTTGCTCAAACACGGGCATATCATTTAAAAACACATTGTGAATGCCATGAACGCGAATGACTTCCTCACCCATCTCAATTTTTGGGTTGATATAGACATGCAGTTTTTCACCGGTAAAACGTCGATTAATCATCTCAACGATACCGACCTCAATGATACGGTCACCATTTTGCGCTTCAAACCCTGTGGTCTCAGTATCGAGAATCAGCTGGCGATTGGCAGTCCCTTTGTGTTTGGCGATGGGCAATAAAGGTATAAAAGTCGGGTTGGGCTGGCTGGTAATACCATTAAACACGGGACGCTGAGCAATCAAGCTGTCATGTTGCGCGACAAATTGCCCTTGCGGATTGGTGAACACCGCAAAATGTGGGTTAGCACTGGTTGGCAAGTGAGTTGCCTGTCCCCCGAACGATGACCGAGTTGATACATCGACACTTTGAGTATGGCTAGCTTGAGCATGGCTGGTTTGGGTAGTGCTTGTTTGAATAGTGTTTATGTGAATAGTGCTTGGGGTTGGCTCACCGTCGAGTGCCTGCAAAAAGATATCCCCCATCATCTCACTGTCTGCAAACTCCATGTCTTGTGCGTCATCAAAAGACGTATCGCTAAAATCGCGGGTTAACGCTGAGTGAGTGAGGACTGGGTTGTTATCGGTTGACATTGGGTTCATGGGCGGGTCTTTTTTTTTATCATCAAAATCAGGGTTTTTATCACTAAAATCCGATTTAACATCTAAATCAGTGGTAGGATTGGGTGGGTTTTTAATCACTTTGTTAAAGCTTTTGGGTAGTTGGTCAATGCCTTGGTTTGCAAGCTTATCGGCATATTCATTGCCATCATGACCGGCATGTCCTTTGACCCATTGCCAGTCAATTTGTCGCTGCTCGCACAGCCCATCAAGTCGCTGCCATAATTCCACATTTTTGACATTTTTCCAATGTTTCTTTTTCCACCCTGCCAGCCATTCGCTGATGCCTTTGATGACATAGCTAGAGTCTGACCAGATTTGAATCGGTAACGCTTTTGGGCTGTTTTCCAGTGCCGCAATCGCACCCATCAGCTCCATGCGGTTGTTGGTGGTATGCGCCTCACCCCCGCAAATATCAATTTGCTCACCCGTCGGTAAAATCACCACAGCGCCAAAGCCACCTTTACCAGGATTGCCACGGCAGGCGCCATCAGTGTAAGCAACGGTTTGACCCACAAGGGGCGTTAAGGCATGATTTGACATAGATAACAACCCATATGAAACAGCAAAACAATCAAAAAAACAGCTCTCAGTATAAGAAAAAAAAGCATAAAAAGCCATGCCAAAACGTCTATAATAACCGCTTATAGTTGCTATCTGTTGGTTGTAAAGGACGTCTATGCAAAAAAAATCTCGTGCGCTCGTGTCACCTGTGTTGACCAAGGTGGGTATGGCTATGGTCTGTGCGATAAGCCTAAATTTGGTGGCTTGTAACAAGCCCCAATCCCCTGCAACCACTAGCGGCGATGGCGCAAAACAGTCGCCAGCACTATCACAACCTGCCGCTAGCGATGATGTGTTTGTGGGCTGTTACACAGTCAGCCATACAGAACCTGCCCAAATCAAAATTATCAAAAATGGTGACAACTATGCCATGCAAATGCGCGAGTTTAACGACCCCAGCAAAAACTGGGACAAGCCAGAAGCCATGCAAGTCATCGCCACTGACAGCCCAGATATACAAAAATACTTTGACATCAAAGCCGATGAACATCAATACTTAGAAAAAGTCATCGCTCGCCCCGACCGCGTGTTTGTCCTTGCCAAAATCACCGATAGTTTTGCAAGCCTAAACCCGCAATTTGACAGCCCGTATCTGGGTTATATTTACAAAGGTAGTAATACGGTCTATAAAGTGGCATGCGAGCAAACCACCAAACTTTAATGACCTGAGTTGTTGCTTGATTTGATGAGCTTGGTTTGATGCGTGAGTTAATACATCTCATCCAAATTTTAACCGCAAACGATTGATAGAGAATAAGCGATGAATTTTTTTGCATGGTTAGTGCTGGGCTTGGTGGCATACACTAGTGGCTTTAGTATCCGTCATTTTCGATACAAAGGCTCCTCCATCCCAAATGATAAAAAATGGCAATACGTGGCGATTTTCTTTGTGATCGCGCTCGTGATCTTTGCGCTATTGAACTTATATGTCATGCACAAAGCTGCGCTTGATATGATGTTTGTGTTGGTATCGAGTTTGGTGGCGACAGGGGTTTTTTATTATGGTATCTCGGCAGATACCAACAACAAGATGAACATACCTGATTAAACATACCCGATTAGTTGAACCATGATTTTTTGCAAGTCGATGAATTTGTTTGGATAATAAAATGTCTCAAAAAATGGCGAATACTCACGCCCACATGACTACCACCCACTTGGCTGGCTTGACGCGGCGCCGACTGCTAAAGACAGGCATAGCGCTATCGGCAGCGACGGTAACGGGTGCAAAAGCGGATTTGACCATAGGCGGGCAAGTGATTAGCCAACCTTCACAGCGCTATGGGACAAACAATGATGCTGATAACATGGCTTTTGGCGAGCCTAGCGCTATGCTCAATGGCAATACGCCCATGGAAACAATGCCCATCAATCCCCAATGGCCCCAATGGGACTTTGCGACCATCAAAGCCAATTGTGAAGCGCTCAAAGGTCGCGGTGTCCACCTCCATCTGGTAGCGCCATCGGGATTTGGCAGTGATGAACAGCGTAACTTACTAGCGATTCACCGACTCACCCAAGCCGGATTTTATATCGACAATCCAGAAGTGATTAGTCGCCGTTATCTGCGCTTTGCAGGTTCAGACAGTGAGCGCTTGGGCGATATTACCGCGTTACTCAATCGACCTGTACACCAATTGCCTAAAATATTACTCGGCGTGCGTGGCGGCTATGGCGCGATGCGTTTGCTCAACAAACTAAGTGATCAGCAGTGGCGAATGCTGACGCAAAAACTCAAAGAGCGCGGCACACTACTGATGGGATTTAGTGATTTTACTGCGTTGCAGCTTGCCATGTACGCCAAAGGTCATTTCCCGTATGTAGCAGGTGCAATGCTCAGTAGTGACTTTGGCAAAACAGTGGTAAATACCGATACCATCCAAAGTTTTATCAACCTTTGCACCCAAAACCAGCTACGTATCCAAGTGCCAGAAACTCAGCTGTATCGTGACACTGCGCGTCCTTTGGCTAAGCCAATAAAAGGCACCTTATGGGGCGGTAATCTTAGCGTGTTATCTGCAATGGTGGGCACGCCGTATATGCCAAATGTCGACAATGGGATTTTGTTTTTGGAAGATACGGGTGAGCAGCCGTACCGTATCGAGCGTATGCTACAAACCTTGGTGTTATCAGGGATTGTGGCAAAACAGCAAGCGATTGTGCTGGGCAAATTTAATTTTAGCGGCATCAATGATGCTTACAATGGCGATTACACCTTTGATACCGTCATCCGTACTATCCAACAAGCGACAGGGCGACCTATCTACACCGATTTTCCATTTGGGCATGTAGCAAGACGCATTAATTTTCCGTTAGGTGTGCCTGTCACACTTGACAATGTGGGTAGTGGTTATCAAGCGACGTTTAACCAGTTTTATCATCTTAAAACCGATACAAACTTTGGCAATTTGGACTTAACTAAATTATTAATCTAACGTATTATTGATCAAGCGGGGTCTTATGTAGGTTAGTTAAAACCTGTTTGTATGCTACCAAAACAGGTTTATTTAACACATATTCTTTGACTTTTTTGACTATCCAATCCCGCTAGAAAATCCGATTGTTGTCATGCGTTTTGGCAAATTTGGCGATATTGGCTTCGATATTTTTAGCGATATTGAGATAATAGTCGGCAAATTCATCGCCTGCGCCTTGATTGGCAATGACGGACGGCTCGCCCTTATCGGCTTGCTCGCGGATGCCTTTTGCCAGTGGTAATTGCCCCAGTAGTGGCACTTGATACTGTGCTGCCATTTTATCACCGCCGCCTTCGCCAAAAATCGCTTCAGTATGCCCACAGCTACTACAAGTATGCAGCGCCATATTTTCTACCACGCCCAGCACAGGGATATGGGTTTTGCGAAACATCTCAATGCCTTTTTGCGCATCTAGCAAGGCGATATGCTGCGGTGTGGTCACAATCACCGCACCGGTCACAGGAATACGCTGGGCAAGCGTCAACTGGATATCCCCTGTCCCAGGTGGCATATCAATCACCAAATAATCTAGGTTTGGCCAGTTGGTTTGATTGTAAAGCTGCATCAGTGCGCCTGTGGCTTTGGCACCGCGCCAAGCAATCGGGGTGGTGTCATCACTCAACAAGCTACCGATAGATAGCATCGGCATGCCTTGCGCGGCAATCGGTACGAATTGCTCATGCTCGAGCTGCGGCTGCTGACCTGCCACGCCAAGCATACTTGGAATACTCGGGCCATAGATATCCGCATCCAACACGCCCACGCGTTTGCCCAGTTTTTGCAGCGCTAAGGCGATATTCACTGTCGTCGTCGATTTGCCAACGCCGCCTTTACCCGAAGCCACCACAATAATATGCTCGATACGTGGATGCGGTGTTAATTCTGCTTGGGTGGTGGCTTTTTTGGCAATCGCAGGTTCAGGTGTTTCTGTGACTAATTTGTCACTTCGTGGCGCGGCCTGAGTGACAGGTGGCATGGCATTGGTGGTTTTGGGTAGGGTTGAGCCACTACCTTTGGTCGTGGTTTTTGGCGCGGTAGTGCTGTCAAACAAGGTAATATTCATATTCACTTCACTGACCCCATGGATATGCAGCTTTTGGCTCAAATCATGATGAATTTGTTCAGGATTGCAATCATCGGGCAAGCGCAAATCCAATGTCAGACTATTACCTTGCTGTTTAACTCCTCTGACATACTGGCGAATTGGCTGGTTATTGACGCGGTAGTCATCCAATAACTGATTAAGCGTGGACTCATCCACTGTTGCCACGGTTTTTGGTTTGATAAAGTTGAACATGATAGTTGCTTACCCCAATGTTGTTATTTTAACGATTTTAACCACTGTTAAGTGGGGTTCATTGCTAATTTTTACAGAGACAGATTGAACATATCTGTGTGAAAAGTAATTTTTCTTGTTTGATTGATGCCCATTGGTTGGGAAATGATGCGATTTAAGCTATCATACAGCAATAATGACATTTTTTTAAACAAATCAATAACAGGTGTATTGTGAGAAAAATTTTAGTTACTAGCGCCCTACCGTATGCCAATGGTCCGATTCATTTGGGGCATTTGCTTGAACATATACAAACCGACATTTGGGTGCGTGCCATGAAAGCGATGGGGCATCGGGTCACTTATGTCTGCGCTGATGATGCCCACGGCACTGCTATCATGATGAAAGCTGGAGAGATAGGTGTTAGCCCTGAGAGTTTTATTGCTGATGTCAAAGCCTCGCATGAAAAGGACTTTGCGGGATTTTTAATTGATTATGATAACTACTACTCAACCCACAGCCCTGAGAATGAGCATTACTCTCAGCTGATTTATAATCGCTTGTATGAAAACGGTCATATCTCGCACAAAGCAGTTGAACAACTGTATGACCCAGAAAAAGGCTTGTTTTTGGCAGACCGTTTTGTCAAAGGCGAATGCCCAAAATGCGGCGCAAAAGACCAATACGGCGACAACTGCGAAGTCTGCGGCACGACCTATAATGCCACCGAACTCAAAAATCCTTACTCAACGCTTTCAGGTGCAACGCCTGTTTTAAAATCATCCATCCATTATTTCTTTAACCTGCCAAACTTTAGCGAATTTTTGCAAAATTGGACGCGTAAAGAAGGTCGCCTGCAAACCTCTATCGCCAACAAATTACAAGAATGGTTTGATGCAGGTCTTGCCAACTGGGATATCAGCCGCGATGCGCCGTATTTTGGCTTTAAAATCCCAAACACCCCAGCCAGTGAACCCGACAAGTACTTTTATGTGTGGCTCGATGCGCCTGTCGGTTATATGGCAAGTTTCAAAAACTTGTGCGACCAACAAGGTGCGCATTTAGGCTTAAATTTTGATGACTATTGGTCAAAAGAAAATCATAACAACACCGAAGTTTATCACTTTATCGGTAAAGATATTGTGTATTTCCACGCCCTGTTTTGGCCAGCTATGCTTGAAGGCGCAGGATTTAGAACCCCCACTGCGATCAACGCGCATGGTTTCTTGACCGTCAATGGCGAGAAAATGAGTAAATCTCGCGGCACCTTTATCAAAGCTGATACTTACTTACAAAACCTTGACCCTGAATACTTGCGTTACTACTTTGCTAGCAAATTATCAGCCAGTGTCGAAGATATCAATCTGGATCTTGAAGATTTCATGCAAAAAGTCAATTCAGACTTGGTGGGTAAAGTCGTCAATATCGCCAGCCGCTGTGCAGGATTTATCCATAAAAATCACGGTAGCAAACTGGCACTAACAATCAGCGAGCCTGCTTTGGTACAACAAATCATTGATGCCGGCGAAGACATCGCTGCTGCTTATGAAGCGCGCGAATTTAGCAAAGCCATGCGTCTGATTATGGCGTGCGCAGACAAAGCCAATGAGTACATCGATGACAAAAAACCGTGGGCACTCAACAAAGTAGACGGTCAACAAGCTGAAGTACAAGCGGTGTGTACCGTCGCGCTTAATATCTTCCGTCAATTGGTGGTTTATCTTGCCCCTGTATTACCATTGATGTGTGAAAAAGCACGAATTTTTCTCAATGTTGACAGCCTAGATTTTGATAGCCGTCATGCGTTATTGGTCGGGCATACCATCAACGCCTTTACCCCATTGATGCAGCGGGTTGACAAAGATAAAGTTGCTGCGATGATAGACGCCTCAAAAGAAGATTTAAACAAGCAGCCTGCTATCGCCAATCAACCAGCAACTGGACAATCTGGCGCGAGCAACACCAAAGCCGCCGCTAGCGAACAACCCACTGGCGATACCGCATTGATTGGTATCGATGACTTTGCCAAAGTCACGATGACCGTAGCAAAAGTGCTAGCCTGCAATAACGTGGAAGGTGCAGATAAATTGCTGCAATTTACCCTAGATGTGGGTGAGACAGATGCGCAGGGCAATGTGAAAACGCGCAATGTGTTTAGCGGTATCGCCAAATTTTATAACCCTGAACAATTGGTGGGCAAAACTGTGGTCTGCGTCACCAACCTTGCGCCACGAAAAATGAAGTTTGGTATTTCTGAAGGTATGATTTTATCGGCTGAAAAATCCGGTCAATTGACGATTGTTACTTTAGATGACCATATCCCTGCGGGCGCAACCCTTGCTTAATGGGCTTAACTGGGGTTAATAGCCATCATTTGAAACATTTTTGTCAAAATATAAAAAAACCGCTGGTAATTACCAGCGGTTTTTTTATTAAGCTATCCTAAATATCAAAAAATCAATAATGTCGCACGATTAACGTTCGCCTTTGCTCACACTGATGCGAACGGGTATAGATTTTCGATTGGCTCTAACTGGATTAGCTGCCTTATTATATTGGCAATAATGGGGTGTTTCAGCCGAAGGTAGAATAGCACCAACTACTAATACGCCTGCCATCAAGTTTGATGAGTTCATATAGCCTCCTTGTTGAGTTAGTGTACGATGATTCCATCTGTGAATCATTTACCTTTACTAAGCACAGACACGTTTAACTTAATCAACGCTGCAACGAATCGTTTAAAAAAGATAAATAATGCTGCGAGTAGAAGTTCTATTCTAAAAGATATCGAAAAATTTTCATACCATTTTATTATGACAATTTCATGAAATATTCAATAATATTTATATTTTATGTTTCAATTAAGGACTTTATGTAATTAAGCATAATCATATGGTGGTATTCATGACAGGTTTTGTTAATAAGCTACTGTTTATCAAAGCGTTTATCAAAACTTCTAATCCATAAAAACTTAGCCATAGTTGCAAGCTTTTATTTATGTTATAGTAAACTAGTACATTGAAATGATATACTCGACTCACAAAACAAGTTTGATTATTGGGGAATACTATGTTGTCAACCACACACGGTCAATTGTCCGCTATCTGCGCCATTGTTGGATTATCTTTAGCCGCCTGCTCACCTCAGAAACCATCCCCGCAAGCTTCTACGGATACGGCTAGCAAACCTTCAGCCACTGCCAGCCAAAAACCCAATAAAACCATCGCCATTTCTGCGATTGTGGCACACCCATCGCTTGATGCCATTCGCCAAGGTATCATTGATGAATTGGCTGCTGAAGGGTATGTAAAAGGGCAAAATCTAACCGTAAATTTTCAGTCAGCACAAGGCAATACAGCAACGGCAGGACAAATATCCAAGCAATTTGTCGCTGATAAACCTGATGCCATCGTGGCAATCTCCACCCCTACTGCCCAGTCGTTGGCTGCCGCTAGCAAAGAGATACCGATTGTTTATACAGCAGTGTCAGATCCTGTGGCTGCCAAACTTATTACTCAACAAAACACCCCGACTCAGCCCAACATCACAGGTTTATCCAGCCAATTACCGCTAGCACCGCAGCTCGACTTTATGCAAAAAATCATGCCGTCAGCCAAATCCATTGGCTATGTGTTTAGCGCAGGTGAGATGAATTCGGTGGCGCTGCGAAATAAACTCACCATTGCGCTACCACAGCGCGGCATGGAATTAGTGGATATCCCAGCCAACCGTCCGACTGATATTGCCATGGCAACTAATAGTCTTGGCGGCAAAGCCCAGTTGATTTATACCTCAATGGACAATAATGTGGCGTCGGCATTTGAATCAATGGTGCAATCAGCCAATGCATTAAAACTTCCCATCATCGCCTCCGATGAGTTTAGCGTCCGCCGCGGTGCTACGGCAGCACTCGGTGTCAATGATTATGACTTTGGACGTACCACAGGCAAAATGGTAGGCAAAATTTTGGATGGCACACCTGTTAACCAAGTTAAACCCGAAGTCATGAACCAATCAACTTTATACGTGAGCCCAAAACATGCACAAGCCCAAGGCTTAACACTAAATCCTGAACTACTAAAAGGTGCGATTAACGTTGATACCACACCCGAGCGAAAAATTGACAAATAATCGCCATGGGTAAATAAGAAAAAACCCGCCTAACTAAATAGACGGGTTGTTCAAACTGGGCACTGAAATGATGCCTTATTTAAAGCACATTTAAAAATTTAAAGCACATTTAAAATAACACGTGTCGCTTCAAGAACATCAAGTACGCGGTTGTCAACACGTAGGCGCACTTCACCTGGACGCGGGCGACTGATAACTTTTGCCTGGCGATAAGCATTGTTATTTAACACATAGACATTACGGTCATTATATCGCTTGACGCTGTAATAACGACTATCTAGTTTTTTTGCCCAGCCTGGTGGTACCGCTTTACCACGTGCGACATTTTTTTGTAGACCTGGGGGTAATTGGCGATACTGATCGTGGGTTAGGTAGCGACCACTACGACTATCGTAGTATCGATTATCACCTCTGTCGCGGTCTCTATCATGTTTTGTGCTGTAGCGTTGGTTTTCTTTGCGGTCATCTTTATAGTGTTGCTGTTGCTGTTGCTGTTTCCAGTTTCTAGCTTGTTTGTCTTGATATCTGCCATGACCAGGATCTGCAAAAACAGTGGATGAAGCCATGAATGAGCCTGCTAAAAGTAAGCTAGTTAATAACGTCGATTTTTTCATTGTCATACACCTTTATCTGTACCTTTATATGTACGCTGGATAAGTAATTTTATATGAGGCTATATTATGAAATTAAAATGTAACTTAATATGACAATGCTGTGGTGATTTTCTTTCTACTTAAAAACAATGCGCTATGACTTATTAGTTAGCTTATGACTTAGCGAATTATTATTAAAAAATGATACGTTAACGAAATAAGGCAGATTTTTATATTATATGAATTTATCAGATAATGCCTTTTTAACCAGTTACCCAAAGCTTTAATCATGGTTGGCAAACTTGCCTAATACATATAACGCTATGCGACTGCAAGATTAGCTGATAAAATGTAAATAATGTTTAACAATGATGTATGACATTGTTATTAAAGTGTAAGATTTTCCTTTTTCAGATTTACCTTTTTATTACCTTTTTAATTGTTACCCTATGGATGGGTTTTTGGAGTGATATATGTTGAACGCTACATTTGGTGTTTCTCGTTTGACCAAAGCAATGATGCTAGGTGGAATTTGTATGGCAAGCCTGATGGGTTGCAGCCAATCTAACAATAAAACAGCTGATGCCAGTACTGCAAGCACAGCAAGCGCAACGACAGCTGCATCAGGCGATACCAAGTCTGTTGCTATCACGGCAATCGTTGAGCACCCCGCATTAGATGCCGTTCGTCAAGGTGTGATTGAAGAGCTTGGCAACGAAGGCTTTAAAGAAGGTCAAAACCTAAAAGTAAATTTCCAATCAGCCCAAGGCAATACGGCGACTGCCGGTCAGATTGCCAAACAATTTGCCGCGGATAAACCCGATGCCATCGTTGCCATTTCTACCCCATCGGCGCAATCCGTCATTGCAGCGACCAACTCAATTCCTGTCATTTTCTCTGCAGTTACCGACCCGGTCCAAGCGAAACTGATAAAATCTTGGGAAGCCTCTGGCACCAACGTGACAGGCGCATCAGACATGTTGCCACTTGAGCCACAGATTGAGCTGATGAAAAAAGTCGTACCAAATCTCAAATCAGTCGGCTATGTATACAGCCCAGGCGAAGTCAACTCAACCGTGGTACTCAAAGAGCTTGAAGCAAAATTTAAACCGATGGGCATTAGCATCGTTGCAGCACCTGCACAGCGCACTACCGATATTCCCCAAGCGACTCGCGGTCTACAAGGTAAGGTTCAGCTCATCTATACCTCACTTGACAACAACGTGGTATCCGCCTATGAGTCGCTTTACCAAGCGGCTAAAGAAATCAAAGTGCCCCTAGTAGCGTCTGATACTGACTCTGTTGCCCGTGGTGCAGTCGCGGCAATGGGTATCAACTACAAAGACTTAGGCATCGAAACAGGTAAAATCGTCGGACGCGTCCTAAAAGGCGAAAAACCAGGTACCATCAAGCCTATCACGATGAATAAGCTTGACTTATACCTTAGCCCAAAACACGCGCAAGAAGTCGGTATTACGCTGCCTCAAGATTTAATTAGTCAGGCAGCCCAAGTAGAGCCTGCGCCAAAAGCTAAACAGTAAATCTTTTGTTAGTTTTAGCCGTTTTAATGTGATTGCAAATTTAATTTCCCAGTGGCAACTAAAGTTTCAAAACGCGTATTTGTACTTTAGTCGCATTGCGCTTAATGCCACTTGGTTTACCTTAACACCTGACTGCTTGTTGAATTAACAAGCGGTCTTTACTTTTTTGTGTGAACAGTTATGTCGTTACTTGCTTTATTTGGTGCCCTAGAAAGTGGTCTAATCTATGCGTTAGTGGCTTTGGGCGTATACATTTCATTTCGGGTGTTAGATTTTCCAGATTTGACCGCGGATGGTAGTTTTCCCTTAGGCGGTGCTGTCGCCGGTGTGGCAATCATCGCGGATGTCAACCCTTGGCTGGCTTGTATCTTTGGTATGCTTGCGGGCGGTATTGCAGGTTTGGTAACGGCTTGGCTACATGTCAAACTTGGTATTTTACAGTTGCTCTCAAGTATTTTAGTGATGGTAGCCCTGTATGCCGTCAATTTGCGCATTATGCAAGCGCCAAACTTGCCATTGCTCGGTGAGCCAACGATATTTGGCGAACTGGTAACCGATAGTAACGGCTATTGGATGCGCTGTGTGGTCATTGGTGGTGTGGTGCTTGCTGCCAAATTATTCCTAGATTGGTTCTTTAGCACTGAGATGGGCTTGGCAATGCGGGCAACTGGCTCTAACCTTAGAATGTCACAAGCACAAGGGATTGCCACTTCTCGAAGTATCTTGCTTGGGATGGCGATTTCTAACGGACTGATTGCGCTTGCTGGTGCGATTTTTGTGCAAACCCAAGGCGGTGCCGATATTTCCATTGGTGTTGGTACCATTGTGATTGGTCTTGCCGCCGTTATCATTGGTGAAACCATCATCCCTGCCAAAAAAATGCTGTGGATTACCCTATCGGCTATTGTCGGGGCGATTCTTTATAAATTCTTTATCCAAATTGCGTTGTCAAATGATACCTTACGTGCGATTGGTTTTGGTCCTCAAGATGTTAACTTAGTCACCGCACTACTGGTGGTGATTGCTTTAATCCTGCCAAAAATCAAATCAAAAATTTTGAGCAATCGCCATAAGCATGCTGCTTAACTTGGCATCAAATAATTGATTTTAACTTTGGCACTTAACAACTTATAGAGTAAAAGTAAAGTAAAAGGACAATGCCTTATGATGAACGCAGACAACCTACGATTGACCTTCAATCCTGGTACGCCCATTGAAAACCCTGCCTTACGTGGTATCAGCCTGCGTATTGAAGCGGGTGAATTTGTCACGGTCATTGGTACCAACGGCGCAGGTAAGTCGACGTTTTTAAATGCCGTTGCTGGCACGATTCGGGTTGATAGCGGTAAAATTACCTTAAACAATATCGACGTCACCAAAAAATCCGCCCACCAACGGGCACACTGGGTAGCGCGCGTTTTTCAAGACCCAATGGCAGGTACTTGCGAAGCCTTAACCATTGAAGAAAACATGGCACTTGCTTACAAGCGTGGCGAATCTCGATTTTTAAAAGGCGCATTGAATCACAAAAACCGTGAAATTTTCCGTGAAAAACTGGCGATTTTAAAATTGGGGTTAGAGAATCGACTCACTGACCGTATGGGATTGTTATCAGGCGGGCAACGCCAAGCGGTTAGCCTATTAATGGCGTCCCTGCAGCCGTCGAAAATTTTACTACTCGATGAACACACGGCTGCCCTTGACCCAAAAACCGCCGCTTTCGTCTTGGAACTGACCGATAAAATCGTCCAAGAAAATAACCTCACCACCATGATGGTCACTCACTCCATGCAGCAAGCGCTCAATCACGGCACGCGCACCGTCATGCTACACCAAGGACAAGTGATACTAGACGTATCAGGCGATGAACGCAAAGGCATGACTGTTCACGATTTACTCAATATGTTTGAACGCACCCGCGGCGAAGTGGTAGAAGATGACAGCTTAATTTTAAGCTAACTTAACTGCGCCCAATCAAATACGGTGAGTTAAATAGGATGGCTTAAATAGAATAGGTTAAATAAACTCTAGCGCTTAACAAGATGAAGATGGATAACATAAGTTATCCATTTTTTTACACACAGTGATAGATTAATTGTTCATAATAACACTGGATAAGCAAGCAGTGACAATACTGCTATTTTCTCTAAATGTTAATTATAAAAAACAATAAACTTTGAGGTCACTATGTTTGATTTAAAATCGCTAGTTACAAAAGCTGTCGAAGACAAAACGTTAAATGTCAATGAATACATCTTTATGCCAGAGCGCGTGGATATGATGGTAAAAGATGGACGGCTAAGCTGCGTACTAAACACCAATGGTAAAGTTGATTTTATTTACCATAAAAGTGGTATCACCGAAGTACGTTCAGGTCTACGTAAAAGCCCGTTTACCTCGTTTCGCAATGAGCTTCACTATGGGGTGTATGATGATGTGGTGGATGAAGTGATTGAAGCAGTTGAGAAAATCATTGGCAGTCAATCCAAATACTTTAACTTTGCCGCAGATGCAGAATAAACAAGTGAATCATAAAAAAGCTGAAATGTTACTTTTCAGCTTTTTTATGTCTTTTATTTATAGATGATTAAAGGCGCTGTCAATCGCATCATCTAATCGCTCAACCGCAATGATTTTGAGACCGTGATATTGCTCTAATTGCGTTTTTGGGGCATTGGCTTTGGGTACAATCGCATGGGTAAAGCCATGTTTCACCGCTTCTTTTAGACGCTCTTGACCATTGGGCACAGGTCTGATTTCACCCGACAAGCCCACTTCACCAAATACCGCTAGGGTATAAGGTAAAGGCTTTTCCTTGATACTAGACGCACAAGCTAATAACACCGCCAAATCTGAGCCGGTTTCAAGCACCTTGACCCCGCCTACCACATTGACATACACATCTTGCCCATTGGTTTGGATACCGCCATGACGGTGCATGACTGCCAGCAACATGGCTAAGCGCTGATAATCTAAACCTAATGCCATGCGCCTAGGTTGTCCTTGCGATTCATCCACCAGCGCTTGTACTTCAACCAGTAGCGGTCTGGTACCTTCACGGCTAACCATTACCACTGAGCCTGCAATCGGTTTATCATAACGACTTAAAAATATCGCCGATGGATTCGCCACTTCTTTGAGTCCCGCATCCGTCATGGCAAAAATACCCAGTTCGTTGACCGCACCAAAACGATTTTTCACCGCACGAATCATTCGAAAACGGCTGTCCGACTGTCCTTCAAAATACAGTACCGCATCTACCATATGTTCTAGCACGCGAGGGCCTGCCAGCGCCCCTTCTTTAGTTACATGCCCGACCAAAAATAACGCTGTACCCGTTTGCTTGGCATAGCGCGTCAGAATCGCCGCTGATTCACGGATTTGACTGACACCGCCTGGCGCGGATTGGATGGCTTCGGTAAACAAAGTCTGAATTGAGTCAATGATAGCGACGGCTGGTTGCTCTTGGGTCAAGGCTTGGCAGATCATTTCAACATTGGTTTCTGCCAATACTTTTAAGTTGTTATTGGGTAGCCCCAAACGACTAGCCCGCATCGCCACTTGTGATAACGATTCTTCACCCGTAATGTACAGTGCACTTCCGGCTAGACTTTGATTTTCTGCCATATGAATCGCCGTCTGTAGCAAGATAGTGGATTTGCCAATACCAGGATCACCCCCAATCAGCACCACAGAACCTGCTACTAAGCCGCCGCCTAACACCCGATCAAACTCACCAACACCCGTTGGTAGCCTAGTATCGAGTGACATAGGCACGGCATTAAGTGGCATGACGCTCGATTGTTCGCCCGCGTAGTTGCTAGCTTTTTTGGTGACGGGTTTATGATGTGGCATGCTGACCGTCGGGGCTTCGACAAGGCTATTCCAGGCGCCACATTCGGCACATTGTCCCGACCATTTACCGAAGTTTGCGCCACATTGTTGGCACACGTAGGATGATTTTGATTTTGCCATAGATTCCAATTTGCAATGAAAAATTTAAAAATAAAGAAAAATTAAAGAATAAAGAAACTTAAAGCGTATTGGTGGTGGTGAGAGGGATAAACTATGCAATGAAATTAATACGATGACATTAATGCAATGAAATTAGGGATAGCGAGCTATGTTTGACACACCAGTGTTGACACGCAAGATTACTGTTATTTGCGACTATATTTATGGGCGACTAAGTCATAAATCCAGTAAAAAATAAACCCATATACCAAAATAAGTAAGGTCAACGAAATATCGAGCATAAACGCCTGCCATAGACCAATATTCATCACCCACATGACCAGTGGCAAGGTAAAGCCCAACAAGCCACCTTCAAAACCCACTATATGCAGTACCCTTAGCCATAGCGGTCGAGCCAGTTTTTCACCGGTAAAAAATTTATCAAATAGTAAGTTATAAATAAATGTCCAAATCATGGCGATGAGCGAAATGCCAATCAGCAGCGCCAATATACTTGAGTTATGCTGCGATTCACTACCCGTAAAGCCAAAAAAGCTGAGTAATTTTACCCAGCCTAATGATAGCAGTATGGCGATTGTCTCAAATAAAATCGCTTGCCAGATGCGCGCTTTGGTGGTCATCATGTTTTGCCTTGAACAATCTTACTAAACCCTGCTTGCTAGACCATGAAGTTTTCACCCAAGTAGACCTTACGTACCAACTCATTGTCTAAAATATGCTCTGGCGTGCCTGCCGCAATAATTTGTCCTTCACTGACAATATAGGCATGTTCACAGATAGCCAAAGTCTCACGCACGTTGTGATCGGTAATCAGCACGCCGATGCCGCGCTGTTTAAGCTTGATAATCACCTCTTTGATATCGCCTACCGAAATCGGGTCGACTCCCGCAAAAGGCTCGTCAAGCAAAATAAACTTGGGATTTGAGGCAAGGCTGCGGGCAATCTCACAGCGTCGGCGCTCACCGCCTGACACGCTCATCCCCAATGAGTGGCGCACATGACCCAAATTAAATTCCCCAATCAGCTGCTCAAGTTGCTGCTGCTGCCCCGCTTTATCCAAATCTGTGCGAGTCTGCAAAATCGATAAAATATTTTCTTCAACGGTTAATTTGCGAAAAATTGACGCTTCCTGCGGTAAGTAGCCAATGCCTGATGCAGCGCGCTCGTGCATGGACAATGCCGACAAATCTTGATTACCCAGCTGTATTTGCCCTTTGTCCATATTAACCAGACCAACGACCATATAAAAGCTGGTAGTCTTACCCGCCCCATTTGGACCGAGTAACCCAACCACTTGCCCTTGTTCTACGGAAAAAGACACATCTTTAACCACCCAACGCTTGCCATAGCGTTTGGCAAGGTGCTGCATGATTAGAGTCTGGTTGGCTTGCGGTTGCGACATAATAAATCCTAGAACTAAACAATGGCAATAAACAAAGCGAAAGCAAGTTAAAAAACACTAGCGATTGCGAACGCCCACACGGTTGCTCGCTTGTGGCGGAAACACCAGTTCAACACGTTGGTTATTCCCTGCTTTTGCCTCAATATCACCCACTTTTAGACTGTAATGGATGACATTGCCAGAAAAACTACCGCCATTTTGGGTCAAGCGCGCATTACCCGTGAGGGTGACCAGCCCTGTTTTGACATTGTAATCAATTCGATTCGCCTGACCTTTCGCCAAGCCCTTCTCTTGTGTCACAATTTGTTGGATAGTGGCAGGACGCCCTGTTGCGACTGCACTTTCGATAGCGCGGGTTGGCGTCAAATTGACGGTTAAATTATCCGCCACCATTTTTAGCGTGCCTTGGCTGATGGTGACGTTGCCTGTATAGCTTGTCACCCCAGAGCGCTCACTGTACGTCGCTTTATCTGCCAATAACCGAATCGGCTCATTGGCGTCTGATGGCAAGGCGTTTGCCACGTTCGATGCCGCAAGGATGCCAGCAACTAATACACCGCCAGCCATTATTAATTGTCGAGTCTTCACCACAATCATGTTAAACCTTTTATATAAAAATTTTAAAATCAACAATATAGATTAAATTAGCACCGAAGTTAAAGATTTTTGATACTCACTTAAATCCCGTCAACATCGCAACTGATTTGCTGTCTTAACAGTAGCTACTGTACTAAAGACTAAGGTTAGCTACTGTGCAGGTTGAATCATCACACTCACTTGTCCAAAACCGTAATCACCCGTTGCCAAGTCACCCCTAAATTGTTTGGCATCAAACCGATTATTCCCATGGATAAAGGTAAGCGGTTCATTAGTCATTACGGTATTATTGACCAAATCACCCACAAAGTTTTTACCTATCATTTTAACGGGTAAATTCGACATACTGGTATTTTGGGTGAGCAACGGAACGCTGGTTAAGGTCACGTTACCTATCAGTTTAGCAATCTGCTTATTTTCATCCAATTGCGCTTGGTCAGCCACCAAAGTTACTTCACGCTCGTTTTTTGGACGGATAACAATCTGCGGTTTGGACATCACGGCGGTATTGGCATTTTGGTAATGGGTTACCTGCGCCGCTGTTAACTGATAGCCGACACTACCTGTTTCGGTCGTTTGTAATGCTTTAATTTGCTCTGCTTGGTAATCAATATCGGTCGGTTTGAGTGACACTTGGGTCAAGCGAGCATCGTTTTGCGCATAAAAATAGGCCGATACGATAATAAATAATAAGCCTAAAATAAATAGCGTTTTTGTTGACACGATTGCCACCTAACATTGCCAAAAAATTTGATAAAAACGGACGTTACCACACTAAACCGCATACGCAAATCACTTAAAACAAATTGCTTAAACTAAATCAGTGAAAATAAATCACTTTCAAAAAAATCACTTAGAACAAATCCCTTAGCATAAGTCCCTTAAACCAAGTTGTATGACCTAAACCACATAACTGGCCAAAATATCATCGTAATGACCCGTTGCTTTTAATATCAAATCACATAACTCACGAACTGCCCCTTCTCCGCCTGAGCGCGTGGTAACCATATCGACCCGTTTGATGACTTCGCCATTGGCATTTGCCACAGCTACAGCAAATCCGACGGATTGTAAGGCTTTGATATCTGGCCAATCATCACCGATATAAGCACATTCTGCTAGCGAGATACCAATATTAGCTAACAATTCATTGAGCGCCGTCAATTTGTCTTCCCGCCCTTGCACTAGATGGGTAATTTTTAATTCTTTGGCACGATGCGTGACAATGTCACTAGTGCGACCCGTTATAATGGCAGTTTGAATCCCTGCTTGGTGAATACGCTGAATACCAAAGCCATCTTGAACATTAAAGGCTTTGGTTTCAACCGTGTTGGCATCATAGATAATTTTTCCATCGGACAGTACACCATCCACATCCATGACCAATAGTTTAACGTTTTTTGCTTTAGTGAGCAGACTTTGCATGACCTTATCCTTATTATTGTAAGCCTAGTTACTTTAAAAGTAGTTATTTTAAGCCTATTAATTCACACCCGCATGCAGTAGCTCATGCAAGGTCAAAACGCCCGCCAAAGTCTTATCATCATTAATGATTAATAGCTGATTTATCTTTTGTTCATTCATTAATGTCAGCGCATCAGACGCACGAACATCAGGGTTGACAGACTTTGGATTGGTTGACATCACCTGACTAATCGGCGTATCAAGCCCCAATTGGCGCGCTAAGCTACGGCGCAAGTCGCCATCGGTGAATACGCCCACGACTTGATTGCTTTCATTGGTAATCACCGTCATCCCCAGTCTACCACCTGTCATGCTAAACAAGGCTTCATTAAGCGTCGAATGCTCATCAATGGTTGGCAGGTTATTTACATGCATCAAGTCTTTTACTTGAGTTAATAATTTGCGACCCAATGCCCCTGCAGGGTGTGATAAAGCAAAATCTTCTGAGGTAAAATGCTTACTATGCACCAATGCCACCGCTAGCGCATCTCCTAGCGCCAAAGTAGCTGTGGTACTTGATGTCGGTGCCAAACCAAGGGGACAAGCTTCTTCAGACGCCCCTAAAGTCAAAGCCACATCGGCAGATCTTGGCAAAATACCACGTTTGTCGCGGCTGATGCTAATGAGCGGAATGCCCAGTTTTTTTACCACAGGCAATAACGTGCGGATTTCATCTGACTCACCTGAGTTTGAGATGCCAATTAACACATCGCCTTTGACCAACATGCCTAGGTCGCCATGACCTGCTTCACCAGGGTGCATAAAAAAAGACGGCGTTCCCGTTGAGGCAAAAGTCGCTGCAATTTTGCGACCAATAAGCCCTGACTTACCCATGCCTGTCACCACCACACGCCCCTGACAGTTTTCGATCAAATGGCAAGCAGTCACAAATCGTTCATCTAGCTGTTCAATCAGCAAATCTAAAGCATGTTGTTCCGTTTTGATAGCGTCTTTGGCATGCTTTAAATAATCAACCGATGCATCCAAGATAATTCCTCACTAATTTTTCAAAATGGCTGTTGGTGCGCTTTTTTCGGGCACCTATCTTTATGCGCTTATTACTATACGCTTATTCAGGCGTTTAATAGTTAGCATCAACAATATTTAAAGCTAAAAAATTAAAATTTTTTAAAGTCTGATTATCATAGCGTAATTTCAGCCAATATTCACGGGATAAGTCCGAAAATACATATTTTGACAACATTTCATCGAGTTTATATTAACAATCTAGGCATTGCTAAATCAGTTCCAAATAAACTATAAAAGACAAGTTATAAAAGCTATAAAAAATGGCGAACACTGAGAGGGTTCGCCACTTAATATGATGTTTTGAATTTAAAAATTAGTACTTGTCTTCACCATTGCCGTTTGCATCATCGTCAAAGTTGGCATCATCTTTGGTAGGCTCAAAATTCATAGTGTCATAGCCGCTATCAAAACCACGGTCAGCAAAACCACTGCGATCATACGGTGCTTGCGCAAACCCTGTACGCTCCTGCGGGTAGCCACGTTGATCATTGTCATAACCGCCACCATCAAAACCGCGATCGCCAAAGCCACCACGATTAGCAAACCCTGTGCGATTTGCGCCATAGCCTGATTGTTCAAAACCGCCTGCTTGACCAAATCCCATTTGGCTAGATTGACCGTAGCCACTTGCCCCTGGCATTGGCGTAGCTGAACGTGGATTGCGGGCTGGCACCACCGTCGAAATGGCGTGTTTGTATACCATTTGACTGACAGTGTTTTTGAGTAACACCACATATTGATCGAAAGATTCGATTTGACCTTGAAGCTTGATACCATTGACTAAAAAAATAGACACTGGAATACGGTCTTTTCGCAAAGAATTTAAGAAAGGGTCTTGTAGTGTTTGACCTTTTGACATAGGTTTCTCCCAGAAATAAACAGAAAGTTAGTTAAATTATTATATTTTTAGACGACTTTTTAATTATACCTTAAATGACAGCTTATTGGCTTAACACGGATTGTCAGAGCTATATTAAACAAGTACTCAAATAGTATCACCCAAGCATAGCACTGCTTTTAGCTTGTTTTTATTAGCCGCGTTCTTGCCTGATCAATAGTTGTTAAGGGTGTTATAGCAAACCGCTCAACCAATTGTTGTGTACTTACTAGCTTACGCATCCATGTATATTGGCGTTTTGCTAACTGTCTTGTAGCATATAATGCCTCATTTTGCATAGTTTGTCTATAATCTTCAATTGGGGAGCTGTGCGTGTTTAGTAAAAAACGCGCCACATTATCATGAAAATTTTCTTCATTATTATCATGTGTAAACACTGTTGTATTTTGTATTTTTTCTAAAAAATCCCAAGCTTGCCGATAGCCAACGCAGCGCATAGATGGCAGATCAGCCGTGAGGTGATACTGTTGTCGCAGGGCAATCACTTCCTGCAAAAAACCTTGTTGCCACATGATATCTAGCCGAAGTGCGATACGCTTGTGTAACCAATCGCGATCTGGCATCACGGCTAAAATCTGCCAACGCTGATGTGGATTGTCGGCCAATGCCCTAGAGGGCTGATTCTGCCAAGCACTTAATGGCTTACCTGTTTGTAGATAGATTTCCACCGCTCTGCCAATTCTTTGGGTGTCTGTGGTTTTGAGTTGCTTACCAAGGATGGGGTCTACCTGAGTTAAATAAGCATGCAGCTGTTCAATCCCCTGCTCGGCAATCAGTTGGCTGACTTTTTGGCGAGTCGCTGGCAAGGTTGCTGGGATATCATTGATACCTTGAATCAGTGCCATATAGTACATCATCGTTCCACCCACCAGCACAGGTGTTTTATTTTGCTGATGAGCAAGATTGATATGATAGTCCACATCGCTGACAAACTGCGCAACGCTGTAGCTTTGCTCAGGACTGATGATGTCAACGAGCGCATGCGGATAGTGTGCCAATTCTTCACGTGTCGGTTTGGCAGTACCGATATTCATATCCCGATAAATCAAGGCAGAATCTACCGAAATAAGACTATATTTGCCTGTTTCGTAGAGTTCATACGCCAACGCTGTTTTACCGCTGGCAGTAGGTGCTATAAGGCAAATCACGTCTTGTTTATCGGCTGTTATCATAGCTTATTCTGGGGATTCTATAGATGACTGGAAATTAGGTGAATGCGACAGCAGCCATTGTAGCATGTCAGTTTCACTGACTCGAATGGCATTATCGGCAATTTGGATAAAATCAGCTTGATTCAAATAAGATTGAACATACGCTTTATCATCACTGTCTATATGATGGTATTGTAAATCAATCAGATAAAAATATCCTTGCCAAAAAATTAAAGCAAAAGTTTGATGCTTACTTTTAAATTCATGCTGTCTTTCAAATTCATGCTGTCTATCAAATAAGGTCACTAGCTGTATCGAGTCGCTATCTGTTAACTTATCAAAATCACCCTTGGCTCCCAGCTGATACATCGACTGATTTTCGGCAACATGAGTTATGTGATTGGTGGGTTTGGGTTGGTCATTAGGCTTTATATAGTGAATGGGGGTAGCTTCACCCGCAGGCAAGTTTTGAAATTTATCGACGTTACTGTTATTAGTTTTTGTCACGCAAGCTTGCTGTTGCAGGGTGTTTAGCGCTGTCATTTTAGGCTGCAATTGCTCTAGCATATGCTGAGACAACCAAGCTAATATATTGGTCAATGGTTGGATTTTGACTTGTTGTTTACTTGGGTGAATATTGACATTTATCCACTCGGCAGGCAGCTCAAAAGACAACGCATAGCCCATTTGTAGTGAATTATCGATGCCAATACCTAGCTTGCGACCCAATTTTTGTATGGCTTGACTAATCGCCAAATCACTGACCAAACGATGATTGATATAAATCAGTTTTGGCAGATTATTTTTATGGGCGATAAAAAACCAGCCGGTGACTTGGGCACTTAAATTGTCTGGCTGTGCTTGTAAGCCTTGCAGCGATAAATAAAATGGCTGTGCAATGTCAGCCAAGGGCAAATTTAACGCTTGTTCAAGCCGCGCCAAACTAAACGCGGGCAAAAAAGGCAATGCAGCACCCTGTAAATTTTGGTGAGGGGCTTGGGCTGACTGCGTTAAGCTAAAACGCAGCTTGTCTTGATGATATAATTCAATCTGCACATCGGCAAAACTAATCGCTAATCGCTGCACGACTTGTTCAATATGGGAAAATTCTGTGGCAATACTTTTTAGGTGCGAGCGTCTGCCTGGCACATTGAAATACAAATCGCGAACGCTGACACACGTGCCGCGATGTTTTACGATAGGACGAATAGTAGCTTGGCTTACCTCACTACCGCTCACGCTCAGCTGCTGCCCTATACCGCTGTCATTGTGACTACTGGTTAATGTCAGATGCGATATCGCCGCAATGCTGGCTAGTGCCTCGCCGCGAAAGCCTAAACTATGAATACCAACCAACTCGCTGACATTAGCAAGTTTACTGGTGGCGTGGCGAGTGACTGCAAGCGTCATATCATCAGGATGAATTCCCATGCCGTTGTCACTAATTTGAATCAACCCAAGCCCGCCTTGTTCGATATCGATGCGAATATGAGTAGCGCTGGCATCGATAGCATTTTCAATCAGTTCTTTGACCACAGAAGCAGGACGCGTCACTACCTCGCCAGCGGCGATTTGGTTGATAAGCAGTGGGGATAATTTATGAATACGGTTGTCAGGCAAAACTAATCGTCACTTCTCGTTGTTCGTCATCCAGGCGTTTAATATCAATGCTTGCATTGGGCGGCGTCAAATAGCCTGCTGCACGACTCGCCCATTCAATAATCACCAAACTATTTGGCTCATCTTGGTATTCATAAAAGCCGATAAATTCCAATTCTTCAGGATCATTGAGACGGTATAAATCGGCATGGTAAACCGGCTTAATTGTACCATCGTCCTGCGTAATACGATAAGGTTCAACCAGGGTAAAAGTCGGACTTTTTACCGCGCCTGTATGCCCCATTGCCTGTAGCCAATAGCGGGTAAGCGTGGTCTTGCCCGCACCCAAATCACCCGACAGCCAAACGCTACCGGTTAAATTCATTTTGGTAAGCTCTTTAGCGAAGGCTTGGGTGTCGGTTTCGGATTTTAAGAGGATAGTTTTATTCATGTCGATTTTCCCAGCTTGCCCCATGTTTGTCCTGAATCAAAAATTGTTGCAACAACCCCATCAGATACCAACAGCTTAGTCAACTTGTAAAACCACTGTCGGATTGACAAATTTCTCGCCTTTTTTTAATTTGTCATACATGTTTGGGTCATGCCATTCGGCTTTTACTTGCTCGCTAAATTCAAAATCACCCAGCGTCAACGCGCCCATTTGGGCGTTATCGACATCGTCTTCAAAGCACTGTGCATAGCCTGTCGCTGTTTCGTGAGCGATGACGGAATAGACTTTGACATCGGTTTCGCCGTTTTGCATTTGGGTTTGTTTTAAGATTTCTCTTGCCCAAAAAAACACCACGCGGCTAAACTGCTCTGCTGAGGGCGAAACAGGCAAACTAATCCAGCGCGCGCTAAATTTTTTGCAGGCGTCAATATAGTCAGGGTCATCTTTATCCCAAAAACAAATAGCGTGATCAAAACTATCAATGATGTCTTTAATCGATGATTTTAACAGCCCAAAATCATACACCATTTGCCCGTGATCGAGGCGGTGCGCTTCTAAAATCAGCTCGATTTGGTAACTATGCCCATGAATCGAGTACTTGCAGCGATCGGAGCTACAATTGCGCACGATATGGGCATTTTCAAATTTAAATAGCTTTCTAATTCTCATAATGGGATTCGCATTTTTTTAGCAGTAATAAAGGGTTGAATGCTGACTATTATAAAGCTATTGGGCAAGTTAAGCGAATTTTCGTCATATGCGCAAATTTGCCTACCTAAATTTACCCGTCACCTAAACAAAAAATCTCGTCACATTTAAGACAGTAACTCACGTCTTAAATCGCTAACTGTGCTAATATAAAAACTTGGGGATAGACAGTTATTGTTGAAAAATGAGTTTTTTTTAGCTGAGTCTTTTTTATATAAAGTTTTGTTGATATAAAGTGTTATTGATACAAAACTTTGTTGTCATAAAGATAAGCGCGGTGGAGATAAAAAATGATGATTAGAGTATTGGTGGTTGACGATCATGATTTAGTCCGAATGGGCATCGTACGGATGCTGTCAGATAGCCCTGATATTGATGTGATTGGTGAAGCTGCAGATGGTGAAACCGCGATTATCAAAACCAAACAATTAAAACCCGATGTGGTATTACTTGATGTCAATATGCCTACCATTGGCGGGTTAGAAGTCACCAAGCGCTTGCTACAAACCGATAAAAATACCAAGATTTTGGCGGTCAGCTCTCTAGTTCAGCAGCCCTACCCATCCATGCTCATCAAAGCAGGGGTGAGTGGCTATATCACCAAAGGGACACCGCTTGATGAGATGATTAAAGGCATCAAAAAAGTCCACCAAGGCGGGCGTTATTTTAGTGCCGATGTTGCCGAGCAGCTTGCTGATATTTTATTCACTGACAATTCAGAGTCGCCATTTGATGCGCTAAGTGAGCGAGAAATGCAGGTGGCGATGATGGTGGTCAATTGCAAAAGTCCACAGCAAATCGCCGATCAGTTGTTTGTGAGTGTCAAAACAGTCAATACCTACCGCTATCGTATTTTTGAAAAGCTTAATATTGACAGTGATGTCAAACTTACCCATTTGGCTATGCGTCACGGTTTGATTCAACCCTAAATCATGATTACCAATCCTGCGTTTTCATCGCTATTTGACAAGCCAAGCACCCACGATAAAACCAAAAGAATCGGTAACGTCTACAATGGTTACCGCATTATTATTGCTATCTTTTTTTCCTTTAGTTTTATGTTGGCATTAAAAAGTGCACAGCATGATTATTGGGTATTGATTAATCTTTTCCCTACCTTTTTCTATTTTTTCTTTAGTATTGCTTTATTTATTTTGTATTACTTTTATCCCAAAAATCCGCTGTTGATGGTCGGGCTAACTGTCGATGCGCTGGTACTCACTACCTTGTTGTATTTTAGCGGTGGTAATGATTTACAAGTCATTTTGCTGTTTTTGGTGCAAGTTGCCGCAGCTTTTATGTTGGTGCGCTCCAACCAAGCTATTTTGCTCACTATTTTTGCCATCACACTGGTTATTTATCAGCAGTTTTATCAAACCCTAAAAAACGATGTGAACTACGCGCTAGTCAACAACGTGGCTTCAATGGCGATTAGCTTTATCGGGGTGGCTTATTTAAGTTATACATTATCCAAACGGCTTAAACAAATTGAGCGGCTCTCTGAGCGCCAAGTCAATGAAGTCAACGCGCTAAATGCCATTAACAATAAAATCGTGCAAATCATTGACCAAGGCGTGGTGGTATTATCCCACGATTTAGAAATTTTTATCGCCAATGATACCGCAATAGACCAACTACATCTGCCAAAGACACTTGATAATTTTAATTTGCTAGAGATTTCCCCCCTATTAGCCGCAAGACTTGCACCCATCATCCAAGAGCCTGAAGCAACTTTAATAGTGCGGCTCGATGTACCCACCACTCGTACACCTTTAGCCGTTGGCATTGAGCCTAATAACCAAAGTTTTAATGACTTGCGGCTTCGTATCACTCAACTAAGACAGCAATATGCCATTATTTTTATTGAAGATTTACGCCATGAGTTTAGCCGTGCACAGCAGTTAAAACTTGCATCACTAGGGCAATTATCCGCCAGTATTGCCCATGAGATTCGTAACCCACTGGCAACCATTAGCCAAGCCAGTCAATTATTAATGGAGGAAGTTAATGAGGCTGACAGCGGCTTATCCGATGATAATATCATGCTATATGAGATGATTTATCACCAAACCATTCGGGTCAATAAAATCATCGAAGATGTGCTGAAATTATCTCGTCAGCAGCGCCCTAATTTTGTTTATATTGAACCCAAAACTTGGCTAAACGATTTTATACAAGAAAACTTTAGCGGCCATGATATTTTTCTGCACTGCCATACTGACAAAGGTTTTATGTTTGATAACCATCAGCTAGCACAGATTTTGGTCAACCTCATCAATAACGGGCTGCGTTTTAGTAGCAAAACCCAGCCCCATGCTTTTGTCACCCTTCAAGTGTATGAATTTGGCAAATCTATTCATATCGATGTGATAGATACAGGTCGCGGCGTTGCCAAAGAAAATATTCAGTATTTATTTAATCCATTTTTTACCACCGATAATCAGGGCACGGGTCTGGGGCTTTATTTGTCGCAGGCCTTTTGTCAGGCAAACTATGCCAATCTAGAATATGCGCCAAGTGAGGGGCAAACTTGCTTTCGGATTATTTGTCAAACCAAAACTTTACCGTCTGTCTAAAATATCTTTGTAGCTAAAATTTTTAATTGAATTTTTTGGCTAAAGCATTCATATTACAGTAAGTTTATCGATATCAATTTAGCAAAATTGTCGGGAATTTGAGTGTATATGTGTTCACTTTTTTCCATTTTTTCAGTACAATATAGCGTAAATGATTAAAAAAATACATGTCGTATTTTGATCATCCTCAGGACATTTATCTCTATGGCACAACCTCAATCTTTTGAAAACGCCCCCATCAATTGGATCCCTGCGTTTGTCTTAATTAGCACGCCTTTGGCGGCTTTATTGATTGTACCTTATTACTTGTGGACACATAGCGTCAGTTGGCAAGTTTGGGCAATTTTCGCATTCTTTATGGCTTGGAATGGGTTAAGTATTACCGTCGGTTATCACCGTTTATGGTCACATCGTACTTACCAAGCGCATCCGATTGTCAAATGGTTCTTTCTGATTGGCGGCACCTTAGCTGTTCAGGGCTCAGTATTTGACTGGTGCGCAGGACACCGTTTGCACCACCGCCACGTCGATGATATCTATCAAGACCCCTACTCTGCCAAGCGTGGCTTTTGGTTTTCACATATTGGTTGGATGCTCAAAAACTACCCAAGCGGCAACTATGACTACAAAAATATCCCAGATTTAAAAGCTGATCCTGTGTTAGTCGCGCAAGATAAATATTATGCCTTGTGGATTTTATTGGCCAATATTGGCTTGCCGGCGCTGTTTGGTTGGATGGTGGGTGATGTTGCAGGTACCTTAGTACTCGCAGGGCTACTGCGCTTGGTATTAAGCCATCACTTTACTTTCTTTATCAACTCGCTTTGCCATATGTTTGGTACCCGTCCTTATACCGATACCAATACCGCGCGTGATAATCCGATTTTGGCGATTTTCACTTGGGGAGAAGGCTATCATAACTACCATCACTTTTTCCAATATGACTATCGCAATGGGGTAAAATGGTGGCAATATGATCCTAGCAAATGGATTATTTATGGCTTGTCAAAAATCGGTTTGACTTGGGATTTAAAACGTGTCCCAGACGTTACTATTCAGCATGCACAAACAGAAATGGCATTCAAACGTGCTGAGAAAAAAGTTGCGACTTTTTCAGGGAATTTAACCAGCGATTTCCAAGTGATAAAAGATCGTTTAAATAGCGAACAACAAGCCTTCAAAAAAACGATTGCAGAATGGCAAGCGTTAAAAACGCAAGCGATTGAGATGAAAAAGAATGAGTTTGCCCAGCGTATTCATGAAGTCGATGATAAGCTAAAAGACCAGTTTAGTGGCATTGAAGATAAACTTCGCAATCATGCGCAGCAAATTGAAAATTTAGTTAATCATTTAAAAGGTAAACATGTTTGATTAAAACATAAACATGTTTAAAGGTTGACTGTGTCAAAAAAGGTAGGATAAAGTCCTACCTTTTTTTTATGGTTTTGTTGGGTATCGATTAGTCTTCTAATGGATAAGAGGGTGAAAATGGGTCTAACAATTCAATCAATCGGCGTTCATAGCACTGTCCACGCCAAATAAAATGTACTTTTGCATCACTAAAGGGTTTATCATCAAACCACAAAAACACCCCTTCCATCATTTTTGGCCAATCATCCCAGCTAATTTCACCTACGCCCATCATCACCGCTAAAAATGCTGACAATAGCGTATCATGACTAACCGCCAGTAATAGATGTCCGTGCTTTGGCTGATGCTGAAATAAAAGCGCTAATAAATCCAAACCGCCTTTATGTGGCGCTTTAATACCTGCCATGTCGCCCGCCAAAAAACGATTGATAAAATTGAGCGCACCAATTTGTTTGAATACCTTACTCACTTCTTCATGGTCAACGACCAAACTACCTGGCTCTACCAACAGCGATTGGTGCGACACATTCCTAGAGATACCAGCCCCTGCTTGCATTAAAATCGCGGTATCAATACAACGTTGTATCGGGCTACTGATGCTATCTACATCCATTGAGTAATCTAAGTTGGCAGCCAACCAACGCCCCCAAGACTCCGCCAACACTCTACCTTTTGGTGTTAGTGGCAATGCATAACTGGCAAAGCCATTTTTATCTGACATTTCGCGCAATGAATGGCGGGTAAATAGTATTAGTCGCTCATGTTTCGGCAGTAGCTTGACCGAGTCAATCATACTGGGCGGTAAATGAGCAGGCATGGTGTTGATTGAATTAGACATTTAACTACGCCTTCCTTATATCTTTTTATCTTTGCACCATAAATTGATACTATAAATTGATGAGGTCAAAAATTTAAGCGATTAAATGGGATGTTACTGGGGCAAACGCGCCAATCATACCATGACTTCAATGACTTTATGCCAGTCAAAAACTATCCCGGTACTACTTATTTCATTGGGGTAGGCTCTGGGATTGACAATGACACGTGTATAACCTTGCTGATAATCAAACGCTTCATGGGTATGTCCATGTAGCCAAATATCAGGTGCAAAATCGCGCTGTAACCATTCGCTCAAATCAACGACAAATCCCGCATTACTGGGAAAATTGGCATATTTTGGCGCGATAGATAATGGGCTAATACTGTGATGCGTCATGACCACAGTGGGCATAGCATCTTTTTGGCTTTGTTTTAAGGCATTTTGCAACCATGCCCTCTGCCGCTGATGAATAGATACGGTATCTTGGGGCATTAACAGTCGGTTATCATAATAAATCTCGCGATAATCGCGCATAAACTGCTGAGCAATCTCCAACGTATTATCTTGTGGTTGATATTGATAATCCGTCCAAAGCGTTGTACCAATAATTCTAACACCCATAAATTCAAAGCTCGTGCATTGTAAAAAATGTACTTGCGTATCTTTCGTCAATGCCTTTATTTGGGTATCTAACTCAAGAATATTATGACCAAAATACTCATGATTGCCCACAATCACAAAAATTGGTTTCTCAAGTCGCTTGGATTCGCCAATCAGCCATTCGATGCCCAAAAGCCCATTGGACGTGTCGCCCGCTACTAAAATAGCATCGGCATTTGTGTAAGGGATTTCACCAATCGGCAAATCCCTTCTTGCGTAGCTATCAATATGTAAATCACTTAACACTTGAAAACGTACTGGCATACATGACTCGAAATGGATTATTTTAACGTATCCAAGATATAGTGCAGTTTGGCGGTGGGATTCGCTGCTGCCGTGATTGACCGCCCAATGACCAAATAATCAGACCCATTTGCTATAGCATCTTTGGGCGTGCAAATCCGGGTTTGGTCATTACTGGCGTCTTCTGGTAGTCTAATACCTGGCGTGACTAAAAGAAAATCCTTGCCACATAAGCCTTTAAGCATATTGGCTTCTTGTGCAGAGCAAACTACCCCATCAAGCCCAGACTGCTGAGTCAATAATGCTAGTCGCTTGACATGACTTTCTACCGAGTCGGTGATGCCCACTTCAGCCAAATCTTGCTGTGACATAGAGGTTAGCACCGTCACCGCAATCACTAAGGTTTGGTAGTTTTGCGCTGATAAACGCTCTTTCACCGTTTGCATGGCGCTGCGCCCCGCACTGGCATGGACATTGACCATCCACACCCCCAAATCAGCCGCCGCTAATACTGCTTGTGCGGTGGTGTTAGGAATATCATGAAATTTTAAATCCAAAAACACCTCAAAATCACGCTGATGTAAGGATGTCACTAAGCTATTACCATATTTGGTAAATAGCTCTTTGCCAACTTTCACTCGGCACAATGTAGGATCTAGCTTATCCGCCAAGCTTAATGCCTGACGGTCATCCATGTTATCCAATGCCACAATAATGGGTGACTTGATGGCGGATTTGATGAGTGATGTTGCTTGCGGTACTGCCACTTGATTCATAACAAACTGACTCGTTTTTTCAATTCGATAGCATGCATTGCTTATCGTACGGGTGGTAAATTAGGGTTGGCTGCGGTAGGTGCAATCGTTGCGTTGCTGGTTTGCGCTAAATGCTGTTCATAATTATGCTGCGTTTGCATCAATTTTTCTTGGGTTTGCTTTAACTCTTTAGATAAGCGTTGATTTTCCAGCTTCATCTGTAATACACGAAACAAAATCACACCTATCAATAGCCCCGCAATGACCCCTAAAACGATGCTAATAATCAACAGTAGCCCCAAACTCATTTGTGGTACTTGGCTAAACAGTAAATTTACTTCGACTTGGTTGTTATTCACCAATACCAACATCAATGAATAACCAACGACCACGAACAACAAAATCGCTAACAGATAACGCATAGTTTTCTCCTTTATTATTTTAATTAATCTACATTTTTGAATGCCACTATTATTACAGATAATTCAAAAAAAAGAGTGGATTTTTTGTCCACTCTTTTTTGATCAATCATATATTAAACCATAGCGTAAGTTCAATAACGTTAAATGACTCAAAAACCGCAACTAACGATGGTGATTGACTGCCTCTCGCAACGCTTTGCCAGGTTTAAAATGGGGTATCGCCGTTGCTTTTACGGTCACTTTTTCGCCTGTTTTAGGGTTGCGCGCCACACGTGGCTCACGATGATGCAAACTAAAACTACCAAAACCGCGTACTTCGACACGTCCATTTTGAGATAAGGTATCAACCATCAAATCAATGATTTGCTTGGTGGCATCCTCAATGGTTTTTTCTGGTATATTCTCACATTCACTTGATAATCTAGCGATCAAATCAGATTTGTTTAACACTTTTTCCATACTACCCCTAACACGCTAAACGTAACTGTCATAGTCTAAATTACAGAATGATGGTTTTAAAAACTTCGTTACAGTCCAATTTCATCCAGCAATCTATCAACAATCATAATAATGAAAAATTACATTTTATTACTTTTCTTCGCATATTATAACAAAACCACCTTAAATTCGTCGGCTTTTTTTAGCCTAAATAGCCATTTTATTACCTAAAAGGTGAAAATAAAAAAAGCGACTAAGTTAGTCGCTTTTTTTATCGCTCGCAAAACCGATTATTGGTTTTGTTGTTGCTCTTTGATTAAGTCACCAATCGTTTTTGGCTGTGTATCAACCGCTGCATTTGAACTTAATGCTTTGATAGCATCACGTTGCTCAGCTTCATCTTTTGCACGAACTGATAGGTTGATACCGCGAGTTTTGCGATCCACGCTGACAATTTTCGCTTCAACTTCATCACCGACATTCAGTACAGTGGTCGCATCGTCTACTTTGTCTTGTTGGATTTCTGAAGCACGTAAATAGCCTTCTACGTCGTCAGCCAATTTTACTTTAGCGCCTTTTGCATCAACGTCCGTCACCACCCCTTTTACTACCGCACCACGATCATTTGATATTAGGTATTCGTTGAATGGGTCGCTGTTAAGTTGTTTGATACTTAAGCTGATACGGTTAGCTTCTGCATCTACAGACAAGATGACCGCTTCAACGGTATCACCTTTATTATAGTTACGAATCGCTTCTTCACCGCTTTCAGTCCAAGAAAGGTCTGATAAGTGAACTAGACCATCAATACCACCTTCTAAACCGATAAAGATACCGAAGTCAGTGATTGATTTGATAGTACCCGATACTTTGTCACCTTTTTGGTGGTTCTTATCAAACTCTTCCCATGGGTTTGGCATGGTTTGTTTGATACCTAGGCTGATACGACGACGGTCTTCATCGATATCAAGGATTTGAACCATGATCTCATCACCGATTTGTACCACTTTTGAAGGATGGATGTTTTTGTTGGTATGATCCATTTCAGAAACGTGTACCAAGCCTTCGATACCATCAGCGATTTCAGCAAAACAACCATAATCAGTAAGGTTAGTTACACGTGCTTTAACGTTAGTACCTTTTGGATAGTTGTTAAGAACGTCTTGCCATGGGTCAGTGCCGAGTTGTTTTAGACCTAAGCTGACACGGTTACGTTCACGGTCAAATTTTAACACTTTAACCTTTAATTCTTGACCCACTTCAACCACTTCTGATGGGTGCTTGATACGGCGCCATGCCATATCGGTGATGTGTAATAGACCATCGATACCACCTAGGTCTACGAATGCACCGTAATCCGTTAAGTTTTTCACCACGCCGACCACTTCTTGACCTTCTTCAAGGTTAGATAGTAGTGCTTCGCGCTCTGCTGAGTTTTCAGATTCCATCACAGCGCGGCGGCTAACAACGACGTTGTTGCGTTTTTGATCCAGTTTGATGATTTTAAATTCTAGCTCTTTGCCTTCTAAGTGCGCCGTGTCGCGTACTGGGCGAGTGTCCACCAATGAACCTGGTAAGAACGCACGTACTGAACCGATATCAACCGTGAAACCACCTTTAACTTTACCAGAGATAAGACCGGTTACGATCTCATTGTTCTCATAAATTTTTTCAAGTACGTTCCAAGTTTCAGCACGTTTTGCTTTTTCACGTGACAATAGGGTTTGACCCATGCCATTGTCAACCGCATCTACAACGACTTGAACTTGGTCGCCAACTGCTACTTCAAGCTCGCCTTGTTCATTCAAAAATTCTGAACGTGCAACGATACCTTCTGATTTTAGACCCGTGTCTACGGTAATCCAGTCGCTATCAATCGCAACTACGGTACCTGAGATAACTGCACCGCGTTCTACGTCAAGTGCTTGGCTCGCTTCAAACAGTTCAGCAAATGATTCCATCATAAAATTTACCTTTGTATAGCCGTAGCCTGTCCAGCACAGTACGGTTCAAATTAAGATTTTTTATAAACATAAGGCTGGTTTTAGTGCCTATAAAAAATCGATAAAACTTTTAAAAACAGTTAATTAATTATTAAACCACGTTCAAGGCATAGTTGCCAAACTTGGTTAAACACTTGCTCAGCATCGATGGCTGAGCTATCAATCACTATCGCATCATCGGCAGGCTTAGCCGGTGAGGCACTGCGTGTACTATCACGCTCATCACGTGCAATAATTTGTGCCAAAATTTCGTCAAAATCTGCCTGTTTGCCAGCATGGGTTAACTGACTGACACGGCGCTCGGCTCGTGCTTCAGCGGATGCGACCAAATAGACTTTAAGCGTTGCATCGGGAAAAACCACTGTTCCCATATCACGCCCGTCTGCAATCAAGCCCTTTTTTGGGTTGCCTTGCGACGTTGCCATATTTTTTTGTAACTCCAATAGCGCTTGACGCACCTTCGGGAATACTGCGACTTTTGACGCAAAGTTACCCACTTCTTCGGTGCGAATCACTTCGCTCACATCGTTGGCATTCACGAGCACTGTCACATGCTCAGAACCCGCTTTTGCGGCTGCAAACTCAATTTTTAACGATTGGGTTAAATCAGCTAGTGCAGCTTCATCAATGCTGCCGGTTAACAAACCCGCTTGGTGGGCTGCAAGCCCCACAATCCGATACAGCGCACCTGAATCCAAAATTTGATAATCCAGTAGCTTTGCCAGTCTTGCCGTCAATGTACCTTTACCTGCACCACTTGAGCCATCAACGGTGATGACGGGCAGACTTGCGGTTAAATCTTCTTTAGTTACATCAAAAGACGGTTGCGTTAACGTTTGTGACATGCCATTCTTATGAACAAAGCAAAAATAGTCGTATATTTTACGCCTGAAAGCTATTTTATACAAGTGATTTGGCACAAGCATTGACTACATTGCGTCTCATTTTTTGCCAATGAAAAAATGCACAAAAAAGGGACTAAAAAGGAGAAATGCACCGATACGCAGAGTGATGATTAACCATTGTGCGATAGAAGAAAAAAGCTAGCGACTTACAGGATTAAGCATAAGCTCACCTTTAACAATCGCTCACCTTTAACAATCACAGGCTAAAACTGCCAGAGTTTCTAGAATTTCCAAAATTTATAGCGTGTAGGTGGGTTTATCGGAGCTGATATGACCTGCTAACAGGCGGTCGACTTCGTTTTTGATGCGTAAACCTGCTTCATCTTTGCCAAGCTGTAACGCATAGCCTGCGGGGCGCTGGGCTTGTGCACGGTGGTTAACCCACACCACTTTACCATGCAGCGGCATTCTCTCACTCGAATTTGGCAAAGTAATTGCCACAAAGGTTTGACTGCCTAGTTGTTGCTGCTGGTTAGTAGGAATAAATAACGCACCGTTTTCAATAAAAGGCAGATAGCTAGCATACAATTTTTCGATCGTATCATAGTTAATGGTGGTGATACCGCCACGAGATGGCATTGCCATAATCACTATTCCTTTTACTAACGCATGGTGAATGATAAATAATATAGATTAATTGAATAGATTAGCAATCAAGCATGGTGCTAAAAATTTTATCATAGCATAACTTATCTTGGATATGTTGCTGTCTATCTTGCCAGATTTGATCGATAACCCGCTGCAACTGGCTAATTTGCCTTAATGTCGGTGGTGGCTGCAGCTTGCCAAAATCCAAGTCATTGGCGGACGCTGAGATACCGACGGCAAATTGCCCCAATGGTACTAACAAGGCTTGCGACAAGTATAAAAAGTCTGTCAATGTCAGTGTTTTTTGCCAATAGTTGCTGGCTTGTACAGGCATACGTTGCCCGCTACGAACCGCTTGAAAGCTGTTTATCCAAGTTTGGCGGTGTTGATACCATTCGCTGTGTAACATTTGCAGTGCCAAAAAGGGCGCATAACCAGACAATTCACTCACTTGTTGTAGCGTTGCAGTATCGGTATTTGGCAATAACTGCTGCATCGCTTGCATTGACTGAACGGGGGTCACATGGCTTACCGAAAATGCCTGTAGCCGCGAGCGAATCGTTGGCAGTAGCTGCGAAGGACTATCGCTAATTAACAGCATCAACACATTTTCGGCAGGCTCTTCTAAGGTCTTAAGAAGCGCGTTACTAGCGGCTAGAGTCATCGCATCCGCTTGGTGAATAACCACGATTCTTAATCCGCCACTCGATTGCGTGACAAAAGGCTGTAATTCCCGAATTTCGTCAATCTTGATGCTATAACCTGACTGATGGGTTGGGGCTTGCGCCACGAGGGCATTGTTTGCTTTAGGTTTAGGCGACGCGTCACGCGCCACGGTGGGTGTGGGAATTTGATAAAGATCGGGGTGGGTATTGGCGATCAGCCATTGGCAACTTTGGCATTGCCCACAGGCAGTTGTAACACCTTGTGCATTGACCCGTTGATTCTCACACAAAGCCCATGCGACAAACCGATACACGAAGGCGCGTTTACCCGTCCCTGCATTGCCTGCAAACAACATTGCGTGCGGCAAGGCGTCTAGATGGGTGGTCAAATACTGCCAAGTTGGCTGTTGCCACGGCAATAAATCCATAAACAGCCACTGCTGTATCACCTGTTGGTTGACGGGGTCTGGATAGTAGTATTGGGTTACTTCATTGGGTGTTGATTCGGTATTGGGTTGTTTGGTGCTTTTTGATTGAGAGGTTATAGTCGATGCCATAGAAAAAAATCAGTCAACAGAGTAACCATAGTATAATCGCTGCAGCTAGATAATCAATGAGGATAATCAGTCAGGTTGTTTTCTCAAATACATAAATGCGGTAACACGTCGCGTTATTTTATCCCTTACTGTCTTTAAACCTTGGCCCATAAGATTTTTGTTGCAAATAAATGATGGATTTTTTCCGATGAGTCGATTAAATTTTCATCTTAAGATATCTATTTTCGTATTTTTTCTTATAGTTGTGATTCACCCTATTTAAAAAAACGATTCAATTTTCTGTTTACTTCGAGGTTAGTTTGACGAATTTATCGCAACCTAATAATCAAGATGAGTTACTCAATGCCCAACATCGTTATGATGCGGCGGATATGGCAGACCAATTAAAGGTGATGCCAACCTTAGAAGCGCGTTTAACTACTATTTTAAACGAAATCAATGCGCTGCGTGATTTTCCGCAAGTTACCCTATTTAAACAACTGCTAGATACTCTGCGCAACCGTGCAGATGATGCTACAACCGCCAATGAACAGATGGCGCTATTTATTCGGCTACTACGCAGCAATCGTGTGTGGGCAGAAGGGTTTTGTGTGTTTATGCTTACCTTGATTAATCGTTATCGTCAGGTGTCGCTATACACGGACTTGGGTATTTTGTCAGATGCTGGCTTTACTTCGCAATTTTTTGATTTGATCGGTGAAAAGCTATTACCCTCCGTACCTGATGACCGCGATTTGATTGCGCTATTTAATGCGTTTTTTGCCACACCAAAAACCCGTTACTGGGTGCGCTTAATCAATGAGCATTGGTGGATTGAACTGATACTCATCCTTAAAGTACCCGCAGGCAAAGAAGCGTTAGTGCAAGCGCTTGAAGCCAATGTGCTCAAAGCCATTACTATTTTAACTGCGCGTATCAACGGCATTGGGCTCAATGCCGATTTAATAAAGGCATTTCCCAATCCGATTGACAACCAAGATACTTTTATTGCACTCAATCGCGAAGTCGCTGAATTTGTCAGTCAATACCAGCTCAGCATGCAGCCAGGGGATGAGCAAGCGATGCCCCAGCCTGAGGTGGATAGCAGTCAAATTTTAGTATTGACCGACCAAGCCCGCACCATAATGCAAAACATCCGTCGCCGTATTCATCGAACGGGTATTACCGTGCGTACCACCAATATGTTGGTGCGCCTTGAGCAAAGCTTGCAGCGTCTTGAATTGTTGGTGTCACTGCTATCGGACAACGATCATATCAAGAAAAAAACCATCATAGAGCTTATTAATACATTGTATGAAGATTCATACCACCGCAGTAGTTTTAGATATTTATTTGGCATCAATACCGCGCTGTTGTCGCGCCGTGTCACTGAGACTGCCAGTAAGGTCGGTGAGCATTATATCAGTACTGATAAAGCGGGCTATCGCCGTATGTATAAAAAAGCGGCATTGGGTGGTTTACTCATCGGCTTTATGGCGACCCTTAAAATCCTAGGGAAATCCTTACCACTGGCACCGTTTGGCGTGGCTTTTTTAAACAGTATGATTTATGGTCTTGGCTTTGTGGCAATTCATATCATTGGTGGCACAGTGGCGACCAAACAGCCTGCCATGACAGCTGCCGCGATTGCTTCGACTATCTCAGAGGTAAAAGGGCGTAAAGCGGCGCAATTTACCAAGCTGACCGAATTGGTCGTTGATATCATGCGCACCCAATTTATTGCCATTATGGGTAATATTTCAATTGCCATGCCGATTGCGCTACTGATTTCATGCATATGGCTGTATGGGCTGGGTCGTCCGTTAACATCGGAAGCTAGCGCAGAGCACTTGCTGCATGATCTTAACCCGTTTACCTCGCTTGCTATCTTTCATGCTGCGATTGCTGGGGTGTATCTGTATATTTCAGGATTGATTGCAGGCTATTATGATAATCTTGCAGTACACTACAAAATTGGTGAGCGTATCCGCAACCATCCTACCCTCAAACGGATGATGACACCTGTGACGTTATTGCGTTTTAGCGATTTTATCGAGCGCAATTTGGGTGCGATTATGAGTAACTTTTTATTCGGCTGCTTTTTGGGTAGTACGGCGACCATCGGTTATATTTTTGGCTTACCGCTCGATATTCGCCACATTGCCTTTGCGTCCGCCAACTTTATTCACGGGATTTTTAACATTTATGCCAACACGGGCGAGTTTCCAGAAATCGGTATTATTTTGGTCAGTCTATTTGGGGTGATGGTCATCGGTATGATTAACTTGTTGGTGAGTTTTTCACTCGCCTTAATGACCGCCCTACGCGCTCGTAATGTGAAAGTCTTTGAGTGGAAATTCTTATTTGAATTGGTCGCCTCGCATTTGATGACCCAACCCTCTGACTTTTTTATCCCGCGTAAACAGCCGATGAAGTATGCACTAATCGATAGCGACGGTAATATTATCTATGATGATAAACCGATTGCAAACGATGGTAAAAATAACCATGGACATAAAACTGCCCTGGCATCACAGCCAGAAGAACATCCGCATGCTACTACGCCCCATATCGACAATATCAGTCATACGGAAAAACTGACCGATGAAGAAATTGCAGAGAAAAAACAGGCAATTAAAGAAAAAGTGGTGCAAAAGGCGGTTGACAATATCACCCCAAATGACACGGCAAGTAAGCTACCCAAATAACCGATTAAATACTGTATGTTAAACACTGCAAACGTTAGAAACACTGAACGACTGTAAAAATATGCACCACTGTAAAAACATGATGAATTTTTGGGAGATACAAGTTTGGAAGATATAAGTTTGAAAAACAAAATGAACCAACCCGCGACCTCAATGAGTCCGACTCAATTGGCTCATCGGTTAAATGAGCTGTTAAAAATTAATGAATTCCAAGATTATTGTCCCAATGGTCTGCAAATAGATGGTGGACAGCCGATACAGCACATCCTCACCGGTGTCACAGCCTCTGAGGCATTGATTGAACAAGCGATTGCGCACAACGCCCAAGCGATTTTGGTGCATCATGGCTATTTTTGGAAAGGTGAACCTGCGCCGTTAATTGGCATGAAAGGCAAGCGTATTCGTTTGTTGATGCAACACGGTATTTCCTTACTGGCTTATCATTTACCGTTAGACGCCCATCCCCAATTGGGCAATAACGCCCAATTAGCGCGAGCGTTGGGCTGGACTGATTTGTCGCCTTTGTATCCTGACGAAAAACATCCGATTGGTAATATCGTGGATTTAGCAGCGCCGTTGTCGATTGCAGCGCTCACCAACAAACTATCGACTACCTTAAGCCGTCCGCCCCTACATCTATCCGGGGGTAATCAAGCGATTTCGCGCATCGGTCTGTGTACGGGTGGCGCACAGGATATGATTGAGCAAGCGGCACAAATGGGTTGTCAAGCCTATATCTCCGGTGAAGTATCAGAGCGAACCACTCACATAGCCCGTGAGCTGGGTATTGATTATTTTGCTTGTGGACATCATGCCACTGAGCGAGGTGGTGTGCTTGCATTGGGAAATTATGTCAAAGAAAATCTTGCCTTAACCGTTGATTTTGTCGATATCGATAATCCTGTGTAAAATCGGGCAATTTATTGACTAATTATTACCCGTTAATTGCATTTTAGCGGGTTTTTTACGCTTTTTATCATAAATTTGCCATTCGTTACCGTCAACCACATGACGCGTAACTTTAATTTCACTACAATACCCCCATTGTTTTATATAACTAACTGTAATGCCATGCAGTAAATATTGTTATTGTTTATTTATTTTATGCGTGCCATACGTTATCCTACGTTAAATTCTTTAGGTAAGTGCTTGGGCTTATTAAACAATTTTTAATTCGCCAGTACCTAAAAAAATTTTAACCCTTTTTCGGGTTGTACTTAATTACTATTTATTTCGATAGTTCTCTATGATGGATAGGGAATTATCACCGTCCTAGGTATAAGGGGAGCCAACCTGTTTGGCTCTTTTTTTAGCGTTAAGTTAATAACGACCTATTTTGGATGGAAGCTTTTTTGGTGAGATTTAGGATAAAGTTATATAGTTAGAAGCCATGTACTTATTTCGCTTGGCTAACTGGTGCTTATTTTGACTAGTACTAGGTTTGACGGGTGCTTAGTTTGATGGGTACTAGGTTTAACTATCGATTCGGTTCTTAGTTTCATAAAATGTTTTCATTTGGCATAGTTGTTTTTTATTAATTTAACGTATCTAACGTATGTGCACCGTGGAGTGACACATGCCGCTAAACTCATCATTTGAGTATTGTGATGATTTGGCTTTGACCTATCCTGCGTCGATTTCGATGTCGGTCAAAGCATTTTTAAGCCCTTTAACTTTATACCCGTTTCAACACCCTTTATTACGCTTTAGTAAATACGCAACCCAATTTAAACGCTTGCAATTCTTTCCGATTCAATTCAAGCCTTGTTTGGGTAGGGGGATGTCGCCAAAAATTGCCCAGTCACGTGTGCCAGCGGTGCCTAGCCATGTGCAAGATTTGGGGCAACTGGCTAATCCGTCTGCTAGTCTTATTGAGCGCTTTATCAAGCCGCTAAAATGGTTGGGCGCTAGTAAAAAGCTGGTAGTTGTGATGGGGATTGGTTTGCCCTTAGCTTATGTTGCAACCCAGATGGGCGTTACTGATAAAGTCGCTAATGGCAATGCTATCAATACCCTTGCCTCACCTACTAGCGTGGTTGCGGCACCAAAAATGGCGACTTTTGATAGTATCCTGTCTCAAAAGCAGCTGCGTATTGCCACCGTCAATGGTAATACCACCTATTTTGCTCAAGATGGTTTTGAGCACGGCTTTGGCTATGATGTCATGCGCCATTATGCCAAGCGATTGGATGTTACCCTGAGCACACAAGTGTTTGCCAGTGATGCGGACGCGATGGCGGCTGTCAAAACGGGCAAAGCCGATATCGCCTTAACCAATGTGTCAGATTATCAAAATGCGACTACGTTATCATCGCTGAGTCTAAGTTGTGACAAAGATTATTTATTACAGCAGGGTCTCAACGAACATGTTGGCATACAGCTAAACCCCAATGATGTCAAACTCAACAATGATGTAAAAAACTTCCTTTGTGGCGGTCAATCGCTCACCCGTAATCAACATTTGGCCGCGTTTTATAGTCAAACACCATTGACAGAGCCGTTTAATCAACAACATTTTGCCGATACCATGACACGCGTGTTGCCCATTTATGAACTATCTTTTAAGCAGACCGCAAACAAATACCGTCTTGATTGGGAACTGCTTGCGGCAATGGGGTACCAAGAATCGCATCTGGATGCAGAAGCCACTTCGCCAACGGGTGTGCGTGGTATCATGATGTTGACCAATGCCACTGCCGATGCGATGGGCGTTGATAATCGGACTAACCCGACGCAGAGCATCCAAGGCGGCGCTAAGTATCTCAGTCAGCTGCAACATGAATTTGCCCAAGTGCCAGCATCGGATCGAGTATGGTTTACCCTAGCCGCTTATAATATGGGTCCACAAGCCATTAAAGATATTCAGCAGATTTTGCAAAAGCGCGGTATTGATGGCAACAATTGGGCAGCCGTGTATCAGTATTTAAAAGTCAATAGTCAAAGCAATAGCCGTTACGTGCAGTGCTTAGATTACGTGACCCATATTCGCAGTTATTTGGAAGCGTTAAAATTAGACAAAATCAATAATCGTCAATTGACTTGATGAGTGTGGATATAAAAACTAAACATTTTCAAAAAAGAATGGTTTAACGCCATTCTTTTTTTTATGCTATCACTTTGTGGTTTTTTAAAAATTACTGAATTATTGTTAACATTATTAAAGTAAGGATAGCACGTGACCCAGCCCCAGAATCAATCAAGCAATCAGCCTGTTTATGCCACCCAATACCGTATTTATTTAGAAGATACCGATGCAGGCGGGATTGTGTATCACGCCAATCATTTAAAGCTGTTTGAGCGTTGTCGTCGCGATTGGTTACGTGCATTGGGGATGACCAGTTATTTTTATCAAGCGCATTCAGCCGAGGCTGTGAGTCAAGACGTTACTCACGATAGTGATAGTGGCAAGCCTGATATCCAATTTGTAGTGAGCCAAGCCAACATCCGCTATTTGCGTCCGATTCTGCTTGATAGCGAAGTCACCGTTGTGATTGCAACGGCAGACTGCAAATCTGCGTCACTACAGCTTGCGCAGCGGATTTATGATAGCCACCAGCAGCTTTTAAGCCAAGCCGAGATAAGTATTGTATGCGTGGCTACTAGCAAAGATGAAAAAGGGCAAACCCAAGTTCGCCCTACCCGTTTGCCCAAAGTATTTGTACAGCTGCTGCAGCTCGCTCGGTAACTGTATGATTGTTTTGCTTTACAAAGGTTATTTTGCTTTACAAGTTTGACAGGTAATTTGCTCATCTTCTAGGCGGTATGCCATCATACTGCCGCCCCACACACACCCTGCATCCGTGGCTCTGGCATTCGCCAAATCCACTTTGGCTTTTAGCGCTGCCCAGTGACCAAATAAGATTTTGCGTTCGCGCGGCACTTGCCATTCAAACCACGGACGAAACCCCTCTGGCATTTTATCATCGAGACTGGATTTAAAGCTAAACTCTAGCGTGCCGTCCATTTGACACAGGCGCATACGGGTAAAATAATTGCAAATCGCCCGCATGCGCGCGTAGCCTGTCAGCATATTTGACCAAGGAACAGCGGTATCGCTATACAGGTTTGGCAGCAGTCTATCGAGTTGCCATAAGCTACTTTGCAGCTGAGTTTGCAATTCTGACGCATGCATGGCTGCTTGGGTAATACTCCAGTTTGGTGGGATGCCTGCATGCACCATCACGGTTTTATCATTGGGATAGACAAGCAGCGGCTGATGACGAAGCCAATTGAGTAATTCATCACAATCTGCGGCGTCAAAAATCGCTTGGGTTCTATCCTTTTTCTTAATCTTTATGACACCACGCCATACGGCGATCAAGTTAATATCATGATTGCCCAACACCATTTCGGCAGCACCGGCTTCGCAAAGACGTTTTACCAGACGCAGCGCGCTCAGCGAGTCTTCACCGCGTGCCACGATATCGCCAACAAACCATAATTTATCTTGCTTTTCATCAAACCCAATTTGCTTGAGCAGTGCCTGCAAATCGGCATAACAGCCTTGAATATCGCCAATGACAAATTGATGTCGAAAACCCATAACACCTCATACATCTTGAAAGTAAAATTTTAAACAGCTATAAAAAAATTAACCATTTGCCGCAATGCCGTTTGCCGCGATACCATTAGCCGCGATGCCATTAGACAAGTTCACAAAATCTTGTACTGATAACGTTTCGGGACGCGCCAGTGGATTGAGTCCCCATGCCACAAGCTGGTGTTCTGTGACCGCAGGCAAAATCGGCGATTTTTTAAAAATCGCGCGCAGTGTTTTACGGCGATGATTAAATGCCTCACGCACCACAAGGGCAAACATCTTTTCATCGTCAGCCACAATCGGTTTTTGTTGATAAGGTCTGAGTCGAAATACCGCACTCGTCACTTTGGGTGGTGGGTTAAATGCCCCATTTGGCACCGTCAGTAAATAATCGGTTTCACAATAATACTGCATCATAATGGATAAACGACCATATTCTCGGCTATTCACCGCTGCGGTGATGCGATCCACCACTTCCTTTTGTAGCATAAAGTGCATGTCTTCAATGACATCGGCAAAACTTAGTAAATGAAACAATAACGGCGTAGAAATATTGTATGGCAAGTTACCGACAATGCGCATTTTCTTGTCGGTGGTATGATTGGGGTTATCGCCAATGATTTGCTGGAACAGCGCGCGGTAATCCACTTCCATGGCATTGGCTTTGACAATCGTTAAGCCCTCATTGCTATTGGCGCCAATGCGAATGCGCAGGCTGTCTGCCAAATCGGTATCAAGCTCGACAACGGTCAAGCGATTGACTTCCTTGAGTAGCGGCTCAGTAATCGCGCCCATGCCTGGACCAATTTCAACCATCAAATCATCGCGACCTGCATGAATACTGTCAATAATTCTCCCGATAATCACTTGATCATGTAAGAAATTTTGCCCAAAACGTTTTCTAGGCTGATGGGATAAAAAAGCAGAGACTGTCACTCAAAACATTCCTATAAAAATGAAATAATTATCAATGTTGTGCAGTATACGATAACCCTCACCGTCATCAGACACAAATCATTATCAAACTGCTCATTATAGCATAGCTTGACCTTCAATCATGACAATTTCATGACAACTCGAGACTAGGGCAATAGGATAGCAATAGCTTTGCAATAGCATGACAGCAATCTGCCCAATCGCTCAATTTGAATTTTTGTAGTTTATATCATGCTACAAATTTTTAATGGGTCTATTCTTTGATGGGTCAATCGCCTGTCGAATTCTGCTGACTAAGTTGTTATAATGCAACAAATTTAACTAACTCTTTATTTAGTGAGCATTGTATGGGCTTTAATTGTGGTATCGTCGGACTGCCAAATGTTGGTAAATCAACCCTGTTTAACGCATTGACCAAAGCTGGGATTGCGGCAGAAAATTTCCCGTTTTGTACCAAAGATCCCAATACTGGGATTGTACCTGTACCCGACCCACGTCTCAAACAACTTGCCGATATCGTCAAACCTGAGCGCGTTGTGCCCACCTCAATGGAATTTGTGGATATTGCCGGTCTAGTGGCAGGCGCATCCAAAGGCGAAGGCATGGGTAATCAGTTCTTAGCCAATATCCGTGAAACCGATGCGATTGCCCATGTGGTGCGCTGCTTTGATGATGACAACGTGATTCACGTCGATGGACGCGTCAACCCATTATCCGATATCGAAACCATCAACACCGAACTTGCCCTAGCTGACCTTGAAGCGGTCAGCCGTGCGCTTATAAATGTCGGTAAAAAAGCCAAAGGCGGTGATAAAGACGCCAAAGCCATGCTCGATGTGTTTAACAAAATTGAGCCATTTTTAGCCGATGGTAAGCCTGCGCGCATGGCAAATCTGGATGAGGATGAGAAAAAAATCATCCGTAGCTATGGTTTAATCACCCTAAAACCGACCATGTATATTGCTAACGTGAGCGAGGATGGCTTTGACAACAATCCTTATCTTGACCAAGTACGGGAATTTGCGGCAAAAGATGATGCGTTGGTCGTCGCGCTATGCAACCAAATCGAATCAGAAATCGCCCAGCTGGATGACGATGAAAAACAAGAGTTTTTAGAAAGTATGGGTATGACTGAGGCAGGGCTTGATCGGGTGATTCGCGCAGGTTATGAGCTGCTTAATATGCAAACGTACTTTACCGCAGGGGTCAAAGAAGTACGCGCTTGGACGGTCAAAGTCGGTGCCACGGCCCCAGAAGCGGCAGGCGTGATTCATACCGACTTTGAGCGTGGTTTTATCCGTGCCGAAGTGATTGCATTTGATGATTTTATTGAATACAACGGTGAAAAAGGCGCGGCAGCGGCCGGTAAATCTCGCCTCGAAGGTAAAACCTACATCGTGCAAGATGGCGATGTCATGCACTTTAGATTTAATGTCTAAATTGTGTACTGATATGCTGATTGATATAAATAGGCAATTTTAGTTGCCTATTTTTTGCAAGTTTATTTTTCAAAAACGCTTGACTTGTATTGCAAGTCACTATCTTAATCCCTATAATATGCGTTCGTAATTTTGAGAGCCCTCGTTTCCCAGACACTCACTCTCAACTATTAACTCAAAAAGGTTTTTAAACATGAAAACTATCAGTGCTAAACCACATGAAGTGACACACGATTGGTACATCGTCGACGCTGAAGGTAAAACATTAGGTCGCTTGGCGAGCGAAATCGCATCACGCTTACGTGGCAAGCATAAGCCTTCTTACACCCCTCACGTTGACACAGGCGATTATATCGTTGTGATTAATGCTGAGAAAGTTGCCGTGACTGGTAAAAAAGCGCAAGACAAAAAATACTACCGTCACACCGGTTACCCAGGTGGTATCAAAGAAACTAACTTTACCAAACTTATCGCACACAAACCCGCTGACGTACTTAACAAAGCCGTTAAAGGTATGTTGCCAAAAGGTCCATTGGGCTATGCGATGATTAAAAAGTTAAAAGTTTACTCAGGTACTGAGCATCCTCATACTGCTCAACAACCTCAAGTATTAGATATCTAAGGAGTAACACATGGAACGCAATTACGGTACAGGTCGTCGTAAAACTTCAACAGCTCGTGTGTTCTTATCTGCGGGTACAGGTAACATCGTCGTCAACGGTAAACCACTTGATCAATACTTTGGTCGTGAAACATCAGTAATGGTTGTACGTCAACCTTTAGAATTACTAGATGCTGCTAGCAAATATGATATCTATGTGACTGTAAAAGGTGGCGGTATCAATGGTCAAGCAGGGGCAATTCGCCACGGTATTACCCGTGCATTGATTGAGTCAGACGAAACCTTAAAACCAGCGCTTAAAGAAGCGGGCTTTGTGACTCGTGACGCGCGTGAAGTTGAACGTAAAAAATTGGGCTTACGTAAAGCACGTAAACGTCCCCAATTCTCAAAACGTTAATATTTTTCGTGGTCGAAATTCTCGTATCGACCGCGTTTTTTGGCGTTTACAAAAAAGACTCTTGTTTACTGCAAGGGTCTTTTTTATTTACCTTAGGTAATTTATTTTATTGCAAAAATAGCATAAAATAGCAAAATTAGCGTAATTTAGGCACAGCTAAGGTGGCAATTCTGTAACAACTGATTTACAATAGCCACAAACCCAGTGTGGGAATATGGTTACCCACTTCATTAATCTGGAGGAGTTCTTAATGAGCCATGCCGAAGGCGTCGACGTTAAGCGTCGAAGAGTTTTAATCGCATCCACTGCCGCTATGGGCGCAGTCGGTGTCGCTGCTATTGCTACGCCGTTTGTGCGTTCATGGTATCCAAGTGCAAAAGCAGAAGCTGCGGGTGCACCTGTTAGCCAAGACCTAAGCAAACTCGAAGCAGGACAAATGATTGTTATCAAATATCGTGGTAAACCGATTTATCTTGTCAAACGTACCAAAGAGATGATGGATAATTTATCAAAAGTAGAATCATCACTTGCCGATCCAAAATCAGAAGGTTCATTACAACCTGACTACTGCAAAAATAATAGCCGCTCAAAAGACAATAGTGAAGTTCTAGTGTGTGAAGGGGTTTGTACTCACTTAGGTTGTGCACCAGGTTATCGTCCTGATGTCGGCGCAGCAGATTTGGGTGGCAGCAGTTGGGTTGGCGGATTTTTATGCCCCTGTCACGGCTCAAAGTATGACTTAGCTGGACGTGTTTTTAAGGGTCAACCTGCGCCTCGTAATTTGCCAGTTCCTGAGTATAGCATCAGCGGTACTATCTTAACGGTGGGGGCATAATATGAGTGCAAAGAAATTTATGCATTGGGTGGATGCGCGCTTTCCAGCGACAGAAACTTATGAATACCATATGTCAAAGTATTACGCACCAAAGAATTTTAACTTTTGGTACTTCTTTGGCGTATTATCTATGGTGGTATTGGTCAATCAGTTAGTGACGGGTATTTGGCTCACCATGATGTTCAACCCAAGTGCAGAAGGCGCATTTGCTTCTGTAGAATACATTATGCGTGATGTACAAGGTGGTTGGTTAATTCGTTATATGCACTCAACTGGTGCCTCGGCATTCTTCGTGGTCGTGTATCTGCATATGTTCCGTGGCTTACTGTATGGTTCATACCAAAAACCCCGTGAACTGGTTTGGCTCATCGGTATGGGTATCTATCTGTGCTTAATGGCAGAGGGTTTCTTCGGTTACTTATTACCGTGGGGTAATATGTCTTTCTGGGGTGCGCAGGTTATTTTAAACCTACCAGCAGCGATTCCATTTATTGGTGATGCATTGGGAGAATGGGTAAAAGGTGACTATATCATCTCTGGTATTACCCTAAACCGCTTCTTCGCGTTGCACGTCGTTGCGATTCCTTTGATTTTAGTGGGTCTGGTGTTTGTTCACTTGGTAGCATTGCACCATGTTGGTTCTAACAACCCAGATGGTATCGATATCAAAAAACTTAAAGATAAAAATGGTGTACCCCTTGATGGCGTGGCATTCCACCCATACTACACCGTACATGATATGATTGGTATCGTGGTATTCTTTATCATTTTCTTTACTGTGGTATTCTTCTTCCCAGAAGGCGGCGGTTTCTTCCTTGAGCCACCAAACTTTGAAGCAGCAAACCCACTTAAAACACCGGCTCACATTGCCCCTGTTTGGTACTATACGCCTTTTTATGCGATGTTACGTGCAACCCCGTCTATGTTTGGTTCAGCCCTGCCGGGTGTTATTGTAATGGCAGCATCAATCGCCATTTTATTTGTATTGCCTTGGTTAGACAAATCGCCTGTGCGTTCAATGCGTTATAAAGGTATGTTGTCAAAAATCGCACTTGCTATCTTTGTTGTTAGTTTCTTGATTTTAGGTTACTTAGGGGTAATTCCATCAAGTGATACCGCAACGCTTGTGGCACGTATTTGTACTATTTTGTATTTCTTGTTTTTCTTGCTAATGCCAATCTATACATCGATTGAAACTTGCAAACAGCCACCTGAACGTGTAACTGGAGGTCACTAATGAAAGCGGTTAAAAAATTAGTTGCTGGATTGGGTTTGACAGTTGCACTAGGTTTGGGCGCGACAGCCGCACAAGCTAGCGAAGGCGGCTGTGGCACCTATAAAACAGTTGATGGTAAAGAAGCACATTTGGCTTGTGAAACCGCACCTGTAGATTTGACCAATAAAGCGTCCATTCAACGTGGTGCCTCATTATTTATGAGTTACTGTGCAGGCTGTCACTCAGCGCAATATGTTCGCTACTCAAAAATGTACAAAGACTTGGACATTCCAAAAGAGTTGGTGGAAAAATACTTGATGCTGACCACTGACCAAGTCGGTGACCATATCAATGCAGGCGTAGACCCAGAGCTGCAAAAAGCTTGGTTTGGTGCGCAGCCACCTGATTTATCACTTGAAACCCGTCTACGTGGTAATGATTGGGTTTATACGTACTTGTTAGCCTTCTATGAAGATCCAAGTCGTCCTTGGGGTGCCAACAATATCGTACTGCCGAATGTTGCTATGCCGTTCGTCCTTCATGATATGCAAATGAACACTTCAAAAGAAGAATATCGTCGTAACATTGGTGATATCGTCAACTTTATGGCGTGGATGGCAGAGCCGCAAGCGCACCAACGTAAAGTCTATGGTTTTTGGGTCATCTTATTCTTACTTGCGTTATTAATTCCAGTGTACTTACTTAATAAAGAATTTTGGAAAGACGTTAAATAAGGGTTGATATAAAAAAAGGTAGCTTAGGCTGCCTTTTTTTATGCGCATTTATTGCTTGATTGGTATGATAACTTTCACAGTTATTGCTAATTCAGTCATTTTAAGCTAGGCTTATCCTTTACGCTGATACAGCTTATTATTTTTAACTATGTTGACCCCTACTTCGAACACCCCGTTGATTTATGCCGATGATGGCTACCTAAGTCACCAATTAAGACTGGTTTTACTTGAGAAAAAAATAGAATTTAGTGAGACGAATATTCGTGATGATGAGGATTTTGCCGAAGATTTGCCTGATATCAATCCTTACAACACGCTACCGGTATTTATTCATCGTGAATTGATTTTATATAACAATCGCATTATTTTTGAATACCTTGAAGAGCGCTATCATCAGAACAAACTGCTACCTGAAAATCCGATTGAAAAGGCACAATACCGTCAATTATGGTGGCGCATTGAGAAAGACTGGATTAAATTGGCAGATACGCTATTGACCCATAAGGATACCTTAGATGTCAACCAAGCAAAGATTGCAAGAAAGCAACTGACTGAATCTCTGGTTACCATAGCGCCGCTGTTTGCCCATAAAGCTTTTTTTCTTTCAGATACCATGGGTGTATGTGATTGCATTTTGTCATCGATTTTATATCGCTTAAAACCCATGGGTATTGAATTGCCGCTGCACCTGTGCCGTCCGTTGTATCAATATATGGAGCGGATGTTTAATCGCCCAACCTTTAAAACTAGTTTAAAATAGTAATCATTAAAATAAGAGAATCACCATGGAAAACGACTTTCAACTCACCCCGACTCGCCCTTATATGGTACGCGCTATTTTTGAATGGCTTGAAGACAATAACCTGACCCCACATATCATGGTCGATACAACACAGCCCAATGTCACCGTGCCTGTCGAATATGTGCAAGATGGTCGTATCGTACTTAATATCGCCAGCCGTGCCACAGGTAATTTGGTCATTAATAATGATTTTATTCATTTTCATGCGCGATTTGGCGGTGTTTCGCAAGAATTATGGGTACCGATGCAAGCAGTGATGGGGATTTATGCCAGAGAAAATTCACAAGGCATGTTCTTTGACCCAACGGAATACGATAATGCACCGCAATCTGACATCAACGCCAGTCAACCAGCGGAGTCCACCGACGCACAACGTCCAAAACGTGAAAACAAAGCAGGGTTAAAAATCTTGGATTAGTGCATTGTCACTGGCAATATGGGTTTAATTTTGTTAAAATAATCAATTACTTTTTTAGTTTTGAATAGGATAACCATAGTCATGGCACGTGTCACTGTAGAAGATTGTCTAGAAAATATCCACAACCGTTTTGATTTGATTCTTGTTGCCAGTAAACGTGCGCGCCAAATCGCACGCGGTGTATCAGAACCTATGGTTGAGCGTGAAAATGATAAACCAACCGTACTTGCCCTACGCGAAATCGCTGAAGGCCTTGTGACTAAAGAGATTTTAAATCAACCTGAGCGCGAATTGCCTAACAAATTTCACCATGTCGATTTGAGCATTTCAAGTGGTCATGGATTCTAACGGTAGCTTAAGCCACTGTTATTTATAAAAAGTCACCTTTTTTAGGTGACTTTTTATTTGTCAGTAACTTAGCTTTTATAACTGCATTTTCTTTTAACTATTATGTAATTGGTCTTGACAATACAGGGTAATTTTGCGAATAATTAAGATATCTTTATAATACGTTTTTACTAACTTTAGCTGGTTTGATACCAGCTATTTTTATCCAACCGTTTTTTATGATAGAGTTAACTGCTGACCAGGACAATATGAATTTTTTAGCAGGTTAAACCTATCGACCGTACGTTGAGGGCACATTTTTGAATATATCAACTTTACCAAAATTAAGCCATCCTGATGTGGATATTGCACAGTTTGACCTAATGCGTGTATTGGATTATTTGGATGATGACGAACAGCAAATTGTTCTCAAAGCCTGTGCCTTTGGCGACCAAGCCCATATCAAAGATAAACGCAAATCTGGCGAGCCTTATATCACCCACCCTATGGCGGTAGCGGAGATTTTGGGTAGTTTTCGCATGGATGTGGATACTATTGTAGCGGCGATTTTGCATGATACCGTGGAAGATACACCTACCACTGAAGAAGATTTGACTCGAGAGTTTGGCAAGGCAGTTGCCCAAATCGTCAATGGAGTCACCAAATTAAAATCCTCCAATGAAAAACACATCAATAAAGCCGCGACTTTTTATCGCATTATTACCGCAACGCTAGAAGATCCGCGCGTGTTGATTGTCAAATTGGCTGACCGCTTGCACAATATGACCACCATCGAAGCGGTGCCCGAAAAAAAACAACAGGCAACCGCACAAGAAACCTTGGATTTTTATGTGCCGTTTGCTCGTACGCTTGGGCTTAATGATTTAGCCGACTATATCGAGATTTTATGTTATCGCAGCTTGAATGCGCCCATGTATAACAAGTTATCCGATAAGCTTATGCAGCATGGTTTGGGGCGGACGTTTCAACAAGAAGCGATTCATAACTATTTAAATATTGTTTTGAGCCGACTGGGCGTTAAAGGTTATGTCAAAGATGTCGATAACCGCGTGACTTTGTTTCGCCAGTTTTTTAAAAACCGCGGCGAAATCACCGATTTGCTGTGGCATTATGAATTTATGCTAGTCATGGATAAAGTGGAAGACTGCGACCAAATTGCCAAGTATTTTATCAATAAATACCAAATTGCGCCTGAGTGTATCGAAGACAATATCCGCCATCCACGTGCGGGGGGCAACCAATCGTTTACCATTACCTATAAAAACGACCATGACACCATCAAAGTGGTCATTTTGACTAAAACCATGCTCAAAACTACCCGTTTAGGGATTTTGATGGGTGAAGCAGCATCGCCTCTTAGTCAGTCGGTGATTCAGGCTTCTCTACGCAATCTGCAAAACTTGATTGCCGACAATGAAAGCGATATCGAAGAGCAACCATCCGATGCGGTGACAGTGGTCGATAAACTGATTGATTATCTTCACGAACGTAAAATTATTTGCTATACCCCAAACGGTGATGCTTACGAGTTGCCGCGCGGCTCCACAGCGCTTGACTTTGCCTATACTATTAGTACCCATATCGGTAACCGTGCAACGGGCGCTGAAATCAATGGCGTAGAAGCCAAACTAGGTACGATTTTGAAAACTGGCAATCGGGTCAAAATTCATACTGACCCCAATGCGATTCCAAAAGCGGAGTGGCTGGGTTTTGTGGCAACCAATAAAGCGCGGCGTGCGTTGTTTGAATGGTTAAAAGGCTTAAATCCTGAGCAAAAAGAGCACGAAGGTAAAACCGCCTTTGAGCGCGCGCTTAAAACGCAAAATCTTTCACTCGCTGATTTGAGTGATGAACAATGGCAATTGCTACTTGATTGGCGCGGCTTACAGGATAAAAGTGCGTTCTTTACGGAGTTTACGACAGGTAAATTGCTACCGCAGATTGCCGTTTCGCGCCTATTGACCCAAGAGCAGCTTGCCAAAAACCAAGCCAGCGCCCATGCCGCTAACCAACCGCAAAGCTTGATTGCGGATGCCGCCAATATGGAGATGAATTTTTCCAGCTGTTGTCATCCTGTGTATGGCGACCCGATTGTCGGGCATATTTCAAAAAATGGCTTGGTAGTGCATCGCCATAAATGTTTTTCAATTGATGAAATTCGCCGTGTCAACGAATACCAAGTAATTCCGCTACATTGGCGAGTCTCTAACAGTGAGGATGAGATATCCAAGCGTATTTATTTTGATGCTGCGCTAAAAATTAATCAAAACCTGACCGATGAGCAAATCAGCGATTTAATCTTTATTGTGCGTGACACTCAGGCGGGTTTTGAATATATCGAACAGCGTAATGGCTATACCTTGCTGTTTGTGGTAGTGCAAAGCCGTGACCAGATTGCAAGCTTAATTCAGCGCCTACGTACCTTCTTGGGCTACCCCAATATTGTAAGGCTGTATCAATGGAATGACGAAGTGCTACTTTCTCAGAGCCAAAACACGTCTGCACCAAAAAATAAAGATATTTTATAAACTCATTATACTGTAATAGGAAATAATATGAGCCGTGACATCATTCATACTGACAATGCCCCTGCCGCGGTAGGCACTTATTCACAAGCCGTAAAGGTTGATAAGACTGTCTATATTTCAGGTCAAATCGGACTTGACCCAAACACCATGATCTTAGCCGATGGCTTTGTCAATCAGGCCAACCAAGTCATGTCAAACATCGATGCTATCTGCCAAGCCGCAGGTGGTTCGCTTGCCAATGTGGTGAAATTTAATGTTTCGCTCACCGATTTGGCAGATTTTACTGCCTTAAATGAGATTTTTGTAGCGCGCCTAACTGCACCTTACCCTGCCCGTGCCGCGGTACAAGTGGCCGCCTTGCCAAAAGGTGCGGTGGTCGAAATTGAAGCGATTTTGGTTTTAGATTGATTTTGGTTTTAGATGACTGTTAACCCGCTTAAATGAAAGGTGAGTTACAAGACTTGCCTTTTTTTATGTCAAATTTTTGCCCATCTGATAACAATTTAATGCCTAGAATTGGGCTATAATTCAACCCTACAACAATTTTTAAAGGTGTGTTTTGCTAATCCAAGTTGCCCTACCTGTCCCCATTGATTCGGTGTTCGATTATCGCGTTGTGGGCGATGCGTTGCCCGCAATTGGCTGCCGCGTCCGAGTACCGTTTGGTACACGCAAATTGGTCGGCATTGTGGTGGCGCATATTGAGCACAGTCAGCTTACGCAAAATGCGATTAAACCTGTATTGGACATACTTGATGAGCTGCCGATTGTCGATGAGGCCTTGCTAAAACTCGCTTATTGGCTGTCTGCTTATTACTGCTATCCGCTTGGCGATGTGTTTTCTGTCATGCTGCCGACGTTAATTCGCCAAGGGATGACGCTCGATTACCGACAATTATGTTGGCGACAATTACGCGATGCCACTGACGAGGATTTTTCCGCCAGTGCAAAAAAGCAACGCCAACAATTTGCTTTATGTGAATTGGTCATCAACTCGCATGGTAATTCGCATAGCAACTCACATAGTAATGACACAAAGCTTGTAACTGAGTTTGCGCTATTAGACAACGGTGTCGAGCCGGCTTATTTAAAAAAATTTGAGCAAAAAGGTCTGATTGCGCCTGTTTATCAAATGCCATCTTTACCCAAGCTTGCTAAGCTTGCCACCACGCCGCTCACCTTAAATTTGCAGCAACAACAAGCGGTGCAAAAAATTACCCGCGCCTGCCATCAGCCACACTATGAAGGTTTTTTGCTCAATGGGATTACCGGAAGTGGCAAGACCGAAGTGTATTTGCAAGTGATGCAAACGGTACTGGCACAAGGCAAACAAGTGCTTATCTTAGTGCCAGAAATTGGGCTTACCCCACAGACCAGACAGCGATTTGCCGAACGATTTGAAGCCCAAGTATTGATGCTGCATTCAGGACTTAATGACACCATACGGCTGGATGGCTGGCAACAATGCCGACTGGGCTATGCGCAAATTATTATCGGTACGCGTTCGTCAGTGTTATATCCATTTGCCAATTTAGGGCTGATTATTGTCGATGAATCGCATGACCAATCTTACAAACAGCAAGACTCACTGCGCTATCACGCCAGTGACGTGGCGCTCTATCGGGGGTTTCAGCTTAATTGTCCGGTGATTTTGGGCACCGCGACGCCATCGCTTGAAAGCCTATATTTGGTACAACAAGGTAAACTCACCGAGCTTACTTTGACCCAGCGTGCAGGCGATGCCAAGCCTGCCACTATGCAGCTGATTGATGCGCGGCAACAGGCATGGCAAAACGGTTTGGCGCAGAGTTTAATTCAAGCCATTCGGCAAACGTTGGATAAAGATGAGCAAGTATTGGTATTTTTAAACCGTCGTGGCTACGCGCCCATCTTATTGTGTGATGCTTGCGGTTGGCAAGCAGATTGCCCGCGCTGTGATGCGCATTTGACAGTGCATTTTCAGCCAGTGGCAATGCTAAAATGCCACCACTGCGATTGGCAGCAAGCTATCCCGAACCATTGCCCCAGCTGTGGTAGTAGCAATCTTGACCCTGTGGGCATGGGTACCGCGCGGATGGTTGAAGGGTTAACTGAGCTTTTCCCCGATGTGCCTGTGATTCAAATTGACCGCGATACCACGCGTAAAAAAAACAGTTGGGAGCAAGTGTATCAGCGTATTGCTGATAATCCCAAAGCCATTTTGGTGGGCACGCAAATGGTGGCAAAAGGGCATCATTTCCCCAATGTGACGTTGGTGGCAATTCCCAATGCTGACCGTGGTTTTTTATCGTCAGATTTTCGCTCGCCTGAGCATACCGCCCAGCTGATTATCCAAGTGGCAGGGCGTGCAGGTCGTGCCGATAAAGCAGGTCTGGTACTGATACAAACCCTGCAACCTGAAAATCCGGCATTACTGACTTTGGTACGTGAAGGATATCTGAGTTTTGCCCAGCAATTATTGGTTGAGCGGCGCATGTTGGGATTGCCGCCATTTACTTACGCTTGTTTGGTGCGGGTGGAAAGCAAATCGTTAGAAAACAATCAGCAAATTTTGCATCAAGCGATGGCGCTGTTGCCATCACGCCAACACATGACAGCCTTGGGTATTGCCATTAATGGTCCGGTGGATGCGCCGATGGCAAAGAAAAACAGTCGCTACCACTCGCATTTATTAATTTTGACCAAAACACGCCACGTTCGCCAGCAGCTATTGTCGGACTCGTGGCGACAGACGATTGCGTTGCCATCGGCAAAGTATGCCAGAGTATCGATTGACATTGATCCGATGAGTTGGTCTTAACGGTACTAGCAAGACAATTGCTTTTGCTAAAGCGCTTATTTCATGCTGATGTTTAAATGGGCTTTTTTCAACTCGCTGATTGGGCTACAATTTAGCTAATTTTTACCATTCATTAGGGTAAGTAAATAACAATGACCCCAAAACCGCTTCAAGATTCAAAGCAGCCTACTGATGCGCACCCTAATGCGCATGGTCATGGCAACAATCACCGCCATGAGGATGCTGACCACAGTCACAGCCACAGTCATAGTCACAGCCATACCGATAATCAGCGTATCATCACCATAGCGTTTGCCATCATTGCAAGCTATATGATTGTTGAAGTCATCGGCGGTTATATTACCGGCAGTTTGGCGTTGTTATCAGATGCAGGTCATATGTTTAGTGATGCGGTGTCACTTGCGATGACTTTGTTTGCGTTTGTCATCGGTAAAAAATCTGTTACCTCCCATAAAACTTTTGGCTATCGCCGTTTTGAGATTTTGATTGCACTCATCAATGGTCTGACGCTACTGATTATCAGTGCAGGTATTATTTATGAAGCCGTGCTGCGTTTTCAGCAGCCGCCACAAATCGCCACTACGGGTATGCTAGTTATCAGTACTATTGGGCTTATCGTCAATTTAGTGGTCGCCAAACTGATGCACGGTGGTGATACCGATAATCTCAATATGAAAAGCGCTTATTTACATGTATTAAGTGACTTGCTAGGCTCGGTAGCTGCGATTATTGCCGCTGTTGTGATTATGCTGTTTGGCTGGGTGTGGGCAGATGCGGCAGTGAGTATTTTGGTGGCACTACTGATTGTTCGCAGTGGCTATGCTGTCGTCAAAAATGCCGCCCATATCTTGATGGAAGGCGCGCCCAATGATATTGACCAAAGCGTTATTATCAACACCCTCTCTGCCCACCCAAATGTGTTATCGGTTCATGATTTACATGTTTGGACGATTACCAGCGGCTTACATAGCTTATCTTGTCATATCATTGTCCCAAGCTCGCTTACCCTGCAGCAAACTGATGCGCTATTATCAGAATTACAACACGAGTTACAGCATTTAGGCATTGGGCACAGTACTATTCAATTTGAAAGTGATTTGCATGCGCACGCCGCGCAGTTTAATTGTGACATTACCAGCACACCCCCTGTCCATGCGCACGCACACTAACCGACTTTTTGACCTAAGGTGCCAAAAAATCGGTGCTGCCGCTGAGCGTTTTTAGTTTTTGCTTTCTGGGGTATGCTGTTTGCTTGCTTAACTTTTCTTACGATTAACTGCGTAATTTTGCGCATTACTTAGGCTAAATATGTTAGGATGAATCAGCACCATGCTGTGGCAAGCCTTATTTGCTAAACGCTTGCCAAACAATTAAACATCTGTATTTAATATCTATTTAAGTTTCTATTAAATCTATATAAAAATCATTAGCTTACTGGAGGTAAACGCGTATGACACACCGTTCTGCACCTTTCGTGGCACCCAACTTGCATCTCAACCAATCTGATGGCTCAGACAACTCAGATAATGGCAATCCCTCAGCATTGCTGGTTGATGAAAAGGCGCATAAAAAACAGGTCAAGTTATTGCTCTCCACCTTGCAAGCCGATATTGCCCAATTTCGGGATAATTTTTTTCCGCCGCCCTATCTCACCCAAATTCAAGACTTGCCTATTTATGCAGGCAATTTGGCAGAGGTGCAAAGCTATGAGCAAACCTGGCAAGGGTTGATTGACCGCGCCAAAGGGTTTTATCCTTCGGCAGGATTGCCGCCTGATTATCTGCCATTACCTGCAAGCCTTGAGATACCGCAGTTTATTTATCATGTGCAAAAACTGCATTTGACCCGTACCAAAGCCAAAGAATCCAAAAATTTTGGGTCAGTGGGTGCACTGGTTGAAAAATGCGGTCCGTATGAGGATGCCCAGTTGATGGCGATGGAAAATGCCCTAGCGAAAAGCGAAGACGTGCGGCTGGTGGCGCATCGTGAATTTATTGATTTACGCGCTTATGTGTTTTGTCGCAATCCCAAAGGTGAATTGCTAGAGCCTGAACGGATTCGTTTTTATCGCACAGGTTTGGTCATTCAAACATTAGCAGACTTTAAAGTGGTGGACAGTCGGCAAACTCCCCGTAAAAAACGCAATGACGCCTATAAAAATGCGATTGCGGATAATGGGATTTGGAAAATTTTTGTCAAAAATTAAAAATAATTGAGGTTTTGTATGTTTGTGCTTGCTGCCAGTGCTGATAGTTCTATGATGCTTGACGCAACTATCTTTTTGGGTGCGGCAGTGATTTTGATACCGCTTGCAAAGCGTTTTGGTATCGCAACGGTTTTGGGTTATTTGTTTACAGGCTTATTGCTAGGTCCAAGTTTTTTAAAAGTTGCGGGTAACCCCGATGACTTGCTGCATTTTTCTGAATTTGGGGTCGTGCTGCTATTATTTATTATTGGTTTAGAGCTACAGCCCTCTCGGCTTTGGGCACTTAGGCAACAGATTTTTGTGTTAGGCGGGCTGCAGGTGATTGTCACGGGCGTGGTGCTGATGCTGCTATCGTGGTATTTTTTAGATATTCGGCTATCACATAGTTTTGTCATCGGTTTTGGCTTGGCGCTGTCATCTACGGCGTTTGTGTTGCAGTTATTGGGTGAAAAAAAGCAGCTTGCCACCACGCATGGTCAGCAAGCCTTTACTATTTTATTGTTTCAAGATATCGCGGTTATTCCTTTACTTGCGGCATTGCCATTTTTGTCGGGCGCGCAAGAGCAAAATTACGATTGGATTTATTTTGCCAAAGTCATCAGTATTTTTGCTGGCATGATATTTGTCAGTCGGTTTGTGGTACGTCCTTTCTTTAAGTTCGTGGCCTCTAGTAACGCCACCGAACTGCTCACCGCCACGGCGTTGTTTATCGTACTGGGTGTGTCGCTATTGATGAATTATATAGGCTTGTCAATGGCACTTGGGGCATTTTTAACTGGGGTGCTACTGGCTGACTCCGAATACCGCCACGAGTTAGAGGCGAGTATTGAGCCATTTAAGGGTTTGCTGCTTGGGCTGTTTTTTATGTCAGTTGGTATGCTTACCAACGTCAAATTAATTGTCGCCAAGCCCTTACTCATCATTGGCTTGGCAGTATTGCTAATGCTTATTAAGTTTGTGGTGCTGACAATCATTGCGCGGCTCATGGGCAACAAAAACGAAAGCAGTATCCGTCTTGGGGTGACGCTAGCGCAAGGCGGGGAATTTGCGTTTGTACTGTTTAGCGTGGCGACCGCCCAGCATCTGTTAACCCGTGAACAACAAAATATTCTAAACCTTGTGGTGACTGTCTCAATGGCAATGACACCACTGGCATTTTTATTACTGGAAAAAATTGGCGATCCGATATTTGCCAAAGCTAAACCCAGTAAAGAATACGACAAAATACCCAACCATGAGCACGCAGTGGTGATTGCAGGCTTTGGACGCGTCGGGCAAATCATCGGTCGCGTGCTACGCATGCACAATATTGAATTTACCGCGATTGAAAAATCTGCCAACCAAGTCGATTTCGTCCGCAAATTTGGTAACCAAGTATACTATGGTAATCCCCAAAACCCTGAAATCCTACGCGCAGCAGGGCTTCAACGAGCCAAAGTTTTTATTATTGCCATTGGTGATATCGAGCTGTCTGCAACGGTGGCCGATTATGCCGTACGCAATTATCCGCATCTGACCATCTTGGCACGTGCCAAAAACCGTGAGCATTATTATCGTTTGCGCGATGCGGGTGTTAAGTATATTTGGCGAGAAACCTACCTATCTTCGCTGGATATGTCACGCGAAACCTTGGAAGTATTGGGCATGGAGCCAAAAACTGCACGAAAAACCGTGCAAATGTTCCGCGATTATGATGACGCGTTGATTGAACGGCAGCGCGCCATCTATGAAGATGAAGCAGAGATGATTGCCTCAGCACAATCGGCGATTCAAGAACTCGAAAGCTTATTCGATAGCGATATGACCACCGCAAAAAATGAACTCCAAAAAGAAAAAGAGCGGTTTGAAAAATTGGCCGATGAACCCAAGTCGCATTAGCCGCATACGAATCATTAAACAATAAAAAAGGGCAATCACGTTCACGATTGCCCTTTGTTCAACTAAATAACTAAAACTCAAATCACTAAAACATATCACGATCAAAGGTAGAAGATATTTTATGAATCGACAAATCCGCGCCATTAAACTCTTCTTCATCGCCTAAACGTAGTCCCATGAACTGCTTGATAATCCCATACACCAAAAATCCTGTCGCTGTCGCAAAAAGGACGCCCATCAAACTGCCGAGCAGCTGCGCCCAAAAACTCACGCCACCATGACCACCAAGCCAATGTTGCCCAAAGATACCCACGGCAATCCCACCCCACAATCCGCACACCCCATGCAGCGGCCATACGCCAAGTACGTCATCAATTTTTAAACGATTTTGGGTAAAGGTAAACAACCATACAAACAACCCGCCCGCGATACCACCGACCACCAAGGCGCCTAAAGGGTGCATAATATCCGAGCCTGCACACACTGCAACCAGACCTGCCAACGGACCGTTATGCATAAAGCCTGGGTCGTTTTTGCCCACTATCATCGACACCAAAGTACCGCCCACCATCGCCATCAGCGAATTGACGGCCACCAGTCCTGAGATACTGCCGATTTTTTGTGCCGACATGACATTAAAGCCAAACCAACCGACAATCAAAATCCATGAACCCAATGCCAAAAACGGAATAGATGACGGTGGATGGGTACTGGCGTAGCCGTGTTTATAGCGGTTACGTCTGACACCAAGCAACAACACCGCGCCCAAGGCTATCCAACCACCAAACGCATGCACCACGATAGAGCCCGCAAAATCATGAAACTGCACGCCAAATAGCGACGCAAAAAAACCTTGCAACCCATAATTGCCATTCCATACCACCCCTTCGATCACAGGATAAAAGAAAGACACAATCACAAAGGTCGCCAAAAAAAGCGGCAATATTTTGGCGCGCTCTGCTACCCCACCTGATACGATAGCGGGAATTGCGGCGGCAAAAGTCAGTAAGAAGAAAAACTTCATCAGCTCATAGCCATTGTCGAGCAACAAAACATCAGTACTATGAAAAAAATTGATACCATACGCAAGTGGATAGCCAATAAAATAATACGCAATGGTGGAAATACAAAAATCGCCCAAAATCTTACCGAGCGCATTGACTTGGTTTTTTGCCCTCACTGTGCCTAATTCTAAAAACGCAAAACCTGCATGCATCGCTAGAATCATCACTGACCCAATCAATAAAAACAACACATCTAAACTTGAATGCAAAACTGGTTGCTGCATTAACACACCTCACTCACATGGTCAAACACTTAGGCAAAATCAAAAACGCTTGCTAAAGCAATAAATCTTTTTAACCGCTACCCTTTTTTGCCCCTAAGCGAGGCATCAACGACGCATGGTCAATCGACAAGCTGCCAGTGATATGCAAAATCATTGCCAATATTTACAAAAATTAACAATTCAATTTTTGATAAAAAAAACAGCCTAAATTTAGACTGTTTTTTACCGATTTATAGCGTTAGCAAGGACATCGCTTCATGCTACCGCCATTACTCGGGTAGCGCGCATCGACGCAGTAGCGAAAAAAGGTCTTTTCATCCATTGGCTCTAGGTCAGGATGCTGCTCCTGCATATGGCTGACGTAGGTCGCATAATCAGGGACACCGACCATCAAACGAAAGCTTTGTTGCATCCGTTTGACCAGCGTGATTAGGCGGGTCATATTTTTTGGACTAAAAATTATATCCTTTTGCGCCTTTAAGGTCATTTTAATCAAGTTAGCGATTAACGCGTTATTACTCATGTGATTCTCCTTCTATCTGCCTAGCATGGTTTTGGTGAAAATCAAGCAATTGCACAATATAAGTGCAATCACTGTTAATTTTTCACTAATGCGGTGCAGAAATATTCAAGGGTTTTGGATCTTCATAAATCGCCTCACCTTCAACCACGGTAGGTTTATCACTTGCCAAGGCTTTTGTTAAAGCGCGAATCGTACCGAAAATCATCACAATCATCACAATCATAAAGAAGCCACAAAGCACGGCATCCACATAGTTTGAGAATACGATGGTTTGCATCTCATCCAAGGTTTTGGCAGGTTTTAACACTTCACCTTTGGCAATCGCGGCACTGTATTTTTGTGCTTGCGCTAAGAAACCAATCGCTGGATTTTCATGGAAGATTTTTTGCCAACCCGCCGTCAGACAGGTAACCAATAAGAAAACCGTGGGTGCCACAGTGACCCAAGCGTACTTTTGTTTTTTCATTTTAAATAAAACTGCGGTGCCTAGTGTCAATGCCATGGCTGCCAAAATTTGGTTACCGATGCCAAATAGCGGCCACAATGAGTTAATGCCCCCAAGCGGATCAATGACGCCTTGGTAGACAAAGAAGCCCCAAGCGGCGACTGCAATCAAAGTCGCAAGCAAATGCACGCCTAGATTGGTTGAGCCACGTACCGATGGCACCACGATGCCAATGGTGTCTTGTACCATAAAACGACAAGCACGCGTCCCTGCATCGACTGCAGTCAAAATAAACAAGGCTTCAAATAAAATCGCAAAGTGATACCAAAAACCCATCATCGCGGTACTACCAAAGATAGAGGACAGGATATGCGCCATCCCAATTGCAAAGGTCGGTGCACCGCCTGTCCGTGAGATAATGGAGCTCTCACCCACTTGCTGCGCTAGCGTCGTAAGCGCATCGGGGGTAATTACAAACCCCAATTTTTGGATAGCGGCTGCCGCTGTCTCGGGTGTTGTACCTAAAAGCGCTGCTGGCGCATTAATCGCAAAATACATACCAGGGTCAAGAATGGTGGCACAGATCATTGCCATGATACCAACCATCGACTCCATGAGCATACCACCGTAACCAATGGCGCGAGTATCTACTTCATTGTCCACAAGTTTTGGGGTCGTACCACTCGATACCAAGGCGTGAAAACCAGAGATAGCACCACAAGCAATGGTAATAAACAAGAACGGAAATAACCCGCCTTTAAATACGGGACCTGTACCATCGATAAATTTGGTAACCGCGGGCATTTTTAACTCGGGCATGGTAAAGACAATCGCCAATGCCAGACCTGCAATCACCCCTATTTTTAAAAAAGTTGACAAATAATCACGCGGCGCAAGCAGCAGCCACACAGGTAATACCGATGCCACTACCCCATAAATCATCAATGCCCAAGTCAGCTGGGTACCTGTCAAGGTAAACAATTCAGCCATCGCAGGGTCTTTGGCAATATCGCCACCAAATACAATCGCCGCCATCATCAACACAAAGCCGATGATAGACACTTCCATGATTTTACCTGGGCGTAAATAACGCATATAGACGCCCATCAGTAGCGCGATTGGAATCGTTGCCGCGATGGTAAATAGCCCCCAAGGACTGTGCGCTAGCGCCTTTACCACCACCAGTGCCAGTACGGCAAGAATAATGACCATCACGCCGAGTGCACCGAGCATCACCGTAATACCCGTAAAAGTACCCAGCTCGTCTTTTGCCATTTCACCCAGTGATTTGCCATCACGGCGGGTCGAGATAAATAGTACAGTAAAATCTTGTACCGCACCTGCAAATACCACCCCAATAATGAGCCATAGCGTACCTGGCAAATAACCCATTTGTGCCGCTAAGATAGGACCGACTAATGGACCGGCCCCAGCAATCGCAGCAAAGTGGTGACCAAATAAGACGTATTTATTGGTAGGAACATAATCTAAGCCATCTTTTAGGCGATGAGCGGGTGTCACGCGGCGGGGATTGAGTTCAAAGACTTTTTTGGCGATAAATAAACTATAGTAGCGATAAGCAATGCTATACGAACACACGGCAGCAGCAACAAGCCACACGGCATTGATACTTTCGCCGCGGTGAAGGGCAATTGTCCCTAATGCCACTGCGCCAATAATTGCAACAAGTAACCATACTATCTTTGATAGCATGGGGGAGTTACTTGTCATTGCGGAATTTGTCTGCATGTCAACTCCTTTTTATATGAAGATCATCCTAGGATAGAGATAAAAGCAAGTATGTTAAAAAGCAATCGTGTTAAATGGAACTAAATCAACATGTAATTACGTTAAACAATCCTTGCTAGTTTTTTGTAATATTTTGCAAATTGTAACATGAATTAATGGTTATTCGTCACTCAATGTATGACTGTTACCCAATATATACCAAATTTACTGGCTTTAGCCTGCGTCGTTGTTTGGTATAATGACCTAATCGGCTTAAATGCCTGTACATCTTAGCCTATATTTTTTGACCAGTTTTACAAACTTAATCGGCCAAGTTGCTGCTACGGCATTTATTTTTGCATTTTTTATGTATTTTTATGCTTTTTTTAATGAAACATACCCTATGAAACCAACCCAAAATCATCAGCCTCAAATGTTTGACCCAACAGACAAAATGAACTCGGTTGATACTGCCAGTAATGTCGATGCCAATCTGCTGCATCAGTCAACCGTAACACTTGAAGGCATGCCAAAGGTGAGCGAGTTGCAAAAACTGCAATCAGATAACCGTACAGCGCGCAAGCCTTTCCAGTGGCAGTTTTTGTTGCCGAAATATTGGGGGATTTGGCTTGGGGTTGCGCTGATTTTGCCATTGATTTATTTGCCGTTGCGCTACCAATTTAAAATCGGTCATTTTTTGGGAAAATTGTTATTTGGACTGATTAAAAGCCGCCGAGCCGATACTTTGACCAATCTGTCATTGGCGTTTCCAGAGCTCAGCGAAGATCAGCGTTTAGAGATGGCAGAGAAGATTTTTATCAATGCCGGCGTGGGTGTGTTTGAAAGCCTGTGTGCGTGGTATCGACCTGATGTATTTACCCGCTGCGTCACTGTATCAGGGCTGCAACATGTCAAAAACGCCCAATCGCAAGGTAAAGCGGTGATTTTACTCGGTATCCATTCAACTTTGCTTGATTTGGGTGGACGGCTGACCACCATGTTTACCCCGCTAGATGTGGTATATCGACCGCAAAACAATGCGCTGCTTGATTGGTTCATTTTTAACGCTCGCTCAAAGGTTTATAGCGACCAAATCAGTCATCGCGATATGCGCCATTTTGCCAAAAATCTTAAAGACAACCATGTGGTATGGATTACCCCCGACCAAGATTTTGGGCTTAAACAAGGCGTGATGGCAGACTTTTTTGGAGTACCCGCTGCCACTTTGACTGCACCACGTCGCATGGCAAAACTGGGCAATAAAGCCAATCCGCCTGCCGTGATGGTATTGCATTTTTATCGGGAAACCCCGGATGAGATGCCAAAAGGTCGCAAACCGCATTATCACATCATCTTCTCGCCTATCATTGACAACTATCCAACCGAAGATGAATTAGCGGATGCCAAACGCATAAATCAGCTATTAGAAAATTATATCCGTATCGACCCGACCCAATACATGTGGTTTCATCGGCGCTATAAAACCCAGCCTACTGGTATCCGCTATTACCGCTAATTTTGCTCATGCGAGTCATGTGGCTCAGCCAATTTTTGGCATGAATTTGTAGTCAAAAACCGCTATACTAACGGACAATTTTTTTGCCTATTTTGTACTTTTTTTGCTTTTGTTTGGAATTTTGAACATGAATGATAAAACAGCCGCGCCGCGCCGCATTTTAACCGGTATTACCACCAGTGGTATTCCCCATCTTGGCAACTATGTCGGTGCCATTCGCCCAGCCATACAATCGGCGATACAAGGCGCCAGTACGGGAGAAAGCGACGCTTATTTTTTCTTGGCGGATTTGCACGCACTCATCAAATGCCACGACCCTGAGGCGATTCATGCATCAACCAAGGCAATTGCCGCAACGTGGCTTGCGTGTGGTCTCGACCCTGAGCGCGTGGTGTTTTACCGCCAGTCGGATATTATCGAAATTCCAGAACTAACTTGGGTGCTCAACTGTAACTGTGCTAAAGGCTTGATGAACCGTGCGCACGCCTACAAAGCCGCCGTAGATGCTAACCGTGAAACGCCAGACACTGACCCTGATTATGGCATTTCGATGGGATTATTTAGTTATCCTGTGCTAATGGCCGCGGATATTTTGATGTTTAATGCCACCCATGTCCCTGTGGGGAAAGACCAAATCCAACATATCGAGATGGCACGTGATATGGCAGGTACCTTTAATTTTCGCTATTGTGACCCAGAAAAACCGATTTTTGTATTGCCCGAAGCCATGGTAGATGATGACACGCCGCTACTGACGGGGCTTGATGGTCGTAAAATGTCAAAAAGCTATGGCAATACCATTCCGTTATTTGGCGACCCTTCATCAAATCAGTCGCAAGTAGACGGTGAAAAAGCGCTGCGAAAAGCCATCATGCGTATTGTTACTAATTCACAGCTGCCAGAAGAACCCAAAAACCCCGATGAATCCACGATTTTTGAGATTTATCGTGCATTCGCTAGCGCGGAAGAACAACAACTACTGCGTCAACGTTTTGAGCAAGGTATCGGTTGGGGCGATGCCAAAGAAGTGTTGTTTGAAAAAATTAACAGCGAAATTGCCCCTTTCCGAGCTCGTTACAATGAATTGATGGCGAATCCAAAAGAATTGGAAGAAATCTTACAAATGGGCGCTGAAAAAGCCCGCCGTGATGCGCGAAAACGCCTAGAAAAAGTACGAAAAGCCATTGGTATTAAGCCCTTGGCAAAGTTGAAAAAGTAATTTTAACCTTTATTTGACTAAGGAAAGTGCAGATGAAACTTACACCTACCCTAATGCTATTAATGGCAACCACACTAGGCTTGACAGGTTGTCAAACATCAAAAAATTTGTTGAATGGTTTTACAGGAGGAGAAACAAAGGTAGCAAAACTTCCTGAAACGTCTTCGAGCCGTGTTCAATTTGTTATTACCAGTGTGGTAGGTCGTTTTATTGCTTTACCAGACTCGCAAAATACTAAAGCTAACGGTAAAAACCTTGGTATTGTTGCTCAGAGCCGAGGTAATTTTGATAATATCTTATTTAGTAAAGAGGATAATCAAAGAACTATACGAAATAATTTAGGTATGCCTAAACCACAAATCGATTCTACCCGAGCAAAATCCACTAATGTGGTAGAAAGATATGTTAATGCCAATGAACAAATTCAAATTGAGTATAACATTAGCGTTTCACAGATTGCTTGTAAAATCGGTGGCAAATTTACTCCTCAACCCAATACAGACTACCGTATTACAGGAACTTCGGACTATAAAAAGTGCTATATTTTATTAGAAAAATTTGTCAAAAATGCAGACGGTACGACTACGTTACAACCTATGCGTTTTGAATAATAGGATGAATATTCCATATTAAATTCAGCAAGCCGTATTTGACCCAATAACGTACGGTTTCAATTTTCAATAAGAATAGACTATATGCAAGAAAATCTAGATTTTCAAAAATTCAAAATCTACACCGATAGGCTTTATCAAATCGATAAAGCCTTTGACGATGCGCAGCCCAACCGTCTCAACCGACATCGCCACCTTGAGCCTGATTCAGCCGAGTTTCTTGCCAGTCTGGTTATCAGTAAGCGGGCTAAAAATATATTAGAAATCGGTACATCAACAGGCTACTCTACACTATGGCTAGGCTATGCGTTAGCCCAAATCAATCGCGCCAATACCGCGGATACTGCCACGTTGACCTCGATTGATATTGATGAATGGCGATTACTAACCGCGCGCAATCACCTGCGCACCTTGCAGTTTGACCACAATATCACGCTACAACAAGTCGATGCGAAGGATTTTTTACGTCAGTCAACCGCCCATTTTGATGTGATTTTCTTGGATGCAGAGCGCAGGTTATATGGCGACTATGTGGCCGATTTTAAGCGATTGCTGACCTTTGGCGATATGCTGATTGTCGATAATGTGATTTCTCATGCCGATGAAGTGACAGCGTTTTTGTCAGCCTTTGAACAGGACAGCGACTATTTGTGCTCTACCCTATCAATTGGGGCAGGATTGTTTTTAGCAGTTAAACAATCAAAGGATTAATAACAAAATGCTATGGGAATTATTAAAACAAATTTGGTGGTTAATTCCTCTTTTCCTTATCATTAGTTTTTTAAAATCGCCTACTTTTAAAGGTTGGTTTGGCGAAAAAATGGTTGAAAAAGCTGCTAATCGCAAGCTGCCACATGATAGCTACCATGATTTTCAAAACGTCACTTTAGCAACTGATGAGGGTTCTACGCAAATTGACCATATTTATGTGTCGCGTTTTGGTATTTTCGTGGTTGAAACTAAAAACTATAAAGGCTGGATTTATGGTAAAGTCAAAGATGCCAAATGGACGCAAAACATTTATGGCAAAAAACATCTTTTCCAAAATCCGTTACGACAAAATTATAAACATATCAAAACATTGGAGAATTTATTAGATTTACCGACTGACGTTTTTCATTCAGTTATCGTATTTACAGGTGAATGTGAATTAAAAAGTAATTTTCCAGCCAATATCTGTCGCTTGGGAAATTTCACAGATTATATTTTGTCATTTGACCAACAAAAACTCAGCGACCTACAAGTTCAGCAAATCTGCCAATTATTGGCTACAAATCGTCTTGGTAATACGCTCAAAACTCGCCATCAGCATATTCAAAACCTAAAAAAACAACATCACAAATGACCAATTTAGCCATTCGAATTTTTGAGACGCCTGTTCAAAGTCTGCCCGAGGACCTCTATATTCCGCCTGAAGCCTTTGCCATTTGGCTGGAGCAGTTTGAAGGTCCGCTGGATTTTTTGTTGTACTTAGTCAAAAAAAATAACTTTGATATCACCACCACAGCGATTTTGCCGATTACCGAGCAGTACCTGACTTATATTGAGGAATTGGATGACAATCATTTTGAGTTGGCAGGCGATTATTTGCTGATGGCAAGTACCTTAATTGCTATCAAAAGCGAATTACTGCTACCAAGCCCCCAACTGCCAGAGGATGAAAAAAACCCCACCAAGCAGCTGATTGACAGACTTGAACAATACGCCCAAATCAAACACGCCAGTCAGCGTATCGATGCGTTAATGCGCCTTGAGCGCGATGTGTTTTTGGCATACGCCAGTTTGCCAAACCCTGATATATTAGCCAAAGAGATTGCACCCTATCCTGCCACCATGCTTGCCGACAGCTTAATCAAAATGCAGCTAAAGCCCGATTACCAAATGCACCATGTCAAAGCCGATATCGTGCCTTTAGCAGAACGTATGGCAAGTATTAGCCGTATGTTGGCAAGTCGGGGTCAAGGCACTTTCCACGACATATTAGATAAATCACAAGGCAAACTGGGTGTGGTGGTGAGTTTTGTTGCCATTTTGGAATTAGCCAAACAGCGGATGCTAAAATTTGTCGCACAAGAGGATGACAACGCTTCCGATGTAAGCGAACTAACCTTGATATGGGCATCGTCATGACCGATTTTAACCAACAACATCATCTTGCCCAGCAGCATAGCAAATCTATTGAAGCGATTTTACATGCCTCAGAAACCCCAATTACTGCCAAACAGCTATGTCACTGGTTATCGATTAATCCAAACCAACTGAGCATGGCGCTCACGGTCTTGCAGCAGCGTCTATCACAAGGCGCATTAACCTTAGCGGATACCGCGAGCGGCTACCGATTGCAAATCGCCAATGACTTTAGCCCACTTATTCAGCAAGTTTTTCCCCAGCGTCAAGAAACCCTAAGCCAAGCGTTATTAGAAACGTTAAGTGTGATTGCTTATAAACAACCGGTGACGCGTGGCGATATTGAGCAAATTCGTGGCGTGACTGTATCAAGCAATATTTTACGGCAACTATTTGATAAGGGCTGGATTATTGAGCAAGGCTTTCGCGATACGCTAGGACGTCCTGCACTACTGCATACCACCCCAGCGTTTTTAGCCGCCTTTGGGCTTAAAAGCTTGCAAGATTTACCAAAGCTAGCTGATGTGCAACAGCTTGAGATATAAAAAAGCTGCCGACTGGGCAGCTTCTTAAAGACCCTGTTTAAAAACCCTACCTCAACAACAACCTGCCTCAAGGCAAGCGGCGAGCAGGGGGGCCCCACTGGTTGACATTCGGCTTGGTATCTGTGCAATACCACACCAGCAGCACAATTCCGCCAATGATGGGGATAAAGGCAATGAGCATCCACCAACCTGATTTATTAATATCATGTAAACGACGAACACCGACTGCAATATTGGGAATCACCAATGCCAAAGAAATAAGCCCCGCCACAATGCCATCAGTGCCAATCATATAATCGATGATTGCCGCACCCAGATACAACATGAACCACGCCAAATAAAAATACCAATATTCTTTACGTCTAGCACGCCCTTTAAAATTGGCATAATTGCTGAGACTTTTTTTAACCCAATCAAAAAAGCCATAATTTTCTTCAATCGCCCATGCTGGATTGACGGCATTGATGCCCGCTGCGTGAGTAACCTGACCATAGTTGGCAGCTGTAGAGTTGCCTGTATAGCCGTGATGGATGGGCGCAATCGTGCTATCTATCGGTTTGTTCAGATTGATTGTATTGCCTGCGGCAAGACCGGCAACTGCCACTGCATAACCCTGCGCATCGACACTAAATTCTACTTGCTGTCCTGCCATCGGTGCCGTTGCTTGTTGCCATTGTTGGCTAGTAAATGGGTAATTTTTGCCGTCCTCCGCCATGATGATACCTTGACCATGTTGCGGCGAGAAATTGGCTATTTGCCCTTTCATTGTTATTATTCCCTGTAGTTGTATTGATTTACTTATGTCGATAATTATAACGTAAAATAATTTTTACAATGTGACATTATTTATGTTAAATTTTTGATTAAAATACTGGTTAAAATTTAGCCACATGACTTTATACTAGCATTCAGCCATCGCTTATCCTACAATAGGCACAAGCATGAAGTTTCATGCTAGCACAACATTGTGAAATGTTGCTACCTATTAAAGGATTATTGAATGAAAGACGAAAAACTGCAAAAAGCCCTCGCCCGTTTAGGCTTAGGTTCGCGCCGCCAAATGGAAGATGTGATTCGCGAAGGTCGCGTCAGTGTTAACGGCACTGTCGCTACCATTGGTGACCGTGTCGGACAGGGCGATGAAATCCGAGTCGATGGACGTTTGCTACGCTATACCGCAGAAAACGAAAAACGCCGCCGTATCTTGATGTATTACAAGCCAGAAGGCGAAATTTGCTCAGCCCATGATCCAGAAGGTCGTCCCACGGTATTTGAGCGCCTGCCACCACTGAACCATGACCGCTGGGTAATGGTGGGTCGGTTGGACATCAACTCAACAGGTTTATTGCTATTTACCAATGATGGTGAACTGGCTCACCGTCTGATGCACCCATCAAATGAAATAGAGCGCGAATATGCGGTGCGTGTGATGGGGGAAGTCACCCCTGAGATTATCTTAAACCTCAAACGAGGCGTCATGCTAGAAGATGGTATGGCACAGTTTGATGACATCGTTGAAAAAGGCGGTGAAGGTATTAATAAATGGTACCAAGTCAAACTCAAAGAAGGTCGCAATCGTGAAGTACGCCGCTTATTTGAATCGCAAGGCTTAAAAGTAAGCCGATTACTGCGTATCCGTTACGGCTCTGTCAGTCTCCCAAGGGAACTTCGCACGGGTCGCTATCTTGAGCTAGATCGCCGTGAGATTGACACCTTAGCAGGACTTGTCAACATTCGCCCGCGCCAAGGCACAGGGCTTTACGGCATTGCCAAACGCCGCCAAGAACGCTTTGAAAAAAAACCGCTAAAAGCTCGCCGCGGCGGTCATCACTTACGCCGCGATAAAGAAAAAAGAAGCAGCTAACCGCGATAAAATTTACACAAAAAGCAACTTACAAAAAAAGCGTATCCATTTGATACGCTTTTTTCATTTTAATATGCCGATATTAATCTACCATCGACTACGTGCGATTTTTGACATAGCGGTAAGTTGACGCAAATTGCTGGCTGACTTCATGAAACATCTCATTAAGCAATTCATCCAATTGCAGATTGACCCGAGCCAATACCTCAATGAGCATATCGCCTGCGGTCATCTCCCCCTGAATTTTTTGATTGAGCTGACCGGGATGATATTTGGCAATTTGGTCATACTGGTGCACAGCTTCGGGAATCGTCTGCTCAATCAAGCGGTTGACCACAAACTTATTTTCAGTCAACCATTGGGTTTGCTGGTGTTGGTGGTCTGCTTGATTACCTGACTGGCTTTGGTCGCGTTGCCACGCCTGATAACGCATGAGTTTGTCATGGATGGTATCAAGCAGCATTACAGCAGCTGTTGGCATACGTTCAATTGACGCGCCATCAATACCTAAAATCGAAGGTGAAGATAATCGCGGTTGTTGATTTTTTGCTTTAAACCATTTTTTATTGCTTGCATTTTTGCTGGCACGTGGCATCAGCTCAAAACGGCTATCACTACCGAAGGTATTGGGAATTGGCAGGTTTGATTGGTACGCCAAGCGCATGGTTTCTGGTTTTGCCGGTGATGCTGTGGACGGCACGGAATATTGAGACATACCCACCTCAATACCTGCCATGTCATGTAGTTTATACCAAGCCAGCCTTATCCATCGATACACCAAAAAGCTTATCAATACAGTCAACAATATACCGAGCAAAATATTCATCTATACGCCTTAACAGCTTGTCTATCAATAACAGCCTGCCTATAAAAAGCAAATATAGCCTTACTATGATTGCAACTGTTTAAAAATTCAAGCATGTTAGCGTTGGCTAAGCCTAAATATTCATCGGTCAAAAAAAGTATTGCCCAGAAATTTTAGCGATTACTTTTAGCTATTAACTATTGTCCTAAATCGTTATGTTTACATGGTATGCCAATAGCGAAGTTTATTAATTTCAAATAAGAATGCCACAAACATGCCGAGATAATACGCCAATTTAAGCTCAAAACTGTCATCCCGTAACTTAAAAGGTAATGCGCAAAGGGTGACGGCAAGCGGAATCCACAATAGCATAAACACCCAATTTTCGATGACATTGAGCCAGCCTTGCATTCCCTTGCTGCTGCGTAGAGCCGCCAACCCTAACAACAAACAAGCAACTATCAGTGTGTTGATTAAGCCTTTTGGAAGATTACTGGGATAAATCGATAATTCTTGCTTAGTATAATGTGGCAATGCCATTCAATAAATTCCTAAATAATTACTGAGGATTAGTGTTATGTGTAGCGTCAATGTCTAGCATCAATTTATCGCGTTAATGTCAATATCTTGATGGGTGCCGACTCGCTAAACGAACCGTTACGAATATGCTGCCATCATCCATAGCATCGCCACACAGCTAAATAGCAAACCCAAGGTTAATGCATTGCGATTTTGAATCGGTGCACGCCCTGAGTAGCGATTTAACACCTGTGAACCCACGACAAAAGCCAGTGGAATACCGAGCCAAAAAATCGCAATGGTACTCACCAGTGAGGGCAGCATTGATGATAAACTATCGCCAAACATCAACCTAAACCCAAAACCTGCCAACCCTAGCAACACCGCAAATATTGCCAGCCCAATTGTCAGACCTTTGGGTACTAAAGACGGGGATTGAACGTCCATACCAATTTCCTTGTGTATCATTGCTTGTGTATCATTGCTTGTGGCGCATTTACGCTGGCAAGCGACCGACCAAAGCCAGCTCGGCACGCATCGCATCAATCGCTTGGCGATAATCAGGTTGATTAAATATCGCTGAACCTGCGACAAACATATCAGCCCCTGCTTCGGCAACCGCACCAATATTACTGGCTTTGATACCGCCATCGACTTCAAGGCGAATATTGCGACCCGATAGCCTAATCATTTCGCGCACCGCTTCAATTTTTTTGAGGGTACCATCAATAAATGCTTGCCCACCAAAACCTGGGTTGACACTCATCAATAAAATTTGGTCAACTTTATCCATTACATAGTCGAGATAGTGTAGCGGCGTGGCAGGATTCAGCACCAATCCACAGTCAGCGCCCCCATCTTTGATGAGTTGTAAAGAGCGATCGACATGTTGCGTGGCTTCTGGATGAAAGGTAATGATGCTGGCGCCCGCCTTTAAGAACTGCTCAATCATACTATCAACCGGTGATACCATCAAATGCACATCTATCGGCGCAGTTACCCCATAATCACGCAGTGCCTGACAAATCATGCTACCAAAGGTCAAATTTGGGACATAATGATTGTCCATCACGTCAAAATGCACCACGTCAGCACCCCCGGCGATAACCTTCTCGACCTCTTCGCCCAAACGGGCAAAATCTGCCGACAAAATCGAAGGGGCAATCAAAAATTGGCTATCATTGTTGGGATGGGCAAATTTATTAGGCGCTTGTTTAGGTGAGTCTTCAAGAATTTCAGACTGGTTCATCATCATTGTCCGTCAGCTTTGATTAAAAATTGCGGATATTTTAGCAAAGATTATTTTAAAAAACTTAGACTATTTGGTGACTATTATTTGGCGGCTATTATTTGGTGGCTATTATTTGTTAACTGTGACTATCGACAGCGATTATTTGCTGCCCTTGAAAATAACTACCGCGACAAGGCTTGCAGCATTTGCATTTAAGTCGCCAAAACAAGGTAGCTAGACTATGCTAAATTAGGCTAGATTATGATTGATAAGTACCAAAAAAGATAAAACCCAAGTCTTAGGGCAATAGACTTGGGTTTTAGGGCACTTCATGTCAACTATGTTATTATTATTGGCTTTCCATGATATTACTCATCCTGAGCGTCTCAACACTACCATTCCTTGGTATCATCCTTGTGTTGATGAGTTCATTGTAGGTTGTTGCACGGTTGGTTACTAGCCGCAAAAGGCGGAATCTGTTGTAAGCAAATGCTTACATGGGGTTTTAGCTTGCTCACTACTAGCTTTCTCATGCGCCTTTCAATAATTTGCTTGCATCATTAGCGTTATCAGTCTGAGCTTCCGATAGTTTTTCGCCTTCTTTAATGCCTTCTTTAATGCCTTCTTTGATGGTTTCTTTCGCCTCTTGGTGATCGGCGATGCTTGGCAAAGGTTCAGGCTGCTCATCCATGACTTCAGGTTCATATTGTAAAGTAGTCAGCACAGGAAAATGGTCGGAGCCAATGTTCGGCATACGCGCCATCGATACTAGGGTAAAGTGATTGCTGTGAAAAACATGGTCAAGCGCCCAGCGCAAAAATGGGTAGCTGGCATGAAAGGTATTAATGAATTTACGCCCAATGCGAGGGTCTAGTAGCCCTGAGATACGCTGGAACATGCGTGTGGTATGCGACCACGCCACATCGTTGAGATCGCCTGCAACAATCACCGTCAAGTCGTTGGTGTTGATGTGTTTGCCTACCATTAATAGCTCAGCATCCCGTGTCACCGATTTATCGGCTTCGGTTGGACTCGGTGGCATGGGGTGCAAGCAGTATAGCCAAACAACCTTTCCCATGGCTAGGCGAACTTGGGTATGAATCGATGGAATATCATCAACCACCAGATATTTTACTTGGGGATTGATAAGCTCAAGCTTTGAGTACAAATGCATACCATATAAGTTATCGAGTGGCACTTTGACGTTAAATGGATAGTCAGCCTCAATGGGGCTTAAGGCGTCTTGCCACACTTGGTCAGTTTCGAGTGTCAATACAATATCGGGTTGATGGGTATGGATAAGGTTAATTAAAGCTTGTTTATTTGGATTGGTCGTCAACACATTGGCAACCAACAATTTCACTTGATAATCGCGTGATTTTGGCTGTGCCGTTTGCACTTGTTTCTTCCACAAAAACGTATAAGGCAACACCATGTACGCTTGCATAGCCAGGGCAATAAGCAGCAGTAAAATCAATCCCATCTGCCAACGACTGTCAAAAGCGCCCAGCCAAAGTAAGCCAATGAGCGCCACCACCCCCAAAAAAATCAATTGATTTCTGGGAAAATCAGCAACCCTAAACCACCATTCAAACCTAGGGATGGTCGCCCAAAAAGTTGCAAAAACCACAAAACCTGCTAGCAACTGTAACAACAGCGTCATTGTCTATCCTTTCATGTTATATTGCATTTCACGTTGGTCAATATTAGCTTGTTATCATTAGCTTGTTATCAATAGCATGGCGATATAGTAGCCGCAAAAATAATGCTGATAAATTGCAGTTGTGTTGCCAAACGCTATTTTTCACCGTGACATCGCTATCAGCCTACCATCTATAGCTAAATAGATGCCCCATGTAAAAAAAAATTCACTTGCAAAACCTTACAAATACAGGCAAGGTAACAGGTTACTAATTGAAAAATCAATGTGAATTTTCTGCACTATTTATTTTATTTTGTTTACAGTAAGGAAGGGTTATCATGAGTCAGCTACGCGTAGGTTTGGTCGGATGGCGTGGAATGGTCGGTTCGGTATTAATGCAACGTATGATAGATGAAAACGATTTTGAAGGGATTACCCCCGTGTTTTTCTCTACCAGTAATGCCGGTGGCGATGCCCCTACCCCAAATGGGATTGCCCCTAGCAAGCTTGAAGATGCGCATGACTTAGCGGCTTTAGCGGCTTGTGATGCCATTATTACTTGTCAAGGCGGTGACTATACTAAAGAAGTCCATCAACCGCTACGTGATAAAGGCTGGACCGGTTACTGGATTGATGCAGCAAGCACCCTACGTATGGCGGACAATAGCATCATCGTCCTAGACCCAGTCAACCGCAATGTCATTGATGACGCTATCAAAAATGGTCAAAAAGACTTTATCGGTGGTAACTGTACGGTATCTTTGATGTTGATGGCGATTGGCGAGTTGTTCAAACGTGATTGGGTTGAATGGGTATCTGCGATGACTTACCAAGCGGCAAGTGGTGCGGGCGCCAATAACATGCGTGAGCTTATCAAAGGCATGGGCTACATCCATGATGGCGTCGCAGACGAACTTAATAACCCGGCAGGCGCAATTTTAGAGATTGACCGTAAGGTAGCCGAATTACAACGTAGCAGCGACTTCCCAAAACAATACTTTGGTGCGCCGCTTGCTGGTAGCTTAATTCCTTACATTGATGTGCAGCTAGAAAACGGACAATCAAAAGAAGAATGGAAAGGCTGTGTTGAAACCAATAAAATCTTAGGCAATGATGCAGACAAGACTAATGCCAACATTGTGCCGATTGATGGTATCTGCGTGCGTATCGGTGCCATGCGTTGTCACTCACAAGGCTTGACCATCAAACTAAAAAAAGACATCCCTCTAGAAGAAATTGAAGCTGCGCTTCGTAACAGTGGCAATGAGTGGCTAGATGTAGTAGAAAATGACAAGTCTGCATCGGTTGAGCGTTTGACCCCAGTGGCGGTCACGGGCACCCTTAAAGTTGCCGTAGGTCGTCTTCGTAAGATGAATCTAGGTGGTGAGTATTTATCCGCCTTTACCGTGGGCGATCAGTTGTTATGGGGCGCGGCAGAGCCATTACGCCGCACACTTGCGATTATCCGCAATCAATTATAAACCCAAGGTTTTATAAAAAAACACGCTGACTAGGGCGTGTTTTTTTATGCCTGAGTAGATAAATCTGATAGTGTTAATGCATTATTTACCCCTAAAAAACGCCATGACCAGTAAACAGGGATTGCCGTTATCAGGGTATTGTCAGGATATTAATAGTACAGCGTCATTATCCAAGCATCAATCCACGTATCAATCCACACATAAAGTGATATCAGCAGCGGGCTTTATCCCAAGCTTTATGCCAATAATAAGCGAGTCAGACTATTGAGAGTTTTGGACAAAAAGTGTAAAGTTGAGCAGATAATTTGACTGAAACTTTTGTCAAGTTGTTGGACTATCGATTAATTTGATGTTTGAATATTGCCTGTCGGTATATTGACTACCATGCGACCACACAAGTAGGCATTTTTTAACACCTCTAACTAGGCTATGATACCTTCAGCAAGGATTTTTTATGTCTTGGCAAAAATACTCTGTACACTTGGTATTGGGTTTTCCCTTATCGCTTCCCATTGTCGCTTATGCCGTCAATATTGGCGATACTTATGTACAAACCCAACAAAACCAACCTTTAAATGCTAGTATTAATGTCAGTGATATCAATCCAAGAACTTTTTCTGTCAAAGTCGCCCAAGCTGATGTGTATCGTCAGCTAGGCTTGTCAAAAGATGCTGATATTCAAATCAAATTTTTCCCAACCAGTAGCAATGGCGGTCAGATTGTATTGACCACCAAACGTGCGATTAACGCCCCATTTACCGATGTGGTGCTCAATATCACGGAAAATGGCGTGACCAAAACGCTGCCAAAAACCTTGTTGATGCCCATCGACAGCGCACAAAAAATCACCACGCAAGCCAATACCACGGCTTTTCAATCACCTGCGCAAAACATCGTCATAGGTTCGGCCAATCCTGTGCAGTTGCCTGTTCTGTCGCCCGACCCTATACCCCTGCAGCCGATAACATTGCAATCAACCACCATCAACCAGCTGCCTAATTTACCTACAACTGGTATGCCCGCTGGTGCAGCCCCAATGACACTGGCTAGCGAAAACAGTGACTACCTACGTATTCAAGAGACGCGAACGGTTCGATCTGTTCAGCCAAATAACGCTGTCTATACGCCAGTCGTGCCACAACCGCAAAACCCCATCCAAACAAACGCCGCAGATAATCAATTGCCAAGCCCAGCAGCTAGTTATGGCAATCAACCTTCAGACAAATCCAAATCCAAATTTAAGTACAGCGCCAAAAACCCGCAAATCATTGGCGAGACAACCACTTATACACTACAGCGCAATGATAACCTTTGGACCATCGCCAGTAATATCGCAGCGGCAAACCGCAAAGATGTGGATCAAGTGATGGCAGATATCATGGCAGCCAATCCGACCGCGTTCCCCGATAACGACCCAACCAAACTTGTCGCCAATACCCAATTACACATCCCAAAATACAAAGTAGTCCCTTCACAAATTGGGATAAAATCGGCTAATAAAGCGCGACAACAATATCGTCAAAACAAAAGACGTGTCGCAAGCAAAAAATCTGTTATCGCAGCAAAATCTGCTGCCAAGCAACCAGCCACCCTAAAAACGACAAAAAAGACACTTAAAGCACAAAAAACACCGCGGCCATACGCAGCGACTAAAAAATCTGAAATGACCATCATCGCACCCAGCCATACCAATGGGTCAGTGCGAGGTCAAAGTACCAACAACAAGGTAGGCAAAGGGATGTCATCCCAAGTGGCGGCTCAAGTGCAGCAAAAACGCCAAGCTACCGCCCAGCAAGCCACTAAAGTTAACAAACTCAATCAAGACTTAGTGGGCGCTGAAAATCGCTTGGAAATACAAAACACCAAGCTTGCCCAATTAGAAAAACGCTTAAAAGAGTTAAACAAAAAATAATACAGCGCGTGGATGATATTGCCTGTGTGCTGTGTCATTTCATACCGTACAACAAATTTGTGGTGATTCATTAGTCGCATAAAGCGGTAGCTTATATCTTGCTATGCCCTAATGATAACTATCTACCGTAACGATGAGGTGAAAGATGGATCCAATAATGATAGGTATCGCAGCAGTGGTGATTTTGGTGATTATTGCTGGCGTTTTCTTGATGAAAAAGGGTAAGAACCAGACAACGGTTGATACTCAGACCCAAGTTAAACGTCCAAAAACCTTGGCTGAACAGCAGCGCGAACTAGAACTGCAACGTCAATCGCAGATGCCAAGCCAAGCTGCACCTGACCTACCGCAAACGACTTTACAGACTGTTCAAACCCTCAATACCGCCGAGAGTGCGCAGCATGAGTTACAAGCGGCTGAGCAATTGATTCAAAACCAAGACTATGATGGCGCTATCACAACGTTACGTCGTGCGCTAAAAAATCATCCCTCACATAGCGGGTTGAATTTTACTTTACTTAATAGCTATGCCTTGGCTAAAGATTATCAGCACTTTAATGCCTTCTACCTAGAGGTATTGGCACTCAACGATATTGATCTCACCACCCAAGCCAATAACCTAAAAATGCTGGTAGATGAAGAACAATCGATAAATGCACGCAGCACAGCGATGACCCATACCGCTGAAGGTGTTGAATCAGATGGACTTGATTTTGATTTGCCAGGTTTTAAACAAGACAGTGATAAGCCAGCCGTCAACAGCACTTTACAGGTTGCCATGCCGAGCGTCACTGAAGCGGCACAGCCAGCAACCCTAGCTAATGGTGTTAGCAGCAATGCCGATGATGAGTTAGCTTTTGACTTTGCACTCGATGTGCCTGAAACCAAAATCGCACCTGTTTCGCCTGCCACTAAAACAACTGAGACTACCGCGGCGCAATCACAATCAAATGAGTTAACTTTTGACGATTTTGATTTTGATCTAACTAGCAAACAGCCCGCGACCGCTGAGACTGTCGCTGCCCTAGAATCGCCTACCGAAATTGTTGCCCCAGTGAAAGAGGAACTTGTAACCACCACTTCGGCAAGTAACGTCAATAACAATGCTATTAGCGACAGTGATTTTGATTTTGATTTTGATTTTAGTTTACCAGAGACGCAATCAACACCTACCGCTACTGCTGTAGAACCAATGATAACGACCCCAACGGCTGCACCGAGCGCTGACAACAATATCGCAGATGATTTTGATTTCGACTTTGAGTTGAACGCTGAGCCAGCGGTTACGGTTACTCCAACCAATGACGTTACTACAGAAGCCGACTTAAGCTTTGACGCGTCAGATACCAAAGCATCTAGCAATCTAACTTCCGATGCAGCAACTTCTGTACCGGTTGCAAGTGATGAAGCCACAGATATTACATCGTTTGATTTGGATGATGAATTACTACGCCAAGCAGAAGCAGCCACATTAGCCACAGCTGCTACCCCATCAGTCGCTGAGCCTGTTGTTGACTTGGCAGAAGTCAACGCTCCTATAGAAGTCAAAGCCCCTAGCCAATCTGATTCGCTACTTATCTCAGATGATATGTTTGATTTTGCGCTAGACGATGACACGACCAAAGCGCAAGACCCTACGTCAAATGTCTTGGTTACTGAGCCTGTCATATCGGATGACCTGATTGATTTGTCTTTTGATGATACAGCTACTCAAGCAACTAATCAGACAACTACGACCCGAACCGCTAGTCTTGAAACGACATCGATGGCAGATGAGGGAAGCCTAACAACAGCACCAGTCATTGAGGATTTATCAGCGATACTGGATGTGATTAAGGATATCGACACGGATACGTTAAACGTAGATTTGGCAGAACAGTATGTGAATTTAGGGGAATACGACAGTGCCAAACGCTTGCTTGATGAAATCAAAGACAGCAACAACACGGCGTTGGTAGAACGTGCCACAGCGTTAAGACAACGTATCGCTTAATCATGTTCTGCATAAAAAAAGGATAGTAAATTGACTATCCTTTTTTTTGGTCTAATTTTTTTTGAATTACTTTATAACAACTTAATACTCAATCGCTATGGGTTTAAGTCCCGTTTTAAAGGCGTTTGCTTTTTCAACATAATGTAATGCTGATTGTTGAAGCATCACTTCACGCGCCTGCGGCAAGGTTTTGACAACTTTAGCTGGGCTTCCCATCACGATGGAATTATCTGGGATTTGCATATTTTCGGTGACAAGCGCATTGGCACCGATGATGCAGTTTTTGCCGATTTGGGCATTATTGAGCACAATCGCACCGATACCAATCAAGCTATTATCACCAACGCTGCAGCCGTGAAGCATCGCCAAATGCCCAATCGTCACGCCTTCGCCAATAGTGACGGCGATACCTTCATCGGTGTGTATCACACTGTTTTCTTGCACATTACTATTTTTGCCCAAATAAATCGGCGCGTTGTCCGCGCGTATCACCGCGCCAAACCACACACTGACGTTATCAGCTAAATGCACATCACCGATGACTTCAGCCGAGTCTGCGACCCAGCCTGTGAAGGGTGCTTGATAGGTGGGTTTTTTGTCTTGCCATTGGTACAGCATATCAAATCCTTATGAAAAAAAAGAGCGTCAACTAAAAAATTGACCCTCTAATTTTAGCAAGTGGGGATAAATTAGCAATGGGTTATTGTGGCCAATGCAGTTAAATCAAAGCCCTGCTTTTAGGCTCGCTTCGATAAATTTATCCAAGTCACCATCCAGCACCGCCTGCGTATTCGATGTTTCCACCCCTGTACGCAAATCCTTAATCCGCGAGTCATCCAGCACATACGAGCGAATTTGACTACCCCAACCGATATCCGACTTGGTATCTTCTAGCGCTTGTTGCTTTTCCATGCGCTGCATCATTTCACGTTCGTACAGTTTGGCGCGTAGCATTTTCATTGCCGTGTCTTTGTTGGCATGTTGGCTACGTTCATTTTGACACGCAACCACAATCCCTGTCGGTTGGTGGGTGATACGTACCGCAGAGTCGGTGGTATTAACGTGCTGACCGCCTGCACCGCTTGAGCGATAAGTATCGATGCGTAAATCGGCAGGATTGATATCAATCTCAATATTATCATCGATTTCAGGCGATACAAACACCGCTGCAAACGACGTGTGGCGACCGTTATTGCTATCAAACGGTGATTTTCTTACCAACCGATGCACACCGATTTCGGTACGTAACCAGCCAAACGCATAGTCACCTTTGACATGAATCGATGCGCTTTTAATCCCTGCAACCCCACCTGCTGATAGTTCCATGATTTCGGCTTTAAAGCCATGTGATTCACACCAGCGCAAATACATCCGCAGCAGCATCTCTGCCCAATCCTGTGCTTCGGTACCGCCTGAGCCTGACTGGATATCAACATAGCAGTTGTTACCATCCATCTCGCCGCTAAACATACGCTTAAACTCTAAATCTGCGACTTTGGCTTCGGCCTCATCGAGTTCCGCTTGTACGTCTGCTAATAGCGTTGCATCATCGGCTTCCACCGCTAAGTCAATCATGGCTTTGGCGTCTTCTAACTTGTCGTCTAAAGCGGTAATCACGCCAATGACATTATCAAGCTGCGATTTTTCTTTACTGATTTTGGTGGCACGCTCTGGGTCGTTCCACAATTCTGGGTTTTCAAGCTCTAAATTGACTTCTTCCAAACGCTCTTGCTTGGCTTCGATGTCAAAGATACCCCCGAAGCTGGTTGCCACGGTCAGTTAAGTCTTTGATATGCTCTAAATACGGGTTGATTTCCATGCGAGGTTACCTTAACGTGTTACTATGAAAAATACGCTATTATACCTGAATCTGTCACTGGATTCATCTTAGCTGTCGCCTACTACGCCTGTGCTTTCATCGACCAATCTTCCACTGCCCAATGATGCGCTAAGGCATGCGCGTGTAGGGTATCATCGGGGCAGACCGCAATCGCCACATCTGCCCATTCTAATAGCGGCAAATCATTTTTTGAATCCGAATAGGCATAAGTTTTGGTATAAGTAATGCCTTGCGCATTTTTTTGAGCAATCCAATTTTTTAAATGAATGATTTTGCCTTCTTTAAAGTTTGGCTGCCCTGCGACCTTACCCGTGTATCCCTGCTTGGTGACTTCAAGCTCAGTGGCTAAAATATTATCTTCCGCTACCAAAAATAATTTGTTAACAATCGCTTTGACCACAAAGGCATTGGTGGCGGAAATCACCACCACATCGTGCCCCGCTTGTAAATGTGATTGGATAGCGTTAACCGCTTTTGGACGCACTTTTGGCGCAATTTCTTCTTGCAAATATTGTTCACGCCATTCGTGTAATTGGGCTAAAGTATGCTGTTTTAAAAAGCCTGCCACAAACTCATTATAGACGACCGCATCGAGCGTCCCTGCGATATAGTGCTCATAAAACTCCCGATTTTTAGCACGATACAGCGATTCTTCTACCAGATGATGTTTGACCAAAAACTCGCCCCACATATAGTCACTATCAGTATCAATGAGGGTGTTATCGAGGTCAAATAGCGCCAATTCTTTGTGTAGTACGGTTGACATAGGACAGCCTTTAGCATAGTTAGTGAAAAGTTAAATTGCGGGGTTTTGGTCATCGACGGTTAAGGTATCACCAAATCGCCAAGTACGGATAATGCGCAGCTCCAAATAATCTTGCATTTCCTTTGAGAACTTACCAAATGGCGCGGCTTTACGCACCGAATTTTTTGCTGCTTCATCCAAGATGGTAGCGCCTGATGACTGTAAAACTTTGATGGATTTGACTTGCCCGTTAGGCTCAATAATCACCATCAGCATGACATCGCCTTTGATGCCTTTGGCGCGGGCTTCTTGCGGATATTGCTGGTTGCCAATATGATAGGCTTGTTGGCGAAAATTCTCGATATAGCGCGCGGCTTCACCCGTAGTGGTGGAGTTACTGCTGATAGTTTTGACCGCAGATTTTTTGGCTAGTAATTGGCGGTTACTGCTGATTTTGGTTTCAAGGGTGGCAATTTGTGCCTGTACCCGTTGTTCTTGCGCGGCTAGATTTTCGCTATCATCTTGTTTCTTATTATTATTTTCCCTGCGGATTTTTTCAAAGCTTAACGTGGTACGTAGATAACTTTCTTGAAACGCTTCTTGACGCGTTTGGCGTTCTTGACTCACGATATCATCGGTTTCATTGACTGCTTGGTCTTCTAAGGGACTCATGGTATTGTTTTCAAGCCGTAGCTTTTCGTTGGACTCACCCCCACCTTGCTGGCCGGCATTGGCAATAAAATCGGCTTTTTCATTCTTTTGCAGGTTTTCGGTCAATACCGTGGTGACTTCTTGCACCGCTGCGGTTGGTGAGCTTTTATCTTCAAATTGGATACCAAAAATAACAGCCGCATGAATTACCACTGCCGTAATCGTAGCAAATAGCATGACGCTGTCTTTGCAAGCCGCAGTATGTGGCATTAACTTTTGAAAAACATCACGGTGACTGTCTTTGCTATACACCAAAATATAACCCTTTGAACGATGACGACGCTATCTTCTCTACAACCTTGCTAAAAAAATACAAATCACTCATGTATTATAACGCGCAGATATTATAGATTAAATCAAACATTGGCTGAAGCTAAATTCATACGCCATTAGCAATCAGTGGTGAGCAATTAATAAGTAGTAATTAATGGTTACCAACTACTGGTACAAGATTTTTTGTAGACGGGTCAGTAGCTTTATGATTAGTGACTTTATGATTAATGACTTTATGATTAGCAACTTTACAATGCCCAAAAACTGACTACAATAATAGCTTTCAATACAAATATAAAAAAACTGAGAAACGATAGTGATAACAAGCAAAACGCAACTGGATGAATTTTTTGCCATCCATTCTGAAGAAATTGCACGTGAGCTGATGCAAAAATCGCAAACGTGGTATGAGAAAATTGAAGATTTTGCCGGTCAAGAGTTTATCGTGCCCGCCACCGAAAAGCAGCTAAACGATGCCATTCAAAAATTTGTGGTGGCAAAAGTCAAAGCGATATTGAGTATGCATCTGGAGATTCATGAAGGCTGGCTTCGACTGTATGCAACGGTTAACTATAATGGCATCTACGCTGACCTTGCTGTCAATTTAGGTGTGGTACATGCCCAATTTGACCGTTATCGCCAGCGCCTGGTATTTCAGCAACTGACTGACACCGATGTCATTGCCTTGTATTCAGATTCATATCTGAAATCAAAAGCGATTCATGCGGCGCTTTGGTTTTTTAAACGGGTGTTAAAGAAAGACCCGCTTGGCATGATTTTGGAGAAAATCAATTTGGTGCACCAAAAAGATGATATTTTGTATCTCGATATTGGTCGCTGGCTGAAGAAAAACGAAAAAATCATGGCAACGCTGCGCAAGGTGCAGGTGAATCATGGCTATCTTGCTGAACAGCAGCTCCTAATGAGAGCCAATGCCAACGTCGGTGAAATTCTCAACATAGGTAGTAGTGAACAATTGATTACCGAAGCGGATAATCCTGCAGTGGCCACTAACGCAACAAAAGCGGCTTAGTATTTTTCATGGGTATTACTCATCCTTTACCGCTTTTGCCCTACTGATTTTTTTACCGATTGTGCTTTGCCAGTTAACGAGGTGCTTACCAATAGTTTTCAACGGCGATATTGCCTTCGCCGCGGCGATTCATGGTCAATCCAATCGATTTTAAGGCTTCTTTGGTATCTTCGACCATTTGTGGGTTACCACACACCATCACGTGACTGCGCTCTTTATCCAGTTTTTGCCCTACCAATTGGGTTAACTTGCCCGACAATATCAAGTTAGGAATCCGCGCTTTTTCCCCGGCATAATCCGCTTCCCGCGTGACAATAGGCAAGAATACAAACGCCGCCCCATTGTCGCCATAGATTGACTTAATCGACCCAATCTCCGCTTGATAAGCAAGCTCTTGTGAGGTGCGTGCGCTGTACACCAAAATAATGCGCTGATATTGCTGCCATACATCGATAGTCTTTAAAATCGATAAAAATGGGGCTAAACCTGTGCCTGTTGCCAGCAACCATAAATCATTGGGCAGGGGTAACTGGTAGCGGGCTAAGGTCAAATAGCCAAATGGCGTGGTATTAAGCAATAAACTATCGCCCACTTGGATATGATTAACCTTACTGGTAAATTCCCCCTCAGGAATGACCACCGAGAAGAATTCAATAAATTCATCATAGGGTGAAGATGCAACGGAATAGGCGCGAAACACATAGCCATCAAGGTCAATGGGCTGACCTTGCGCCTCATGACCTTGCTCCTCATAAACTTGCGTCTCAGAAGTTATTAGCTTGGTCTCATGGTTTTGTCCAAAATATTGCAAATCTTTGCCATGGATACCGAGCCTAACAAATTGTCCTGCGGTAAATTTAAAGCCATCGGGACGCGTGACTTTAAAACTTAGCAAAGTGGGTGCCCAACGGGTCACTTCAATCACTTTAACGCGAATACTTTTATCATCTGACATGTTATCTTGACCATTTTTTTGCATCATTATAAACAAAAAAGCGTACCTTAATGAGCTAAGATACGCTTTTTTATGTCGCAGTACTAAAGTTGGATTAATACAGACGAACTAGCGTGATAATTTTTGATAACGTTTCGGGGAAAATACCGAAGTACAATACTGCTAACGTCACCAACAACACCATAATGCCGCCTGCTTGAACACCCCAATGATTGACTGCATCGTGCGGTTGCACTGCTTGGGGACGTCTAAACAAGGTGACCATAAGATTTAGATAGTAATACAAGCTAATTGCACTACCCACGATAATCATGGCAGTGAGCCACCAACTTTGCGCTGAAACCGTAGCAAAAATCGCAAAGAATTTGCTGATAAAGCCTGCGGTCAATGGAATACCTGCCAATGATAATAGCATCACAGTCAATACAGCGGTCAGTACAGGACGTTGCCAAAAAATACCTTGGAAGTTGTCAACCAATTCTGCTTCACCTTGACGTTTGTACGGGCTTGACATAATAGTCACGACACCGAACGCTCCAATAGTAGTAAACGCATAGACTGCCATGTACAGGCTGACAAAACCTGCTGATTCAACTTTCACGGCGCTGATGATGGCTAACACATAGCCGATATGCGCAATGGAGGAATAAGCTAACAGACGTTTTATATTTTGCTGACGAAGCGCCAGTACGTTACCGATAATCATCGATAAACTGGCAATCACCACAATCAAGGTATTGACTGCTGGCAAGGCTAAGGTTGCCGTCGACAATAAAAAACGTAACCCTAACGCCATCATAGCTACTTTGGAAACACTGCCTAAGAAAGTCGCCACAGGTGCAGGCGCACCTTGGTAAACGTCCGACGTCCAAGTGTGAAATGGTACCGCTGAGAGTTTAAAGGCGATACCAAATAACATTAATGCCGTACCCACCACCAAAATCGGCATAATCATACCATTTTGAAACATGGGCACGATTGCCATACCAATTTGACGGAAGGATAAAGTCCCTGTGTTTGAGTAAATTAATGCCATACCCATCAACATGGTAGCAGAGGCTGTCGCCGATAAAATGAGGTATTTGAAACCTGCTTCTAACGATTTACCACGCGCATAAGTATAAGCCAACATACCATATAGCGGTACCGACAATAACTCTAAGCTGACAAAGAAAGAGGCTAAATTATCAGCGCATACCATAAACAGCGCGCCCAATGTTGAGATAAGCATTAGCAAATACAATTCTTCTTTGTTGTCACCATAGCCCTCAATGTAACCATACGCCAAGGTAAAACACGCCAATGAGCTGATTAAAATAATCACCATATTGAACTGGGCAAAGCTATCCACCACAAATAAGGGGGCAATCAAGCCTTGCGATGGCGTAAATAATTCATACAGACCATGCAATATGCTATCAGGATTGCCACCCAATAATTGTATTAACACAACAACCAAGGCAGCATTAAGACCAATGACGCTAAGGGTGCCTGCCACAAAATTTGAACGCTTCATGGCGATGGCAATCATCACCACCACCGTGGTAATTGAAATTAAAATCATTGGAAACAATGGCATGAGCACATTGCTAGCAAATGGAATAATAGGATTCATCTATTTTACCTCCATATGAGCAAATGGCTCTTGAGAAGTAGGTACAACTTGCTGGACATGATATGCCTCACTAATCCACTGCATACTGTGATCAGAGGTATCTAAGAATGATTGCGGATATAGACCTAACCATATTAAACCAAACGCAAGCACCAACAAGATTGCCGCTTCACGCGCATTGATATCACGCATCGGTGACATTTTTTCAATCGTCGCTGTTGGCGTACCAAATAATGCTTTATAAATCATAATTAATGCGTATAAACCTGCAACGACTAAGCTAAAGGTGGCAAACACCACTGCCACAGGATGCGAGGCAAAAGACCCTAGAAGAATTAAGAACTCACCAATAAAGTTACCAGTACCTGGAATACCTAATAATGCCGCGGCAAAGAACATAAGTAACGGTGGGTAATAACGCATTTGACCCCACATACCACCCATTTGGCTCAAATCACGGGTATGTAGACGCTCATAAAGCTGACCACTCATGATAAATAATGCCGCTGAGCTAAGACCATGTGCCAACATTTGAATCATCAAGCCTTGGAAACTAATTAACGTACCGGCATACAACGCAAGTACCACAAAACCCATGTGTGAAATACTGGTATAAGCCAGTAACCGCTTGATATCTTGCTGCATAAACGCAAGCCAAGCCCCGTAGAAAATACCAATACCGCCCAAGGTAATTGCAATCGGTGCAAACTGAGCACTGGCTTCTGGGAATAATGGCAGAACAAACCGCAATAAACCATACGCCGCAGTTTTAATCAAAATACCAGCCAAATCCACCGAGCCTGCAGTCGGTGCCTGTGCGTGCGCATCGGGTAACCAGCCATGCAATGGGAAAATTGGTAATTTAACCGCAAAGCCAATGAAGAACATCAGCATGATGGGATATTGCCATTTACCAAGATCTGTACCGAGCAAGTCCATATAGTTAAACGTTATTTGACCTGTGGTTGATGCATGAATCATCACCAAAATCAAAATACCAATCAACATAATCAGACCCGATGCTTGGGTATAAATAAAGAATTTGGTTGCCGCATATTCTTTGGTTTTACCACCAATCGCATTGTGTCCCCAGATTGCAATCAAGAAATAGATAGGAACTAACATCATCTCCCAAAAGAAGAAGAACAAGAACATATCGATTGCTAGGAAAACACCAATAACACCGCCCAAGCTCCAAAGTAGATTGAGATGGAAGAAGCCCACACGGCGAGTAATCTCACCCCATGAACACGCCACCGCCATCATACCTAAGAAGGCTGTTAGGCTCACCATCAGCAGCGATAATCCATCAATGGCTAGATGGAAACTGACCCCTAATGAGGGCATCCAAGGTAGTTGAAACTCTGCCAACCAAGTCGGTTTAGCAGTCACTTCCGCAATGGTTTGTGCTGCACCAATAAAGTTACCGTTTTGCCAAATAGCTACCGTAATCAAAAACGTTAATAGCATGCCAAGAAACGCAATCCAACGCGGAAAACGTTCATCAACTTTTTCAACCAACCAGCACAGAAAACCTGCAATGATTGGAATAAATATCAAGGCGGGTAATAAGAGATTATTTTGCATAACTGTTACTTCCCTATCATCATCATTACCAACACCAACAATACTGCCATGCCAAGACCGAAGCTTGCAGCATACCCACGAATCGAGCCTGATTGGAACCATGTCGCCACTCGGTTACCTGCCAGCGATAGGGCGGGTAAAATATTCCAAGTACGGTCAATCGGGTCAATTTTAATCAACTTACCAATCAATAAGAATGGTTTAACAAACACAATGTCATACAAAGCATCAAAGCCTAAACCATGATAGCACCAGTAATTAAGCGCACGGCCCAAACCTGTTTGGTTAAACTTACTCACGATGCGACCTTTATCTAGGGCAAACAAGAAAGCACCCACAATCAAACCCGCCAACATTGCAGCCATCACAATCATTTCTGCCGTGTGCTTACCTGATTCTACCTCAGGATGAATCACGCTAAAACTCTGTGGCAATACGCCTGCTAATGGTGGATGAATCATCGCCCCCACTGCAGTTGATAACACTAGCAATACCGCAAGCGGCAGCCAGTATGTCCAACCTTTAAGATCGTGAATAGGCGTTTTTTCTTCACCAAAAAACACAATCCAAATCATACGAAACGTATAAATCGAGGTTAAAAATGCACCCACCACTGCCATCCAAAATAAATTCATATGACCTGATGCAAAGGCTTCCCAAATGATTTCATCTTTTGAGTAATAACCCACTGTAATCCAAGGAATCGCAGCAAGCGCCCCACCCCCGATCGCAAACACCGCAAATAGGAATTTATTTTTATAAAACAAGCCGCCCATTTTAAAGATGTTTTGCTCATGATGGTAAGCCAAGATAACAGCGCCTGACCCTAGGAATAATAAAGCTTTAAAGAACGCATGGGTCATCAAGTGGAAAATCGCAACTTGCCAAGCGCCTACCCCTAATGCCAAGAACATATAGCCGATTTGACTCATGGTGGAATAAGCTAAGATACGTTTGATATCGGTTTGTGCCAGCGCACAGAAACCCGCAACCAACAATGTCGTTGCCCCAACAATACCCACCCAACTTGCCAATACATCAGGGGTCAATAAGAACACAGGATGTAAACGGGCAATTAAATACACACCTGCGGTAACCATCGTTGCCGCATGAATCAAGGCTGAAACAGGCGTAGGACCTGCCATCGCATCGGCAAGCCAAGAATGCAGCGGAATCTGTGCAGATTTACCCATCGCACCAAGCACTAGCATTACAGCCGCAACTTTAATGGTAGGATAGCTATGACCAAAAATAGTCACCGTTGACCCTGCCGACGTTAGCATTTGCGATACATTAGCATTGATATCTGAGATATTTAACGTACCCAATTCACGGAACAACAAGAATAAGCCAAACGCTAAGAACACATCACCCACACGGGTTATGGTAAAGGCTTTCATCGCAGCACGGCCATTGGCGCGCTCGTGATAATAAAAACCAATCAATAAGTAAGAACAGATACCAACGCCTTCCCAACCTAAGTACAACAGCACTAAATTGTCAGCAAGCACAAGTAATAACATACTTGCGACGAACAGGTTCATATAGCTAAAAAATCTTGCGTAGCCTGTTTCACCGCGCATATACCATGACGCGAAAATATGAATTAAAAAACCGACACCGGTAATCACGCCCATCATGGTCACGCCCAAACCATCCAGCATGAGACCAAATTTTGGGGCAAAACTACCTACTTGCATCCACGTCCACAATGTCTGATTAATGACAGCGCCTTGTGGGTGGTTCATTAAAAAATCACTGCCTGCCATCAAGGCACACAAAGCAGCCAAACCCATACTACCGACACCGACCACTGCGGCTGCGTTTTCGCTTAAGCGGTCACGCATGGTCGCTAGAATCAGAAAGCCAATCAGCGGCAGCATAAAGGTTAAAGGTAACATACTCATTTTGATTTCACCCTTTCATCTCATTTGCCGTATCGACATCTAAATGACCACGCTTATGATAAAACTGTAAAAGAATAGCCAACCCAATTGCGACTTCAGCGGCTGCCAAAGTTAGCACCAAAATAAACATAATTTGTCCGTCAGGACTGACCCAGCGACTACCTGCCACTACAAATGCTAAGGCAGCAGCATTCATCATAATCTCAAGACTCATCAACATAAACAAAAAATTACGTCTTACCATCACACCACAAAAACCAATGGCAAACAAAATCGCTGACAAGATTAGACCGTGCTCTAATGGCACATGCTCTAATGGAAAGTGTCCCATTATGCCTTCTCCTCCTGAACTTCGCGTAACACAGCCGGTTGGCTGGGCTCTTTATCAATAAAATTCGTTACCGCAGGTTGTACAGTATTACCAAGCTCACTGTTATGACTTTCGTTTTCATCATCCAAGGCAGATTTTGCCAAATGATAAGCCGCCACCAAACCCGCTAGTAATAAAAACCCTGCAATTTCGACCAACAATAAATATTCGGTAAATAATTTAGCACCGATCATTTTTGCCGTGACTGGCTCCACCCCAATAAACGCTGGCATCATTCCTTCAGACCCATGTTTCATGCCAATCAAACTAAACAAGGTTAAACCTACAATAAATGCAAGTCCTGCCGGCACTGCCCAAGCCGAGGATGCCAACCAGCTTTCTTCTTCTAAGGTGCTTTGGGTGCCTAAGTTCAGCATCATTACCACAAAGACGAACAATACCATAATCGCCCCGGCATAAACGATGATTTCAAGTGCACCGGCAAATGGCGCCCCTAAGGCAAAGAAAATACCTGATAATGCTAGCAGCGTGACAATCATGTTTAATAACGCATGCACAGGATTGGTACGAGTAATCACGCGCAAACTAGCCAAAATAGCGACAATCGCTAATAAATAAAACCCTATCGTTGCTCCGGTTATCATGGCAATAAACTCCGTAAATCAATCGGTGCAGACTCATTTTGGTGTGCCCCTTTAGGTTTATCTTTGGTCGCCATCCCAGTCACACGGTAATAATTGTAGTCAGGAAATTTACCCGGGCCTGAAATTAACAAATGCTCTTTTTCATACACCAAGTTTTGACGGTTATATTCACCCATCTCAAAATCTGGCGTCATCTGAATAGCCGTTGTCGGGCACGCTTCTTCACACATACCACAAAAGATACAACGCGAGAAATTAATACGGAAAAACTCTGGATACCAGCGTCCGTCTTCACGTTCCGCTTTTTGTAGTGAAATACAACCCACTGGACAAGCGACGGCACATAGATTACAGGCCACACAGCGCTCATCCCCATCCGGGTCACGTGTCAATACAATACGCCCCCGAAAACGCGGCGGTACAGGGACAGGTTGTTCTGGGTATAAAATCGTATCACGTTTACGGGTCGCATGACTTGCGACCATGATTAGGGTGCGCAAGATTGAGCCAAAACCCGTAATCGTGTTTTTTACCATAGTCAAATACATACGTTAATCTCCACCTTACCCTACACCATGAGTGCGCCACAATACATAGGCCGCCGTCGCGAGTAAATTAATCAAGGTAATGGGTAGACAAATTTTCCAGCCAAAGTTCATTACTTGGTCATAACGTGGACGCATCAACGCCCCACGCGCCAATACAAACATGGTCATGAAAAATAGCGTTTTTAACATGAACCAAATAATCGGCGGGATAAAACTCAATCCATCAAATAATGGCAACCAACCACCAAAGAATAAAATAGTAATCAGCGATGATACCAACACGATATTCACATACTCACCGACAAAGAACATACCAAATTTCATACCTGAGTATTCAACATGGTAACCTTCTGCCAATTCTTGCTCTGCTTCTGGCTGGTCAAATGGGAAACGGTGGGTGACTGCCACACCTGCGACCATAAAGGTTAAAAACCCTAAAATTTGACCAAACACATTCCAGTGCCAAAAACCACCGGCTTGTGAGTATACGATATCGCGTAAGTTAAATGACCCTGCCAATGCCACCACACCCATTAGCGATAATCCTAGAAAGACTTCATAACTAATGGTTTGGGCAGCAGAGCGTAGACCACCGAGCAAGGCGTATTTATTGGCTGATGCCCAGCCACCAAACATCACGGCATAAACCGCCAACCCTGCCATCGCAAAAAAGAACAAAATACCGATGCTCCAGTCTGCACCACCGAGTGATGGCGTAACTGGCACAATGATATAAGCGGCTAAAGCGGTAAACAATGAAATCGCAGGCGCCAAGACAAAGATAAATTTATCGGCAAATTTGGGTGTCCAGTCTTCTTTAAAGAAGATTTTGAGCATATCCGCGGCAACTTGTAGCGAACCTTGCCAACCCACACGGTTTGGACCATAACGGTCTTGCCACAGTGCCAACATGCGACGTTCATAAGGAATCATCAACGCGGCAAAAATCACCACCGCCAAGAAAATAACAATTGATTGCACTGCCAAAAATACAATTGACCAAGCTTCAGGGGACATTACCCCAGCCAGCCATGCAGGTAAATCGGGCATCTGTCTAACAGAATAATCCATTATACCCCCTCCCCTGGAGTTACTTGAGCTGTCACGCCACCATTATTAGCTGGTGGTACCGCTTGGGTGACAGTGTTGGTAGTTGCTGATTTTACGATACTGATGTCCGTATAGGGTTGCGCTAGCAAGGCTTCTAATTCACCCGCCTGACCCACAGGATAGCCCACACAGCTTTCGGCTAAATAATCGACAAGCTGCACAGGCAATGTGGTCGCTACACCCTTCACTGTGACCGTTAACATATCACCTGATTGCAGCTGCCATTTATCCGCATCATCCGTTGATACACTAAAAGCAGCTGGCAGCAATTGTGAGGCAACCACTTCACTACGGGCAGTGAGTTCATCACTAGCAAAAATATTATACACAGGCACTAGCTGGGTGGAACCTTGTTGGCTAGCTGCCGCAGGCGCAATATACTCACGTTTTGGCAATGCGGTTAACGCATCAAAAATACGCACCCCTGGATCGCCATGTTTGAGATGACCACCCACTTTATCTTGGTATTTATTCCAAGCTTGCGGTGAGTTCCAACCTGCTGACCAAGCAAATGGAATCATTGATGAATCCGTTTGGGTGCCCACATAACCTTCTTGGGAGAAGGTCAGGCCCGTATCGATATCTTTCGGCTGCTCTGGCTCATGCACAGAAATCGGTGCACGCATCGCTGTACGACCGGAATAACGGCGTGGCTCACGCGCGACCTTTAGACCGGTAATACGGTAATCGGCTGATGGTGCTGCTTGTCTGATTGCGGCTAATTGTGGATTGGTGTCTGCGACTGCAGTAATCACATCATCAAGCTGCGTCCAGTCAATCGCACGGCCATTGAGCTCAGACTCTACCGCATGCAACCAACGCCAGCTTTCTTTCACCATGCTTTGCGGGCGATAGTAAACAGGATCATAAACTTGGAAGAAACGCTGTGCACGACCTTCTGCTGAGATTAGTGTGCCGTCCGCTTCTGCAAAGGTTGCTACAGGTACCATCACATCAGCCTGGTTATGCCATTGGTAAGCTTCATGATCAAGTACAATCAGTGATTTGTTGATTAGCAATTGGTTCATTTGCTCAGCGGTTAGGCGGCGGCTGATGTCATTTTCCATGACAATCACCACATCGGCATCATCATCTAATTCATCAATCGCTTTACCACCAAGTAAGTTGACGCCTATGCTATTGGCAGCAGGTACTGACAAGTACAAACCTGCTTTTTCTTGATAGCCTTTGGTCGGGTTCATACGGCTTGGGCGTTTAACTTGCTTGGCTTGTTCAGCAAATGCCGCTTCATCCATCTCTTGTTTGAGCTTGGCTTGCTCTGCATCGATTTTGGCAATCTCTGCATCCACTTGGATATTGTGGGTGTCAACCACGCCTTTTTCATAGATGACCACTTCACCGCGTTTTTGCTCAGCGATATTGGCAATTTGTGCCGCCGCTTCTATGATAGCGGTGTGATACAGTGATGAGCCTGAGATGATAAGTGGTTTGGTTGCTTTAAGCAGCGTCTGCGCGATACGTTTAGCAAATGCTTGCATATCAGCATTATCGTCTTCATCGATGACCAAATCTTTTGGTAATTGTGAGGTAGCCAACGTTTTCATGTGCTCAGCAATGCTAAAGCCTAATTCAGCGATATCGCTTGGGGTAGCGACGCAGCTTACTTCGGCAATATCATCAAGGCGCGTATCTTTGACATCCACAATAAAGATTGGGCTATAGTCTTTTTGACCGATACGAGCCACAGGCTCTGCCAAGAAATCTGGCGTTTTTAGCGCATCTGCCATTTGTTTGGCGCGATTTTTTGCCGCTTGGCGTACAGCCAGTGCAATACGTGGACTGGTTTGGGTAATATCTTCACCCAAAATCAATACCGCATCATAATCCTCAATCTCACGCATGCTTGGATTATGGATATTTTCTGTGGTCAACACATCGATACATTTTTGTACCACAGTTTTTTCTTGATTGGTAATACCAATGCTAAAATTTTCGGCACCGACTAAGCGTTTGAGCGCATAGTTTGATTCAAGGCTGGCAACGGGTGAACCAATACCGATGGCTTTTTTGCCTTGTAACCGGTTTTTGATGGTATCGATAGTATGGTCAATGCTCAGATTGGTTTGTTTACCGCCTAGTGTTTCAATCGCTTGAATTGGGCGGTCTTGGCGGTTGACATAGCCATAGCCGAAACGACCACGGTCACAGAGGAAGTAAGCGTTGACTTCCCCATTAAAACGGTTTTCGATACGGCGCAATTCACCATAGCGCTCACCTGCTGAGATATTACAACCTGCCGAACAGCCATGACAAATGCTTGGGGCATATTGCATGTCCCATTTACGATTGTAGCGCTCTGAGTGAGTTTTGTCGGTGAATACCCCGGTTGGACAAACTTCGGTAAGGTTACCTGAGAACTCACTTTCAAACTGACCGTCTTTATCACGACCAAAATACACACGGCTTGCTGATGCGTAAACGCCCAAATCTTCACCACCTGCGTAGTCTTTGTAATAACGCACGCAGCGATAACACGCGATACAGCGGTTCATCTCATGATTGATAAATGGACCCAAGTCTTGGTTTTGGTGGGTACGTTTGGTAAAGCGGTATTTACGATGATTGTGACCTGACATGTAGGTCATATCTTGCAAGTGACAATGACCGCCCTCTTCACAGGTTGGACAGTCATGGGGGTGGTTGGTCATTAAGAACTCAACCAAACTTTTACGGAAGTTTTTCACTTCTGCATCAGTCACTGAGATCCACATGTCTGGGGTCGGGTTGACCATACAGGACATGACCAAACGACCACGACCGGCTTCATAATCTTCTTTGTTATTATATTGCTTGACGGCACATTGACGGCAAGAACCCACCGAGCCCAATGCAGGGTGATAACAAAAATAAGGGATATCGATGCCAAGCGATAAACAAGCTTGTAGCAAGTTATCGGCACCATCAACTTCGACGTCTTGACCGTCTATATGAATAATTGCCATGTTAATTCCTTACACTGATTGTCCATTGGTGGCCTTAACCGGTTGATACACTTCAACTTTTTCGCTGTTTGCAAATGAAGGCACGCCCGTTGGGGACAATTGTTCTTCAGGCACCACATTGTTACCAATTTTAGCTTCAAATTCTGGTAAAAAGTATTTTAACGCACTTTGTAATGGCTCAACCGCACCCGGTGCGTGGGCGCAGAAGGTTTTACCTAACCACAAATCTTTGGTCAATTGGCGCAGCACGTCAATATCGACAGGTTGACCATTGCCTGTATCGATGGCATGCAAGGTTTTGACCCCCCATGGCAACCCATCACGGCAAGGCGTACACCAACCGCAGGATTCACGGGCAAAGAATTTTTGCAAATTGAGCGACAGTGACACCATATCTTGCGTTTCATCTACCACCATAATCAAGCAGGTACCTAAACGGCTACCCGCTTTCATGATGGGTTCAAAGTCCATTGGCAGGTCTAAATGCTCATCACTGGCGGTTAAGAAGTCAGTTGATGCACCGCCTGGTAACCAAGCTTTTAGTTTACGACCGTCTTTCATGCCTTTGGCATAATCAAAAATAATTTCGCGAGCGGTGGTACCAAATGGCAGTTCCCATAGCCCTGGGTCATTAACTAGACCTGAACAACCCATGATTTTGGTGCCGGGGTTTTCTGATTTGCCTTGCGCCAAGCCTTTATACCATTCTACGCCATGCAGCATGATGCCCGGCATGTTGTTTAAAGACTCTACGTTATTGACCACAGTGGGACGACCCCATGCCCCTGATACTTGTGGGAAGGGTGGCTTAGTACGTGGATTGGCACGGCGACCTTCAAGTGAGTTAATGAGCGCAGTTTCTTCACCACAGATATAACGGCCTGCACCGGTATGCACATGTAAATCAAAGCTATAGCCTGAACCTAAGATATTATCGCCTAAATACCCTTTGGCACGGCACTCATCCAATGCATTATTTAGGCGTTTGGCGGCTTCAATGTACTCACCACGGATAAAAATATACCCCGCGGTTGCGCCAATGGCATAGCCTGAGATAATCATCCCTTCAATCAGCTGAAATGGTAGGCGCTCCATGAGTAAACGGTCTTTAAACGTGCCTGGTTCCATCTCATCTGCGTTACAAATCAAGTAACGGGGTCCGCCATCGGGTGGCGTCATAAAGGTCCATTTAAGACCTGCATTAAAGCCTGCACCACCACGTCCACGCACGTTGGCATCTTTAATCATGTTGCCCACTTCTTTGGCAGATTTAGCCAAGGCATTTTTTAGACCTTCAAACCCTTTTAGGCTTTCATAGGTTGCCAAATCTAGCACTGAGTCATAATGCGCCAAACGCCAAGTCAGGGGCTTGGTCTCACTGGTCGCTGTCGCTTTGTCACCATAAATAGGAATGCTTTGCTCGCCCAATTGACTGGGTGATTTGCCAATTTTTCGATTATTAATTTGACGGGTTATATTCATGCGTATTGCTCCAGCAATTCAGCAATCTCTTCAATTTGGACAGGACCGTAGGTATCTTCATCAATCAAAACCGCCGGACCTTTATCACAGTTACCTAAACAACAAATGGGTAATAAAGTAAAACGATTGTCTGGGGTGGTTTGACCAAAACTAATGCCTAAGGTGCGCTCAAAAGCTTGACCTAAATTCTCTGCACCTACCAGATAACAACCAATCGAGTCACAGACCAAAATCACATGACGACCAACCGGTGAGCGGTAGATACGGTTATAAAATGTTGCAACCCCTTCCACATCGGTGACTGGGATTTTTAAGATATTAGCAATCGCGTTGACTTGTGCATCATCCACCCAGCCGTTACGGCGTTGGACAATTTTTAGCGCATCAAGTGATGCCGCGCGGCTTTGTGGGTAGTGATGCATAAATTCATGAATGTCGTGAATTTCTGCTTCGGTTAGAATGCTTGCGACATCCACCTTTGGGGTTTTATCAGTTACAATCTTCATCGGTGGTTTTCTCCTAACGGTCAACGTCTGCCATAACAACGTCAATTGACGCTAGATAAATAATTAAGTCAGATACTAAGCTACCATTAATGACTGACGGCATTTGCTGTAAGTGCGCAAAGGTCGGTGTACGAATACGGGTACGGTAACTCATGGTTGAACGATCAGACGTAATATAATAGTTGGTAATGCCTTTCACTGCTTCCACCATAAAGGAGGACTCGCCTTCTGGCATGACAGGACCCCACGATACTGAAATAAAGTGGTTAATCAAAGTCTCAATGTCATTCAAGGTGCGGTCTTTGGGTGGTGGGACAGCCAGTGGGTGATCGGCTTTGTATGCCCCCATTGGCATGTTGTTAAGACATTGCTCAATGATACGTAGTGACTGACGAATTTCTTCAATTTTGACCAAACAGCGGTCATACGCATCGCCATTAAACTCAATTGGCACTTCAAAATCAAAATTTTCATAGCCAAGATAAGGACGCGCTTTACGTACATCGTAAGGGATACCGGTGGCACGGAGTCCATGACCTGATACGCCCCAAGCCAGTGCAGATTTAGCATCGTATTGGGCAACGTTTTGGGTACGCAGTTGTAGCACCTTGTTTTTCATAGTGGCTTTGACGTATTCATCGATACGTTTTGGCATCCAATCTAAGAATTCACGAACCAGTTTGTGCCAGCCGTTTGGCAGGTCCATCGCGGTACCGCCGATACGAAACCACGCTGGGTGCATACGATAACCGGTTACCGCTTCAATTACATCATACGCTTTTTGACGGTCGGCGAACATATAAAATACTGGCGTCATACCGCCCGCATCCTGAATGAAGGTACCCCAGTACAGCAAATTATTGGTGATACGGAAGAACTCACTCATCATGATACGAATGGTATTCGCGCGATCCGGCACCGTAATGCCTGCCAGTTTTTCCACTGACATTATGTAGGGTAATTCATTCATCACCCCGCCCAGATAATCGATACGGTCAGTGTAAGGAATAAATGAATGCCAAGTTTGGCGTTCAGCGATTTTTTCAGCGCCGCGATGGTGATAACCAATGTCTGGGATACAGTCGATGACTTCCTCACCGTCTAGCTGAAGGACAACGCGAAAGGCACCGTGCGCCGAAGGGTGGTTAGGACCCAAGTTTAGGAACATAAAGTCTTCGTCACGGCCACTACGTTTCATGCCCCACTCTTCTGGGACAAATCGTAGGTTCTCCTGCTCAAACATCTGCTTGCCTTTATCGAGATAATAAGGCGGTACTTCAGTCGCACGAGAGGCGTATTCTTTACGCAGTGGATGACCTTCCCAGTATTTTGGCAATAAAATACGGGTTAAATGGGGGTGACCATCAAAGGTAATGCCAAACATATCCCACGCTTCGCGCTCATACCAGTTGGCATTGGGCCAAATGCGGGTTACCGTTGGGATGTGCAAATCAGCTTCTTTGAGCGCCACTTTGATACGGATGTCCGTATTGCGCTCTAGCGACATTAAGTGATAGAACACAGTGAAATCACTGTCAGGTAAGGCATTGCCATCCCTGTCTTTACGATGCTGGCGTAAGCGCTCATCAATCGCTGAAATATCCAGTAACATCACGTAAGGCTGTGGCAAGGTGCGAAGGTACAGGAGTACTTCGATGACCTGTTCACGGCTGACCCAAATAGTGGGAAAAGCGTCAAAGGTTTTTTGTACAACAAACTGCCCCTCAAACTTGCGATTTAATTCTGCAATCACTGCTGGGACATCAGTTTGTGCTTGATTATCAGTTACCGTTACCATGAGTGGCACTTTCCTCATTCACAATTATTAAGAAGGTAGTGGAATACCTTTTTTGTTTTGAACGAAATTCGATAAGCTTTTACTTAGCGAGAATTCATCCTAAATCTATCCAGAGATTGACTCTAGCAATCATCAATCTTTAGCATTAATCAATCTCTAGCATTACTCAATGTTATCTGGGCTGCGTAGATTTTTGACCGCGATGCGCTCGGCTTGTTTACGGTCACGTTCTGGCTGCATGACAGGTTGGTAGATACCTTGGTCATTGACATGAATACCGAGTGGACGACGTTCTTTGGTAATCGATTCTTGCAGCAGCATGATGGCTTGAATCAGGGCTTCTGGACGTGGTGGGCAACCAGGGATGTACACATCGACGGGAATGATTTTATCAACGCCTTGCACCACTGAATACACATCGTACATGCCGCCTGAGTTGGCACAGGCACCCATTGAGATGACCCATTTAGGCTCAAGCATTTGCTCGTAGAGACGCTGAATAACAGGCGCCATCTTCATAAAGCAAGTACCTGCCACAATCATCACGTCAGCTTGGCGTGGTGACGCGCGAATAACCTCAGCGCCAAAGCGCGACAAGTCATGCACGCCTGTTAATGTCGTTGCGTACTCCACATAACAGCACGAGGTCCCAAAGTTAAATGGCCATAATGAATGCTTACGGCCCCAGTTTGCAAGGCTATGGGTCAAATCTTCTAATCGCGTCATGACGACGTTTTTATTGACTTCCTCTTCGTCAATAATTTGACGGGTTTGGTCTGGAAATCTGTCGGCATCTGGATTGGCTTTGGTTAATGTATATTTCATAATGCTCGATCACCTTGATTTTTAAAGCAGGATTTCGCTCTATGTCACTACAAATGCAAAAGACCTTGCAACATAGATTGCAAAGTCGGGTTATTATTTTACCGCGTTATTGTTTGGGTTTTGGTTCATTGCGCCAGACAACTGTGCAGGGATTTTACCAGTAGGGTCTACTTCTAACTCTTCAATACCATTAAAGCGGGTAATATCCGCCAGATTAAAGCCCGCAGGCGCCGCAGCCAAACGTTTTGGTTTTGGCTTTTTGTCTGCAGGTGACCAGTTAAGCGCCCCTAGTTTGAGCAGATAATATAGACCGATTAATAGCTCTACCACAAACAGCACAACGGTCCAAAATCCCAGCCAACCTGCTTCTTTGACCGATACCGCATAGGTATATAGATATAATGCTTCTAAGTCAAAGATAACAAAGAAGATAGCGACGATATAGAATTTTGCAGATAAACGAATTCTGGCAGAACCAGCACTGACCACACCCGACTCGAAATTTTCTTGCTTTTGAAAGCCTTTAGAAGTACCACCTAACAATCTTGGTACAACAAGCATGAAAATACAAAGTCCTATGGCTGCCAAAATAAATACAATTGCAGACCAATCAATGACTGGAATCATGAGGATACTCCTGGGCAATACGACTAACCGTTACGTAGGTTATGCAATTCAAGTTGGGACGATATTTTTGATACTTCCACCAAGCCCGTCTGGCTCAAGCGTAATATCACAAAGACGATGGCAGATAACGTCTTAAGAACTATTTTCCTTAAGATTACCTCGTACCAGCTAACAAGCTGCCCCGCTGCACATCCATTGACCATTATTGTAATCGGTGAGTGATTGGCTAGTTACTAAACAGGCTAGTCAAATATATTGCTAAAACCACGATGAAAACCTAATATAAAGTAGCATTACATCACTTTATAAAAATGCGTATTTTAACAAAAGTAACTATATATTGCTGTTAACTGGCTAAAACACGGATAGTTTACTCATTTTATGTAAAAAATGCTAGTAGCAGGCTTCAATCTTCCGTTAATTAACCGTTAATTAAATAGCAACACTTTAGCAAAAAAACCCTGCCATAAGCAGGGTTTATCAGCCAAAAATCATTTAAATAATTCATTGAATGAAATAGATAAATACTTATTGGTTAATCACATCCACGCCTTTAGGTGGCGTGAAGCTAAATTGATTACTGGCAATTGACGTATTGCGTTTCACATTGGAGAATCGAATAGTGGTGGTTTGTCCCAAATTATCATTTAATACCATCATGACAGGATTACCGCTGTTAAAAGCGATACCTAAGCTTTTAAAATTGGCATTGCCATTTTTTGGATAGAGCACGTAATAATTTTTTGAAGCAATCGGCTGGGTCACATTAAAACTATTAGCGATTTTGCTGGGGTCGCCTGACAAAATCAGTGCTGGGGTATCCCCTACTTGATTGCTCACATTTTGCTTGGTCGCTTGATTTAAATCTTTATCATATATCCAAAGCGTATTGCCATTGGCAACAATCAGTTGCGATGCCGTACCATCAATCTGCCAACGAAATTGGTTTGGGCGTTGCACGGCCATAGTACCTGAGAAATTTCTTGATACCTTACTCAATCCCTTACCACCTGCGCCAGAGGTAGTTTGACTAAAATTAGCCGTCATGCTTTTGACATTTTTAAGTAGATTATTTAAGTTTGTTGCCGCGCTTGCTGAGTTGGCGACAGCGGCATTAGCTGGTTGCATGGCGACTGTCATCGGCATACTGGTAATCAATAATGCTGATAATGTACCGGTGGCTAATTTACTGATAATTTTATTGGTAGATGTTGTCATGGTAGGTTCCTCATTCAATAAAAATTGTTAAAAGTTTAGAAAAAGTATTCAAAAATAATATCAGCCCAACAGGCTAATCAATAAATTAAAAATTAACAAGTTAAGCTAAATTCGCTGACAGATATTGTCGCTAAATTTTTCTTACCCTACCAGACGCCCCATGCAATGATTGTTGTTGAAGTTGTAACAAATGTAACAATAGCTGAGCGATAAGAAAGTTTTGGCTATGTACTGGCTTGGTACTGACCAAGCAATGCCAAGCCATTGAAAGCATCCAAAACCCGTTAAGACACTGGGATACAGGCAATAAAAAACCCAATAAGTGCAACTTATTGGGTTAATTTGTTTAACAACAAGCTGAATGATTATTCAGCTGCGCCTTCAACAAATACGTAGCGACGATTGAATTTACCTTTAACAGCAAATTTTACGACGCCGTCAGTTAAAGCAAATAATGTATGGTCACGACCCATACCTACACCTTCACCTGCGTGAAATTCTGTACCACGTTGACGTACAATGATGTTACCAGCAACAACTTGTTGACCACCAAAGATTTTTACGCCAAGCATTTTTGGGTTTGAATCACGACCGTTACGGGTAGAACCTGCGGCTTTTTTATGTGCCATGTCGATGTCTCCTAGAGATTAATGTGTTTGAAATAGTCAATTAAGCAGTGATTGCTTTGATTTTTAACAAAGTATACCATTGACGGTGACCTTGTTCTTTATGATAGTGTTTACGACGTCTGTGTTTTACAATACGTACTTTTTCGCCACGACCATGTTCTACTACTTCAGCTTCGACCACTGCACCGGCAACCACAGGTTGACCAATTTTGATATCGCTGCCATCAACGACCATTAAAACGTCTTCAATTTTGATGGTATCGCCTTTTTCAGCTTTTAGCAATTCAACTTTTAAAAATTCATCTTGAACGACGCGATGTTGTTTACCACCACTTTTGATTACTGCATACATCTTGGTTGCTCCAATAAACCCGTACACCGTGGCTACCAAGGGCGATAACACTTCTACGACGGATACACAGGGAAATATAAGGTCGCGATTTTAACGTTTTTAGTTTTTAAAATCAAGTAAAACTTCACGGATGCGGGCTCGATTTTGCCTGATAAATTATTGCGCGTTTCTCAACGCAATGGCCACTGAGTAATACAAGTCGCCAATAAAAATACACAGCTATAACTTACACAAAAAACGGCAGTATGGTATGATTTTTCCGACTTTCACCACAACCCAAATTTCACGAATTTTCACTCCAAGCTTTGAGCCAACCTATGCTAGACAATCAACAATCAAATCCTACATCCACTGCTATCAATACTGTTACCAAAGACAGTAACAGCACGCCTGTCACCTATCAGCAGATTCAATCTATTATCGCTGACGATTTCGAGATTATGGATAAGCAGGTGTATGGCAGTCTAAGCTCAAAAGTCAAACTGGTCATGTCGGTGAGTCAGCATGTCATCAATGCAGGCGGCAAGCGTATGCGCCCGCTTATTTCGCTACTTTGCTCACGTATTTGTAACGATGAGCCCTCACAAGCTGCCATGCATTTGGGCGCAATCACTGAAATGCTGCATACCGCAACGTTAGTACATGACGATGTGATTGATGCGTCAGGCATGCGCCGCGGTAAACCGACCGCAAATGCAACGTGGGATAATGCAACGGCTGTATTGGTCGGTGACTATCTGATTGCCCGTTCATTTAATCTTTTGGTAGGTTTTGGCTCGTTGCCGTTATTGCAGTTATTCTCAGATGGCACCTGTGATATCGCTGAAGGGGAAGTATTGCAGCTCCAACATCAGCATGACCCCAAAGCTACCGAAGCCGATTATATGAAAATCATTGACGGTAAAACCTCTCGGCTATTTATGATGGCAAGTCAAGGCGTGGCTATTTTGGAAAATCGCCCTGAATACAATGACGCCTTCGCCAAATTTGGTCAGCACTTTGGTAATGCCTTTCAAATCATTGATGACGTGCTCGATTTTGTCGGTGACAGTGAGGTTCTCGGCAAAAACGTGGGTGATGATATCGCTGAAGGCAAGCCCACCTTGCCGCTGATTAAAGCGCTTGAAATGACCACGGGGGATACGCATGAAAAATTACGGATTGCCATTCAGACAGGTGAAGTAAAAGATACCCACGAAATTATTGAGATAGTCAAAAACAGTGGTGCTCTGGCGTATTGCCGTGACAAAGCGATGCAAGAAAGCGAAATTGCTAGACAAGCCGTGCTGACCTTGCCTGATTCACAATACCGCCAAGGTTTACTCGACTTGATGACGCTTGCCAGTCAACGGCTTTATTAATTATTAATAAAGGCGGGGGGGTGATCAGTTTGATGTCCAATTCGATGCACGGTAAACCCTAAGTCATTAAGTCGTCATAAAACTTTGCTAGTTTTTTGATTAATACCTTTTTGACTGATACCTTCGTGATTAATAGTTTTGTGATTGATGGCTTTTTGACGGTTAGCTTTTTAATTATGGATGCTGTATGTCTAATACTATCCCCTCTTCATTACCCGATATCAAACAACAAATTATCGAAGAAAAAGCCAAAAACACTCAAGAACAATCGGCATTAGACACCATTGAATCACCTGCCACCATCGACATTAAATTTCGACCTTCCAAACACGCGGATTTTATGCAAGCCGCCAAGGTACGCACCCCAAAATATAAATTCTATGTTGAAGTCGGTGGCGACCCTACTCACCCTACCATTGTACTGATCATGGGTCTAGGCGCGCAAAGCTTGGTATGGCCCAATGAATTCTGCTATACGTTAATCACTGCTGGATTTCGGATCGTACGATTTGACAATCGCGACATTGGCAAATCCAGCAAACTTAAGCACAAAAAACTAACCCCCGCTCATGATTCGCCTATTTATAAAGCCAAATTGCTGGGCAGATTCGGACTGGGTTTACCGCTTAAAAACCTGCAAACACCGTATGATTTGTACGACATGGCAGAAGATGCCTATCAACTGCTCAAAATGTTGGGCATCAAAAAATACTTTGTGATTGGTCAATCGATGGGCGGTATGATTGCGCAAATCATGGCGGTGCGTTATCCCCACCAAGTAGAAAAATTGGGACTATTATCCACCAGTAACAATCGACCCTTTTCGCGCCCACCCGCTATTGAAGCCATCAAGGCTTTTACCCAGCCACTACCCAAAAGCCAAGATGCTGACGCATTGACCCAGCAGTTTGTGCAGACCATCAAGACCATCGCTAGCCCCGATTACTTTGATGAACAAGCGGCGTTAAGCAAAGCTAAAAAACTATTTAAACGACGTTTTTACCCAAAAGGTACGCAGCGGCAGTTACTGGCGATTTTGGCGACGGGGTCACTGGTCGATATTGACAAACAAATCCACCAGCCCACCCTCATCATTCATGGCAAACAAGACAAACTCATTCCATTTAGTCATGCCTATTCGCTTGCCAAGCATATTGCGCATAGTCAATTGATACTCATTGATGCGCTTGGTCACGATATGCCCGTGGCACTGGTCGAGGTATTAGCAAGTTATTTTATTAATCATTTTCGTTATGACAGCCAACTGGGCTAGCTTTTTATGATGTCCAGCATTTGTTGCCAATCCACTGGCAATTTCTTCGGTAATGGCAAATCTTTTTCAAAATAGTATTTCAAACTTGCCATAAAAATAGTGGCCATCATGGTGGCTTGGTAATCAATCGCCTCCGCCGTTAAATAGTCGGTCGCCTTTTGTTTTTTAGCCAGTTCAATAAAGTTTTGTTTACCCATCAAAAACATATCATGATAAAGATTGTGGTCTTGGGTACGGATTTTCCACAGGGCAAGCATCTGTTGGCGGCGTTCAAACAGCTTTTGTGAATGATTTTCCATAATCATTTGTAGCATTTGACTATCGGCATTGAGCCTGTCCTGAAATAGCTGGCTGACTTCCTGCTTGAAATCATCAATCATCTGCCCTGCCAAATCACCCTTACCACTATAATATTTATAAAAAGTAGCACGATTGACTTTGGCGCGCTCCAAAATTGCTTGGATAGCAATATCGTTGTAATCCTGCTCGGACAACAATATAATAAAGGCTTCACGGATGGCTTTATGGGTTTTGACAACACGTAAATCAGGTGACTTGTTACGACTTAAAGTCATGGGGAAATGTTTCCTTATTAAAAAAATCTATCAATGGCTTTGTAATTTTAAAATTTTTATGTATACAAATAGGCAATAATTGTTGCTTAAACACTTAATTTGTTTAATATTGTCGGTTTCCCAATTGGATATTTTTTTTTAAAATAACCGCTGCCGATTACTAGGTAGTAATGTAGCCATCATTTAGTTATCCTAAAGTTTTGTGTCTTATCGTAAATATTGCGACAACAATGTCGCATTTATTTTATAATATTTTTTCAAAGATTCCCTATTTTTTATGAGGTTGGTATGAGATACCCAGTGTTGTTCATGGTGTCATTAGCGAGTTGTAGCTTATTAATCGGGTGTAATAAGTCAGACACAGCAGCCCAGCAACAAAGTGGCGGCGGTGCAGGAGCACAGGCGCAAATGCCACCCACAATAGTCAATGTACAGCCTGTAACATTCCAGACGATTCCACTTACCAAAGAGTTATCAGGTAAAGTGGTCGCCTATCAACAAGCCACCGTTACGCCGCAAGTGTCAGGTATTATTGACCGCCAGTTGTTTCGCGAAGGCACTTTTGTCAAACAAAATCAGCCGTTATATCAAATCAATACCGATAGCTACACCAGTGTACTTGCCGGTAGTCGCGCAAGCCTTGACCAAAGCCTTGCCAGTGTCAATACCGCAAAAGCCAACTATAATAATGCCTTAGCGGTGCTAGAAACCCGCCAAGCCGAACTTGCGCTGGCTCAAACCAATTTAAACCGTCTAAAACAGCTACGTGGTACTGAGGCTATCTCAAGTCAAGAATATGACCAAGGGGCAACCGCCGTGCGTACCGCTCAAGCAGCGGTTAAAAATGCGCAGGCGCAAGTCGGGGTGGCACAAGCCAATATTGATGCCGCCCAAGCAGCGGCTCGCGGCGCACAGCAATCAGTGAATAGCAATCAGCTCACCATGAGCCGTACTGTGGTTAAAGCGCCTATTAGTGGTATCACCAGTCGCTCAAATGTCAATGTCGGTGCGCTTGCCACCGCGGGCACGACGCAGATGGTAACCGTCTCGCAACTTAATCCAATTTATGTCGATATCAGTCAGTCAGCCGCCGAGTTATTGGCGCTTCGTCAGCAATTTGCGGCTGGTAAACTTAGCACACCGCGTACCGCACAGGTTCAGTTAAAGCTCGCTGATGGCTCAACCTACCCGATGGTGGGGCAACTTCGCTTCGAAGAAGCTAAAGTGGATAGTACCACAGGCACGGTTAATCTGCGTGCTGTATTTAGCAATGATAACTTTGTGCTGTTGCCCGGGATGATGGTGAATGCCCAGTTGATTCAAGGTATTATCAATAATGCCGTATTATTGCCACAAAGTGCCATTAATCGTACAGCCAAAGGTGAATCAACCGTATATGTGGTTGACGCCAATAATAAAATCCAAGTACGCCCAGTTACGGTTCAAGGTACCCACCAAGGTCAATGGATTGTCACTAGCGGTCTAAAACAAGGTGAGCAAGTGGTGATGGTTGGTGGCGCCAAAGTCAAACCAGATCAGCAAGTCAAAGCCATGCCTTATGTGGCGTCTACACCAGCCTCAACCGCGGTACCGACCAATGCTTCTACCACGACGACGACCAAAACGACCGTAACAAATAGCTCAACTACCGCCAAAACTGCGCAACCATAAGCACGGGAGATATCATGTCACGCTTTTTTATTGATAGACCCATCTTTGCTTGGGTGATTGCCATGCTCATCATGCTGATGGGTATCTTAGCAATTTTTAAATTACCGATTGAGCAGTATCCACGTATTGCCCCACCTACCATTAGTATCTCAGCAACTTATCCAGGTGCCGCTGCCCAAACCATTGAAGACTCCGTCACGCAGGTGATTGAACAAAAAATGAAAGGGCTTGATGGATTGATGTATATGTCCTCAAGTTCATCATCCAGTGGCGCTGCACAAATTACCTTGACCTTTGAGAATGGGACAGATCCTGATACGGCACAAGTCCAAGTCCAAAACAAACTGCAATCTGCCATGAGTTCGCTACCAGAGATGGTGCAGCGCATGGGGGTCAACGTCAATAAGTCCACGAGTGGCTTTTTGATGGTACTGGCGATGACATCTGAAGATGGCAGTATGGATCGTGCCGATATTGCCGATTATCTCAACTCCAACGTGGTTGACCAGCTCAGCCGTGTCGATGGTGTGGGTAACGTCAATGTGTTTGGCTCTGCGTATGCTATGCGTATTTGGTTAGACCCTGAAAAACTTCGTACCTATGGTTTAATACCCTCGGATATCACCAGCGCAGTTCAAGCGCAAAACGCACAAGTATCAGCCGGTCAGCTAGGACAAACACCCACTGACGAAGCCCGTCAAACCATTAATGCCACAGTGACTGTGCAAAGTTACTTACAAACCCCAGAGCAATTTCGCAATATTTTGCTTAAAAGTAACACAAATGGCGCGCAAATTCGCTTGGGCGATGTCGCCAAAGTGGAAATTGGTAGTGAAAGCTACAGCCCCATTGCCCACTACAATGGCAAGGATGCGGCAGGTATCGGTATCTCACTGTCATCTGGCGCCAATGCTTTAAGCACACGTAACGCGGTAGAAGCCAAACTCAAAGAGCTTGAACCTAATTTTCCTGCGGGCTTAAAAGCCTCAGTTGCTTATGACACCACGCCATTTGTACGTTTGTCGATTGAGGAAGTAGTCAGAACACTTGCTGAAGCGATTGCACTGGTATTCTTAGTGATGTTCTTGTTTTTACAAAGCTGGCGCGCAACGATTATTCCTACGTTGGCAGTACCTGTGGTAATACTGGGTACGTTTGGTATTTTGTACGCATTTGGCTATACCATCAATGTGTTGACGCTGTTTGCCATGGTGTTATCCATCGGTCTGTTAGTCGATGACGCGATTGTCGTGGTCGAAAACGTTGAGCGTTTGCTGGAAGAAAATCCAGACATGACGCCACTAGAAGCCACCCGTGAATCGATGCGCGAAATCAGTAAAGTGGTGATTGGTATTGCCTTGATTTTGTCGGCTGTCTTTTTACCGATGGCATTCTTTGGCGGCTCAACTGGGGTGATTTATCGACAGTTCTCAGTGACGCTTATCAGCAGCATGGTACTATCTGCCCTAGTTGCCTTGATTTTCACCCCTGCCCTATGTGTGACTATCCTCAAACGCACTAAAGCCCATGACAAACACAGCGGGCATCAGACCGGTTTCTTTGGCGCATTTAACCGTATGTTTATGCGTCTTAGTAAAGGCTATGAAAGCTTTGTGGGTCGCAGTATCAAAATGCGCTGGCTATATATGATTCCTTATGCCTTGGTGATTGCGGCATTGGTGTTCTTATTTACCCGTATTCCAAGTTCATTTATTCCCGAAGAAGACCAAGGTGTGCTGTTGACATTGGTGCAACTGCCTGCCGGTAGTACCCAAAATCAAACGCAAGCGGTTATCGAAAAGGTCAACGCCTATTATAAAACCCAAGAAAAAGACCTTGTGCAGTCTGTATTTACGGTCAATGGCTTTAGTTTTGCCGGTCAAGGGCAAAATATGGGATTGGCATTTGTGCGCTTAAAAGATTGGGATGAGCGCCCTGGTAAAGAAAATACCGCACAATCGATTGCCAAACGCGCCATGGGTTATTTTATGACCCAAGTCAATGAAGCCCAAGTATATGCCATTTCACCGCCTGCTATTCAAGGTTTGGGTACGGCAACGGGTTTTGATCTGCAGCTACAAGACTCAGGCAACTTAGGTCACGAAGGCTTATTGCAAGCCCGTAACATGCTACTGGGCATGGCGGCGCAAAATAAACAAGTCAGTGGCGTGCGTCCAAATGGACAAGAAGATTCACCCCAATACAAAGTCAACGTCAACTATGATGCTGCTGCTGCGATGGGTGTCGCGCCGAGCCTGATTAACAGTGTTCTTAGTACCGCTTGGGGTAGTAGCTACGTCAATGACTTTATGGATCGTGGTCGTATCAAAAAAGTGTATATGCAAGGTGAAGCTGAGAGCCGTACCACCCCCGAGGACATCAACAAGTGGTATGTACGTAACAGTGACAATCAGATGATTCCGTTTAGCTCATTTGCTACCGGTGAATGGCAGTATGGTTCACCTACGCTAACGCGTTATAACAGCTTGTCATCAATGAACTTACAAGGCAACGCAGCGCCAGGACTGAGTACCGGTCAAGCGATGACTGCGATGGAACAAATGATTGCCAAACTGCCAAAAGGCATCAGTTATGAATGGACAGGTTTATCATTGGAAGAGAAAAAATCTGGCGCCCAAGCACCCATGCTGTACGCCATTTCGATTTTAGTGGTTTTCTTATGTTTAGCTGCACTGTATGAAAGCTGGTCAATTCCCTTTGCAGTACTACTTGTTGTGCCACTTGGGGTATTGGGTGCTGCGCTGTTTACCGGTTTACGCGGGCTTTCAAACGATATTTATTTGCAAGTGGGTCTACTGACCGTTGTGGGTTTATCAGCCAAAAATGCGATTTTGATTATTGAATTTGCCAAAGAACGACAAGATTTGGGACATAGTCTATATGACTCGGTTACTGTCGCTGCTCGCCAACGATTACGCCCGATTATTATGACATCATTGGCGTTTGGTATTGGTGTGGTGCCCTTATTCTTGGCAACGGGCGCAGGCTCAGGTAGCCAAAATGCGATTGGTACAAGTGTATTAGGCGGCGTGGTCAGTGCGACTATCCTAGGGGTGTTCTTTATCCCAATGTTCTATGTGTGGATACGCTCACTGATTAAAGGTAACAAACCGCACCACCCCAATGATGGCAATGACGGCAACGTTGGTGATTTACAACCCGTATCACCTTACTCGCCTAATGCTGCTGAACCTGTCGCTGTCACACAGCCCACACAGGTGAGTATCTATAAGCCTGAGGACAGTTCACAATCAAACCATCAATAAGACATAAATGGGTAAACATTTTACCCATTTAATCTTTTACAATAACAAAGACATTATGTTTATACAGGTAAGTTATATGAATTCTACCTTTCGCCTCGTACCCCTGACCGCTATGGTAGCCACCCTACTATCGCTCAGCGCTTGTCAAACCATTCCAAAAGCCAAAACTGAGCCTGTCGTGGCGCAGCCGCATATCGCAATTAATCAGCCTTATGAAACCTATGACAGTCAGACTGTTAGCGGCACCAATCAGCCGAGTATCGCGTCTCAGCGTTGGCAGGATTTTTATAGTGATGCCAAGCTAAAACAACTGATTCAATTGGGGTTAGACAACAACAAAGACATCAGTGCCACGATTTTGGCGATTCAAAAAGCCCGCGCACAATACCAAATCCAAGATATCGCCGATGTGCCTACTATCAATAGTTCTGGCTCATATTCTTACGGTGCAACAAATTCAAGAGATGCGAATCCTAGTAGTACTTACAATGTCGGTCTGGCAATGTCAAGTTACGAGTTTGACTTTTGGGGACGTATTGCGAGCCTCAAAGATGCCGCTTTACAAAATTATCTTGCCACCACTGCTGCCAAAGATGCCGCGCAAATTAGCTTGATTAGTAACATTGCGCAAAGCTATGTGGCATACAGCTATAATCTGGCACAACTGCAACTTGCCAAACAAACCTTAGCCACGCGCCAAGATTCACTTCGCATTAACCAGCTGCGTTTTAAAGCAGGTCTTGATTCGCAGCTAAGTACCGTACAAGCCCAAGCTGCAGTTGAAGCCGCCAAAGTGTCTATCGCCCAAGCACAAACCAATTTGTTGACCAACCAAAATGCCCTGCGCTACCTAGTAGGCGCCCCTGTGGATAATAGCCTGTTACCCGCAGCGGGCATTAGTAGCATCACCAATAATCGTATTTTTGGCACAGGCTTACCCAGTGATTTGTTATTGTATCGTCCTGATTTGCGTCAAGCGGAATATAACTTAAAAGCCGCAGGGGCAAATATTAACGCCGCGCGCGCCGCGTTTTATCCAACCATTAGCCTATCGGGCAATGTGGGTGCTGCCAGTTCAAGCTTAGGCGATTTGTTTAAAACAGGCGCATTTAGTTGGGGTTTCGGACCGAGTGTGAGCTTGCCAATTTTTGATGCAGGTCTACGTAAAGCCAATTACCAAGTGAGTGAAATCGAGCAACAACAAGCGCTAAATACTTATGAAAAAGCGATTCAAACCGCTTTTAAAGAAGTCAATGACGTATTTGCCAATCGCGCAACGTTAAATCAGCAGTTGACCGCGTACAACCAGTCGCTTGCTGCCAACCAAAAATACTATCAAATTGTTCAAGCCCGCTTCAAAGCAGGTCTGGACAATTATTTGGGCGTATTAGATGCACAGCGTTCGATTTATAGCAGCCAACAAAGTATTCTAAATACCAAGCAGTCGCAATTGCTCAGTCAAATTCAGCTATACCAAGTTTTAGGTGGTGGGGTGAGTCGCGATGTACCGCTCGAAACACCCACAGAAAAACATACGAATTACAGCACCAAGTTGTCACAGGTTGCCAATAGTGCCCAGCAAAAAATTACTGATGCAGCAAATCAGCCTGCCCAAGTGACTACTAAAACGACCTCAACAACGACTACCACAACCACCGTCCAACCCTAATACATTAGACCTAGCTCATTAGAACTAGTGCATTAGATTAGCCATAAGCTGTTATAGTAAAAAACCCACATCACTGTGGGTTTTTTATGGGTTTTTTACTATAAATGGCTGTTTTAAAACGCATAACTGGCGATGCCATGCGCGATGAGTTTTCCTTCATCATTGACCAACATCATCCGCGTGGTGCAGCCTTTTCGTCCCATACGAATCACTTCGGCTGTGACAATGAATTCATGACCGCGACCAGGGGCTAGATAATCAACGCGCAAATCGACGGTTGCCATACGTTTGATTTTTTTGGTCTGCTCTTCAAATGTGCCTTGGTCACGACGATAGATTTCCAGCATGCCTTCAAGCCCGCCTATGGTATCTAATAGCGTCGCCGTCATACCGCCATGCAAAATCTCAAAATTTGGATTGCCGATGAGGGCGGGATTGGACTTGACCTTACCATATACTTTGCCATTTTCATAATGATAGGTAGTAAAGGTATGCGCCACAAATGGGCTTTGGGACATGATGTTGGCGAGCTGCTGCCCTAGCACATCAATACTAGGTTTGCTGATAGCGTGATGCTCACTGTCTTCATTGAGCTGCAGTTGCGACTCGTTTGCCAAATCAGAATGCTCATCATTTTCTTTAGACGTCATGTCAGTCATGTTAGTGCTATCAGTCGATGACTGAGCGGCTAATTGATTGGCATTTACAGGGTTTAAACTCACGGCGCCCTCCATGCGTAAGTAGATTGTGGTAAGATAGCTTTTTAAAAAATTATCATTCTAGCAAATTTTGCTTATTTAGCCTTATACAATTTCTGCGTTACTTGATAATAAGCTTCACTCGATAACAAGAGGTTTTTATGAGTTATATTTTTAATCGTTCATTCCCCAATACTCGCTTACGTCGCCTACGTTACAACGATAATATCCGCGCCATGGTGCAAGAAACCAGCATTGAACCCAAACATCTGATTGCGCCCGTGTTTGTCATTGAGGGTAAACAGCAGCGCCAAGCTGTGGCAAGCATGCCAGGGGTTGAGCGTTTGAGCGTGGACTTGCTAATCGAGTATGCTAAGCAACTACTCAGTCTAGGCGTTACCACCATTGATTTATTCCCTGTCATTAGCCCAAGCCTTAAATCGCTACAGGCTGAACACGCCTATGATGAGAACGGTCTTGCCTGTACTGCTATCAAAGCAATTAAAGATGCCTTACCTGAGATGGTAGTGATGACTGATGTGGCGCTCGACCCTTATACCAGTCATGGTCAAGACGGTATTGTCGATGACAATGGCTACGTGCTCAATGACATCACCGTTGACATCCTCGCCAAACAAGCCCTGAGCCACGCCCGTGCAGGCGCAGACATCATCTCGCCAAGCGATATGATGGATGGTCGTATTGCCGCGCTTCGTCAAGCATTGGATGGAGAAAATTTTATTAATACGGCGATTATGGCGTATTCTGCCAAATACGCGTCTGCGTATTATGGACCGTTTCGTGATGCCGTCGGCAGCGCAGGCAACCTTAAAGGCGGACACAAAAAACAATACCAAATGGATTTTGGTAATCGCGCCGAAGCCCTGCATGAAGTCGCCCTTGACATCCAAGAAGGCGCCGACATGGTAATGGTAAAACCAGGTCAGCCCTACCTTGATTTGGTACGCGAAGTCAAAGACACGTTTGGCGTGCCGACTTATGCCTATCAAGTATCAGGTGAATATGCCATGCACATGGCGGCGATACAAAACGGCTGGTTAAGCGAGGACGTTATTTTGGAATCACTATTAGGGTTTCGCCGTGCAGGTGCCGACGGTATCTTAACTTATTTTGCAATGACGGCTGCCAAGCAGCTCAATCAATAATATCTTAAAATTTGATTAAAACTAAAGGCGACACTGGTTTATCAATCAGTGTCGCCTTTTTGTGATGTTACATTTATTAGCTTAAAAGCATCGAGCACGCTAACGAGCGTGATAAAAAGTTACTTAATGTCATAAAGAATAACAAATCTGCTAACTTTTATTATTTTTTTATCCATTTATTTACTAAATAGAAACTTAGTTTATCCCTCAATTTCATGCACAATAAGTTAAAGTAAAAAAGCTAAAGCAAAAATACACACTCTTATTTACCCCTATTGGCTAAGCTTACTAAGTTTGGACAAGCCTTTTTTGGCGTCATTTTTAGCGTTTTGCAATAATTGATTACTTTTTGGCATTATATTTTTGAAAAAAATAAGCAGATAATGGGGTTAATAACAAATAAAAGACGAGAGTGGTATCTGTTAGCTAATTAATCGAGGATAAGATGATGAGTAATGCACCAATTTCTAATAGTTCGATTTCTAATAGCCCAATCAAAAACGCCATGATGGCAGTGGCTATGATGTTATTTTTGGCACTCAGCTTTAAACTTTCTGCTAATTTGACAACAGATACTCAGCCATCAATAAGTCCGACTGATGCGGTTGTTAGTACCTTAAATCAGCCGAGCCAACAGGTGGTATTGTCTACCCATAATTAATCTATTGTTATCAATTCAATTAACAGAAAATTAAATTAACAAAAGATGCGATGCGGCATCTTTTTTTTATGGCAGCAACTGACAACCACTGGCTTATGGATTATTGCACGGATTATTTCTCAAAATTTTACCGTCAACTATGCCCTTATCTTTTGCGCTTTAGACTATAATAGTCGATTGTCAATTTTTTACTGAGCAACTTTTATTACGGTGGAAGCGACTATGAGCCAATTAAACCCTCGTCAACAAGAAGCCATGCAATATGTCTCTGGACCCTTGCTGGTACTGGCAGGTGCAGGTTCGGGTAAGACATCGGTGATTACTCGTAAAATCGCTTATCTGATTGAAGAATGTCAAATGCCAGCCGAGCGTATTACCGCAGTGACCTTTACCAACAAAGCGGCTCGCGAGATGAAAGCCCGTGTGCAAAAATTGTTACCGAGTGACAAAACCAAAGGCTTAACTGTCTCGACTTTTCACCAATTTGGCTTGCAGTTTTTACGTTACGAGTTATTGCATACACCGCTTAAAGGTAATTTTTCCATCATGGACGCCGAAGATAGCAAGCGGCTGTTGATGGATTTGATGGTACGTGACAACATGAGCGGTGCCGAGAGCCGTGAATTGGTCGGTAAAGCTATCAAAATGATTTCGGATTGGAAAAACGACCTCATCCCTCCTGACAAAGCAGCGGATACGCTGACCGACCCTGAAGATATGCTATTTGCAACGCTGTATCAACTCTACGAGCGTAACCTACGTGCCTACAATGCGGTGGATTTTGATGACTTAATTGTGATGCCGACACGGCTATTACAGGAAAATAGCCAAGTACGTGACAAATGGCAAAATCGGATACGCTATCTATTGGTAGATGAATACCAAGACACCAATACCGCGCAATATGAATTGATTAAACTGTTAGTTGGCGTGCAGCCGCGTTTTACGGTGGTGGGTGATGATGACCAATCCATCTATGCATGGCGTGGGGCAAAACCTGAAAACATGGCACTGCTGCAAGAGGATTTTCCCAAATTAAAGGTGGTTAAACTTGAGCAAAACTATCGCTCTACGTCGCGTATTTTGCACGCTGCCAACTCAGTGATCACCAATAATGAGCATTTATTTGAAAAAAAATTATGGTCAGATAAAGGGCATGGCGAGCTGATTCGCATCATCAATTGTCGTAACGATGATGATGAAGCAGAGCGCGTTGCCAAAGAAATCATCACCCACAAACTTCGCAATGCCAATGACTGGCAAGATTATGCGGTACTGTATCGTAGTAACTTTCAGGCGCGTATGTTGGAAGCTCAGCTACGTCAGCTGCAAATTCCTTATAAGTTATCGGGCGGCACGTCGTTCTTTGCCCGTAGTGAAATCAAAGACATTATGAGCTATTTGCGCTTGATTCTAAATCCTGAAGACGACAGTGCCTTTCTACGCATTATCAATACCCCAAAACGTGGGCTTGGACCTGCCAGTCTTGAAAAGCTCGGACTATTTGCCCAAGAACACCAAGTCTCGCTCTTGATGGCAAGTGGTCATAGTGGACTGACGCATGTTTTACCCAAAAAAGCCAGTGGCGAGCTTAAAGAATTTGCTGATTTTATCGAGCGTTACACCCAAGAGCTATACCAGCATCCCGACCCTGTGCCGCTGGTCAAGCAAATGATTGATGAAACTGGCTATATTGATTTGGTACGAAGCGAAGCAAAAACCCCGCAGCAAGAAAAAATTCGTATTGATAATATCGAGACCTTATACGCCAGTATCCAAAACCTGATTAACCGCGCGGATGATGACGATGATCGCACCATTGATGCAGTCATTCGTAAGCTTGTGTTACTTGATATGCTTGAGCAGCAGCAGGAAGAGGAAAATACCAATAAAGTCAATCTGATGACGCTACACGCCGCTAAAGGGCTTGAGTTTGATTATGTCTATATCATGGGACTTGAAGAAGAACTATTACCGCATAAAAACTCCATTATTGCTGAATCCATCGAGGAAGAACGACGTTTGATGTACGTGGGGATTACCCGTGCCCGTAAAGAGCTTACCATGACGATGGCTGCACAGCGCCGTGCAGGCGGGCAAATGAAAACCACCACCCCTAGCCGATTTATCGACGAACTGCCGACGGAACATATCGATGCTCCTGGTATGAAAAAATCAGTGGCAGCGCATCAACCCAAGAAAACCGCAGAGGATTATTTGGCCAATATTCAGGCGTTACTCAAAAGCAAAGCTGCCAAATAATTACTTGATAAAAAAAACAGCGTAGAAGAAAAGGCGTAAAAAAAGGGCAAAAAAGGTAACTTTAAGCCCTTTTTTTATTGAAAAACAGCCTGTATGACAAATATTTGACCCAAACACACAAGTAAATGTAACTAAATATTTCTTTGAAAACAGCTGTTTGATAGGAAATGTAACAAAAAATTTCAAATAGGTAGCTTAGTTACCTTTTTGGCAAATTTCATTTCATAACTTAACGTCCGACCTGTTAAACACAGACAGTAATCTAAATTTATTTTGCTATGATGGCTTTAACAAAACGAGCAGGGCAATAACTGGTTAATTAATCAGGGTGAACTAATAACGCTGAGTAGCAACTAGTTACATAGCTAATATTCAAATGAACTTAACTAAAATTTTACATGGCTTGTTGTGATACTTTTCAAAAAACTTCTAAAGGAGAAGACGATGAAAACTTTAAATAAAACCCTTTTAGCTTTAATTGCAGGTACGGTTGTAACTGCAGGTGCAAACGCTGCCTTATACCAAACCAATACTGTTGGCTACACCGGTCAACCCTATGTCGGTGTAAAAGCGGGTCAATTTAATACTGATGCTGACCGTTTTGATGCTGACAACCAAACGGCTTATGGTGTGTATGCAGGTTATAATTTTACCCCTAACTTTGGTGCGGAAGTTGAATATGTGGATTCTTCAAAAGAAGATCTAAAATATCGCGGTACGAAAGTAGGTGAAATTAGCACTAACACGGCGGGTTTATATGGTACTTATAAATACCAATTCCCAGCATCGAATGTTTATGCCAAAGGTAAATTAGGTATTGCGCAAACCCAAGTTGATTTTGGTGATGATAAATATGATGAGTCAGGTCTTGCAGGTGGTGTCGGTTTAGGTTATAACCTTTCACCAAATGCTTCTGTAGAAGCTGAATATACGCGTCTGCCTTCAGTGGACGTAACAAATAATGTTTCAGTGGATTCAGACTTAGTCACTGTCGGTGCTCACTATAAATTCTAATTGAATTGCTAATTGAATTAATAGATGAATGCTTGATATCAATAAAAAAGAGTATCTTATCGCTACTCTTTTTTTGGTTTCTCTTTTAGTTTTTTCTTTTTGGTTAAGAAAACTTACTTTGGTATTCGCTCAATATGGTGCCAATTAGGTTTATAATATAGTGGTTTTTATACATTTTTTTAAACCTATATGATAAGTTGGTAAGCATGAAGCAAGTACAAGTCAAGATTTTAAACCCCAAAATTGGTAATGATGATAAATTTCCCCTACCTCATCGGGCGACAGACGGCTCGGCGGGTATAGATTTGCGCGCTTGTATCGATGAGCCTATCACCATAAAAGCTGGTGAAAGCCAGTTGATTGGTACAGGACTCGCCATCTACATCCAAGACCCGGATTATGTCGGTTTTATCATGCCGCGCTCAGGGCTGGGACATAAGCATGGCATTGTACTGGGTAATCTGACGGGTGTGATTGATGCGGATTACCAAGGCGAATTAATGGTCTCTATCTGGAACCGTAGTCAAACCGATTATGTGTTACAACCTAGCGAGAAAATGGCGCAGTACTTGGTCGTGCCGATTGCGCGTCCGACTTTTGAGATTGTAGCGGAGTTTTCTGATATCAGTGTACGCGGTGAAGGCGGCTTTGGCTCAACGGGAACCCATTAATTGTTACCGTTTTCTCATTTTTTTTTAACAATTTATAACAGAGTATTTAATTATTTTGCCAAATTTCAATGCTATGATTTTGGTAGTATAAAATCAGTTAGATGTTTTTTTTATGAATACTCTGTTTATTCATCCTTTTTTTCCGCAAAAATCCCTTTTTAAAGCTTACGATATTCGTGGTGATGTCACCTTATTTACTGATGATTTTGTCTGGTCATTGGCAAGGGCGTTTGCCGAGCTTTTTTTATATGCTCACCAAACCGCGGCAACAACGCCAACGTTAGCGGCGCCCAAACCGACGGTTATCATCGGTTATGATGCTCGCCAGCAAAGCCAAGAAATTGCCAAATATATGGCGTATGCTTGCCAGCAAGCCGGTCTAGTAGTGCAGTGGTTGGGATTGACAACCACGCCGATGATGGCATTTATGGCACAGCAATTTTCCGGTAATGGGCTGATGGTCACCGCCAGTCATTCGCAAAAACATATCAATGGCATTAAATGGCTTATCAATCATGAGTCGCCAAGCGGTGATGATGTGCAGCAGCTTTATGAGGCTTTAATTGGCTACAAAGCCATCGTGCCTGATGACAGGCTTATTGCTGCCATCGAGCAAACTACTTATACAACGCCCAAGGATTTTTTTGCAACTTATATCCAGGCTATCGAGCAGGCTTTTACTCACATCAATCAAGCCAAACTCACTCAAACCACCTATTTTCATGCCCCACAGCAAATTGTCATCGACTGTATGCATGGTGCGACCAGTGATTTTGCAGAGGCTCTATTTAGCAAGCTTGGCTATTATTGCATCATGCTAAACGCTTCCCCGAATGGCAATTTCCCCCAAGGCAACCCAGACCCAACGCAGTCCAATCGCTTGATGCAGTTAGCTAACACAGTCAAAGCTACAGGCTCAGATATCGGCTTGGCGTTTGATGGTGATGGCGATAGGGTGATGGTAATTGATGCACAGGGTCAGATGATCAGCCCTGACAATTTGCTTTATCTACTCTCTCGCATTGCCATTGAAGAATTGCCCAGTGCGCATACATCAACCGATAAAAAAGTCATTTTTGATGTCAAATGCTCGCATCACGTACCCAATCTCATCACTTCGCATGGCGCCATCCCAATGATGACCAAAACTGGCAGTAGCTTGATGCGAAAGTCGTTACAAAACAAATCAAACAACGCAATTTTTGCAGGTGAGTTATCAGGGCATTTTATTTTTAACGATGGCTATTTTGTGTTGCATGACGATGCCATGTACGCAGCTGCCCGCTTGCTCAATTGGCTGAGCCATCAACCTATTAGCCTCACTGATATCCTAGCGAGTTTGCCCACTTGTATTAGTACGGCAGATATGTACCTACCTATTGCGGATAACCATTATGGTCAAACCGTGATTGCTCGTATCACGGCACTGGGTAAAAAGCCGTTTAAACGGTTAAAATCTTCATTTGCGGTCAAAAATGTCAATACGATTGATGGGTTACGCTTGGATTTTGCCGAGGGATTTGGTATTTTACGCAAGTCAAATACGGGCAGTTTTTTGACCGTGCGTTTTTCTGCCAATGACGTTGCCGAGCTGCGGCATATTCAATCTATTTTTGTTGACTTATGTCGTACGGTTGATGACAACCTTGCCGAACAAGTCGCACAAATTCAGCCTGTATAAACACCGCTTGTAAAATCGCATTTTAAAAAACGTCTCTAGCAAAATTATATAAGGATTTGAAATGGCATTAGATCTTGAGCAAGCCATGCATACCGCTGACGTGTTGACCGAAGCATTACCCTACATCCAGCGTTTTGAAGGTAAAGTGATGGTAGTCAAATACGGCGGCAATGCCATGACTGATCCGATATTAGAGAGTTCTTTTGCCAGAGATATCGTCATGTTAAAAACCGTAGGCATTCATCCTGTGGTCGTCCATGGCGGCGGTCCACAAGTCGATAACTTGCTTAAAGAATTGGGGCGCAGCTCTGACCGCATTGATGGCATGCGAGTGACCGACAAAGCCACCATGGATGTGGTGGAAATGGTACTTGGTGGTAGCGTCAACAAATCTATCGTCAATCTCATCAACAAACACGGTGGCCGTGCTATTGGCTTAACCGGTAAAGATGCCAGTCTCATTCGCGCTAAAAAATTACCCATGACCAAAACGGACGAGCAAGGCAACGAGCAACAAATTGATTTGGGATTTGTGGGTGATGTGGTCAGCATCAATCGCGATGTGATTGACTTAATGATTGCCTCTAACTTTATTCCTGTCATCGCACCGCTTGGCGTGGATGATGAAGGCAATACTTACAACATTAATGCCGATGTGGTAGCGGGTAAAGTCGCTGAGTTCATGCTCGCGGAAAAACTGATTTTGCTCACCAACATCAAAGGGGTGCTTGATAAAGAAGGCAATGTTGCCACTGGACTTACCCCTGCCAAAGTGGATGAAATGATTGCCGACGGCACTATCTCTGGCGGCATGATTCCAAAAATCAGTTATGCATTAGAAGCGGTAAAAAACGGGGTAAAAAGTGCGGTGATTGTCGATGGTCGTGTCCCGCATGCAACCTTGCTAGAGGTCTTTACCGATAAAGGCGTTGGTACCCTCATCAGCCGCCATCCATAAAGTAACTTTTGCGTTACTGATGTTTCTGAGTTGTTTTTGGGTTGCTTTTGGTTTAATAAACCGCTGATTCAAGCGGTTTTTTTTCGCTCACGATATTGGTCAAATATTGTGCTTACTAGCAATACTACCTTCTCTCACCAATAATCGCCCAGTTGCGATAATTTTTATAGCAACTAGAGGATATATTTTAGTATTACAACACAAATGTAGTTGGTATTTTTTCTAATTTTGACTATCATGGCTATTTTAATTTGCAAATTTATATAATGTTGCAAGCGGCTCTAGGCGATAGTAGCAATTATTTGGAGTTGATATTCACGTACCACTTACCAAGGACTGTTGGGATGTCGCAAAAATACTTTATGGCTTATTGTAGTGAAATAACGCTGACTGCGGCGTTAAATCAACATACGTTTACCCACATTCTGAACCAATCTATTAAAAATAATACCCGCTCTGGTATCACTGGTTTTTTGCTGTATGATGCGGGTAAGTTTTTTCAGTATTATGAAGGCGATGAGTTAGCGTGTGCAAACTTGCTGCATGCTTTAAAACAAGATAATCGCCACACCCATATCAAAATCATTGGTCAAGGCTATATTTCAAATACTATATTTGACAACTGGTTTATGGGTTGTTTTGATTTATCCAAGCATGCCTATCTCTTTAAACACCATGCTTTTATCGAATCATTTGATGTCTATAGTTGGGGCATGCAAGAAGTCGTCAAGCTAATTGATATTATGTCAGAGCAAAGAATCACTTACATCACGCCGCAAAAACCTATCAACTCACTGTTTAGTAAACGCTTTATGCGTATTCGAAATTTCACCCTGCCGTTTCAAGGTTAGTGGCTAATGTCAAATCTACTAAATCGGGAAGTTAAGCAAGTTAAGCCAGCTTCTCGATTTATGATAATCAGGAAGTTAAAACGGTATTATTGCCACCCGTAAAAATAAAAAACCTATTGATAACAATAGGTTGATTAAAATAAGCATGGCAAACCGATAAGCCGGGTTCTGTCTAGGACGAACATTCATCTAGGCGTATCGTTACCAATACGCTCAAGCAACCTACCCGTGTCCAACGCGGGCAACGCCATACGGACACCTATTTGGTCTTGCTACGAGTGGAGTTTACCTTGCCATGAACTGTTACCAGTCATGCGGTGGGCTCTTACCCCACCCTTTCACCCTTACCTTATTGCTAAGGCGGTCTACTCTCTGCTGCACTTGTCGTAGGCTTACGCCCCCCAGCCGTTAGCTGGCACTCTGCCCTGTGTAGCCCGGACTTTCCTCCCCTTACCCACTGTAAACAGGGGCAAGCAGCGTTCGTCTGGTCTGCCAAGGCAAGCATTATAACAGGCTTTATCTATTTAGTCACGGTCAGCAGGCAACGCATACGTACCGACTGCATGTGCCACAGGTCTGTCATCACCTTCTGAATAAATCAATACATCGCCTACCGCAAGCGTGCGCCCGACTTTGATAAGCTGGCATTTCGCGATAAGGTTGGCTTGTGCAGAGGGTTTTCGTAGAAAAGACACGTTAAGATTGGTAGTCACTGCCAATGGTACGATACCGATTTCACCCAAAATAGCCACATATAGCGCAACATCAGCCACTTTCATCATCACAGGCCCTGATACCGTGCCACCGGGTCGTAATTCATCATCACCGATAGGATGGGATACAATGGCTTGCCCGTTACCGACCGATTCGATGTGGCAGTTGGCTTGGGGGAAAGATTGCTTCAGAAAAGCACTCAGTTCTGCTTTATTGGCGGGCATAGACATTCCTTATCTACAATAGCGTTGTTAAAAATCGACGTTGTGAAAAATAACGGTTATAAAAATTTATTGACTGGTTTTAGTTTGGGTGATGCGCTCAAATTTGAGCAGCAACTGCGCTGGCGTCTCTAGATAGTTGGGATCTCTTGGGATACAATCAGGTACGGGACAAAACAGCGAACACTGCGGCTCATCAAAATGACCGACACACTCGGTACACAGCGCAGGGTCAATTTCATAAATCAACTCACCCACATAAATTGCATCGTTGGGGCAAAGTGGCTCGCAGACATCGCAGTTGATACATTCATCAGTGATTATTAATGCCATAGCTTTTAAAACGTTTACCAAGAAACGTTTATTTTACCACGACTTACCAACCCTGTTGTTTTTTTCGTTCAAATGCCTCTTCGACACACGGCGGTACAAATTTACTCACATCACCGTCTAATTTGCCAATTTCGCGCACCAACGTTGAGGAGATAAAAGAATATTGCTGCGATGGGGTCAAAAACACCGCTTCAAAATTTGGGTCTAGTTCACGATTGAGATTGGCGAGCTGAAATTCATACTCAAAATCTGACATCGCCCGCAGTCCACGCAGCACACCTGTGGCTTGTTGATTTTTTGCCAAATCCACCAACAACCCATCAAAGCCAATGACAGATATATTGCTCAAGCCTTTATCATGACAGGCTTTTTCTACCAGTCCAGTCCGTTCCTCTAAAGTAAATAGCGGTTTTTTATGATGACCAATCGCCACCGCGATAATCACCTCATCAAACAGGCGGCAAGCGCGTTTAATCAAATCAAGGTGCCCTTTGGTAATCGGGTCAAATGTACCCGGATAGATAATTTTAGTATAAGGGTTGGCAATTGGCTGGCTGGCTGCTGACATGGCTGTCTCTTTATGATAAATAATGCGCTATCTGGCGCTAACAATACGGCTAAAACAAAGATTGCTAGTTTGTTGCTAATCCTAGCAAAAATTGACCCCAATTAACAATCAAATCTCACTATCAATTTGTGTTTAGCGTGTTATCATGACAGCTTTGCAGCATTTTATCCAAAGCCTAATTAAAATTTAGGGTAAAGCCTAGCAATAAAAAACTTAGTAATCCAAAGCCCAACAATCAAAAAATTAAACTTAGTAATCAAAATCTATGAATTGATTTATTGGGTTTTATCGCCATATTAAACGGCTTGTCATACTGATTTATGGCAACACGATTGTTGTAGTAAGATTATGGCAATAAGATGATTAAAACACGCTGTGCAGCATTGGGTACGTCCGCGATGTTGCAGTAAGGAAACCTAAATGACTAAAAAACCAAAAATGCCTAGCCTGATTGCTAGCAACAAAAAAGCGCGTCACGAGTATTTTATTGAAGAAAGCTTTGAAGCGGGGCTTGAGCTACTCGGCTGGGAAGTCAAATCCATCCGTGCCGGTAAAATGCGTATCACCGAAAGCTATGTGATTTTTAGAGATGGTGAAGCCTTTTTGTTTGGCGCGCACATTCAGCCGCTACTATCGGCATCGACTCACATTGTCGCTGACCCCCTTCGCACCCGTAAGCTGCTACTACACCGCCGCGAGATTGATAAGCTCTTTGGCATGGTTAACCAAAAAGGTCATACCTGTGTAGCGCTCAAAGTGTACTGGAGTCATGGCCGCGTCAAATGCGAAATTGCCCTTGCTAAGGGTAAAAAACTACACGATAAACGCGCCACCTTAAAAGAGCGTGATTATCAACGCGAAAAACAACGCGGACTAAAAAACCTTATATGATTAACCAAGACCGCAATTTTGATGACATCAGCGCGCATTTTGAAAAAAAAATATACGGCGGCTTAAAAGGTGAAATTCGCCTTGCCGTGCTGCGCCATGATATTTTTGGCTGGGTAAAATCCTGGCAACAGACACACAATCGACCGCTTCGCGTATTGGATGTAGGTGCAGGCTTGGCGCAAATCAGTATCGAACTTGCCAAAGACGGACATGACGTCACCATCAATGACATCTCTGCCAATATGCTTGAGATTGCCAAACAAAACGCAGGCGAGGCGGCACAAAATATCACCTGGCATACCTGCCCTTATCAGCAATTGGATGCTAAATTAACGGGCAAATACGATTTGATTCTGTGCCATGCCGTGCTTGAGTGGTTGGCTGAGCCCAAACTGATTATGGATTTTTTTGATCGCTGGCTCGCGTATGATGGCGCTGAAAAAGGGGTGCTATCGCTGTGTTTTTATAACCCTGCCAGCTTTGTGTATCGTAACTTGGTGATGGGCAATTTTAATCTACTACATAACAAAGATTTTAAAGCCGATAATGGCAGTTTGACCCCCAATCACCCAGTGGCAAAAGATGAGGTGCTTGCTTGGATTAATGACCATCACTACCAAATCTTGCATACCTCAGGGTTACGGGTGTTTCATGATTACTCACCGCTCAAGCGTGGTGGGCATACCAATCCACAAGCGGTGATTGATATGGAAGTCGCCTATAGCGGGCAAGACCCTTATAAATGGCTAGGGCGTTATTTGCATTTTTTGGTGAGCAAAGCTAATTAGTAATAACCCGCTTGCTGCATGGAATCGACTGCCATCGCTTGTCTTTCGCCATACAGTCTGACAGGTATCGGGCTAACTTCGATATCCCCCCAAGACTTGAGTAATACTGAGGCTTCGGCATTGGGGTCAATCGGAAAGGTGTTACTTAAACTGGCATACAGCGATTGCTGATCTTTGGCAGCCAGCCATTCAATCAGCTCCAGCGCCAACTCGGTATGCTTGGCGGCATGGGGAATAGCCACCGCTGTGATGTTGGTACTGACGCCGCCGTAGCCCTTATTGATCCATTTGATTTTAATCGGGGTATCGGGATGCGCTTGTAGATAGCGTCCGTAGTGGTTGCTGTTGACCAGACCGATTTGGCATTTGCCGCTTTCTATGGCTTTTAGCACTTCATTGTCATCCAGCAGCAGGGGTACACTTAGATTGGCAAGCCAGCCTTGCATCACTTCTTGGGTGCGTTTATCGCCCAGATTATTGATGAGATTGACCACCAGTGATTGATTAGGGATGTATTTGCCTTGGCTTAGGCACAGTTTTTGTGACCATTTTGGTTTCGACAAGTCGGCATAGCTTGAGATATCATTGCTATGGAGTACACGACTATCATACACTGCGGTACGCGCGTAGCTAGATAACGCAATCCAATTGCCATCAGGATCGCGGTAACGCTCTGGGACATGCGCCACTGCTTTTTCGGCATTAAAGGGTTGTAACAGCCCCTCTTCGACTGCGATACTAAAAATACCCGCATCTTCAGTCAAAATCACATCTGCAGGGCTATTGGCACCTTCTGCTTTTAACCGTGCCAAAATTGACATTGGCTCATCTTGCACGATATGAATCGGCACATTGATTTGCTTAGCATAGCTAGTTAATAACGGCTCAAGCGCCGCTTTGTCAATGGAGGTGTAAATCGTGAGTTGATTGGGCACTGCAGCCGCCGCACTCGCAATACTGGCATTTGGCATCGCATCGGTATTACTGGCATGATTGCCATTAGCGCTCGAAGCGGTGGTCGAAGCCGATTGTGATGTTGTGGATGGCGGCGTCGATGACGGACTACAGGCAGTTAAGGTCGCACCCGATATACTCACCGAGGCAATTAACAAAGCGCTGATGGTGGATGATTGCGCATTGACATTGGTACGCACCTTATGACCCATCATACAACCCATCCCATCACTTGCTTTCAACACAGCTTAACCTTCTTCAACAGCTTTGCCTGACCATCGCTCAATGGATTATGGCTAAATATATCATCGCTCAATAGAGCGCCTAAAAAACTTTGGATGATTATAGCATTTTGCCCCAACGTAATTCTTAAAAAAACGTTGAATGAATAGTTTTTTAACACTATTTTGTCTCAACAATTTTTTGGATGCAAAAAATGCCCTTGTTGCAAAAAATGATGGATTTGCATCGCTACTTCATCATTTATCAGCAGTCCCGTATGGGAGGCATTGACGATGATATGGTCTTTGGCAGCGGCAAGCTGGGTTTCATGCACAAATACCGTGCCGTCATTGGGCTGCAGATGCGGCTCAAGCTTGGCAAGCTCACGGTTACGGGGTAATACCACTTTGCCAAGCCCCACCGAACGAACCCCCGCAATACTACCTAGCTGCACTGTATCTTTGAGTGCCGGCACATTGCCATCTAGCCCCTGCAGATACGAGCGACCGACGAATTTGGGCAGGATTTTGACGATATTATTGGCACTGATGCTACCATTATGCGGCGTCCCAAGTGTCACACAGCGAGTAATCTGCCACTGTGGGTAGCGCTGCAAAAAGTCTCGAATGACCAGTCCACCCAGACTATGCCCGACCAAATAAATGGGCACACCCGCTTTTTCATGTTTGGTCAGCCAGCGGTGCAAACGGCGGCTATGATTGGCAAGATTATGCGCGACGCTAAAATACCCAAACCTGTGACATTCGTAGCCAAGTTTGGTGAGTTTTTTGGCAAGCGGTCGCATCGCCCAGGCATGCATGTGCAGACCATGAATAAGGATGACAAGCGGTTTGGGTTGGCGTTTTATCATAAATCCTTTTGTATCTATGATTTGTATTTATGATTTGTATTTATGATGCTAAAAATTTGGCGAAAATGCCGCCCGCTTAGCTTATCATTTTTTGCATTCAGCAAACGAGTTTGCAAAACATTGTTACCATTTCATACTATAATTGCGATTTGTGAATTGATGATAATGATTTTATACAGGCTTTTTTCTTTTAACCTTTTGGCTTAAATTGGTTTACATAAGGCGCGCTATGGCATTTGAATCCCCAATCCAACAAGCTTTACACCATTACCCTATCACGTTGGCGCTAGTGGTAATTTGTGTTGGGGTGTTTGCATTACAGCTATTTTTTGGCGTCAATCCGACCAATCCCACTAATCAATCGTTAATTGCTTGGGGTGCCAATTTTTTACCCTTTTCGCTGGGTGAAGCGCCGTGGCGATTGGTGACCAGTCTGTTTTTGCATATTGGTTTTATGCATTTGCTGTTTAATATGTTTGCTTTATATTATTTTGGACAAGTGGCAGAGCGGATGTTTGGCGCTGTCAATTTTTTAGCGTTGTTTTTGTTATCAGGGGTTGGCGGCAATTTGCTCAATAACTTTTTGGGTTTGCATAGTGTGATGGCAGGTGAGCCGCCAATCATTAGTGCCGGTGCGTCAGGTGGTATCATGGGCATTGGGATGGCGCTATTGGTGACAGCGCTAACCAAAACATCGTTCAATAATTTTGCGTTAAATTTTCGCTCATTATTGATAGTCATGGTGATTAATTTGGGCTATGGTTTTTTGGTGGGCGGTATCGATAATGCCAGTCATGTGGGCGGTGCAATTATAGGTGGCTTGCTGGGCATGGTGTACGTCATGCAGTATCGCGTTATCCGCCAACAGCAGCTATTCGCCCATAAAGCTAGTAGCACACCTTGGCCACCTAATCATCTTGGCGATGGACCCATCTCTGGCAGCACTGCCCCATTCATCCCGCCTTCTTTAGTTGTGTTAAAGGGTAAAATTATCACTGCAAGCTATGTCGTGTTGATAGTGGGATTTATGGCGATGTATGGCTGGTTACATATCAGTTTTATGCAATTACTCAATCATGCATTGCCAAGTATTATCCACTAACTGTTAATAATTTTTTAATGAGATAAAAATTTTAGGCGTTAACCGTTTAAAACGCTTATTCCTACGCCCTTTTGCCAATCTTGTTTGCCAATCTAGCAAATGACAATGCTATAATAGCGCCACTATTTAGCCAGTGAAAAGGACTAGCCAATGACCGTCATCAAGAAAGACGACTTTATCAATTCTATCGCCAACGCCTTTCAATACATCAGTTATTATCACCCAAAAGACTTCGTTGATGCTGTATATGAAGCATGGCAAAAAGAAACCAACCAATCTGCCAAAAACGCCATGGGGCAAATCCTCACCAATAGCCGTATGTCAGCGATGGGTCATCGTCCGATTTGCCAAGATACCGGTAGTGCGGTGGTGTTCCTTGATATCGGTATGAATGTGCAATGGGACTTGCAAGGCTCAGCGATGAGCGTTGAAGACATGGTTAATGAAGGGGTACGCCGTGCTTACAACAATCCAGACAACCCACTTCGGGCATCCATCCTAGTAGACCCAATTGGCAAACGCCAAAACACCAAAGACAACACGCCAGCGGTGGTTCACATGAGCGTGGTACCGGGTGACACAGTTGATGTGATTTGTGCCGCAAAAGGTGGCGGTTCAGAAAACAAAGCAAAATTTGCGATGCTAAACCCCTCAGATTCGATTGAAGAATGGGTGTTAAAAACCGTTCCTCAAATGGGGGCCGGTTGGTGCCCACCTGGTATTTTAGGTATCGGTGTCGGCGGCACGCCAGAAAAAGCCATGATGCTTGCCAAACGCTCACTCATGGAACACATCGATATCCACGATTTACAAGCCAAAGCCCAAAGCGGTGCCGAGCTTGATAGCGTCGAGCGCTTACGTCTCAATATGTATGACAAAGTGAACGAGCTTGGCGTTGGCGCCCAAGGTCTTGGCGGCTTGACTACCGTGCTAGATGTAAAAGTACTAGACTTTCCTACCCATGCCGCAAGCAAAGCGGTTGCCATGATTCCAAACTGTGCGGCGACTCGTCATATTCACTTTACCCTAGACGGTCAAGGTGAAGCAGCCTTGCCTGTCCCTTCCCTATCAGATTGGCCAGAAGTGTCCTTTGGCTCCGATGATGTGATTAAAGTCAATGTTAACGACTTAACCAAAGAAACCTTAGGTCAGTTTAACATCGGTGATACCTTACTACTTAGTGGTAAAATCTTAACGGGTCGTGATGCCGCCCATAAACGCATGGTAGATATGCTTGCCAAAGGCGAAACACTACCCGTGGATTTACAAAATCGCTTTATTTATTATGTCGGTCCTGTCGATGCAGTGGGCGATGAAGTGGTCGGTCCTGCGGGTCCCACCACCTCAACGCGTATGGATAAATTCACCGACACAATCTTGGATCAAGGCTTGATTGGGATGATCGGTAAATCCGAGCGTAGCCCTGCGACCTGTGAAGTCATTGCCAAACATGGTGCAATTTATCTCATTGCAGTGGGCGGTGCCGCTTATTTGGTATCAAAAGCTATCAAAGGCGCTAAAGTACTTGCCTTCCCAGAGCTAGGCATGGAAGCGATTTATGAGTTTGAAGTAGAAGATATGCCTGTGACCGTCGCTGTTGACAACCAAGGTAACAGTATCCACCGTTTTGATAAAGTCGCAGAACGCGCCCAGCAAGTGATTGCCGAGCCTGTACGTTTTGTGCCTTAGTCAATTTTTTCAAGATTTTTAATATAAACAAAAGCCTTAAGCATTTCCTTAAGGCTTTTTTTAGGTTAAAAAAATACCCAGATAATGTATTATCTGGGAAGGAGGAAAAGTGGAGAAGTTTATAGTTATTGTTATAGCTAGTTGTTATTATTTATAATCTTTCTAATTTTCTGGCTACTTGCTACTTGTCTTTTAGCGATTTGGTTGTGTTACAAATACACCTAAACACCCATCAAACCGTACGATAGGAATTTTGGGTAGCATTTGGCATGACAATCCATAATACGATATATATCAAAATGCCTGGTACTGCGACACTTGCCGTTGAGATAATCACAAACAACAAACGCACCAATGTTACATTCCAGCCAAGATACTCTGCAATACCCCCCATCACACCTGCAATCATACGATGATTCTGAGAGCGATGAAGTTTTACCAGTTTATTTGCCATTCAATTTTTTACCTGTTAAAAATAGAGAAAACCACTTACTACTTAGTTAAAACCTAACATCTTTAAAATTTAACGCCTTTAAAACTTAATGCCATCAGCTAAAATTATTGGTTAAAAATGCTATGTTTTGGTTACGATTTATTATAAGCAAATGCAGGGTGTAGTTGGGTGACAAAACGTAGAATGATGTTTCTTTTAGTAACTTTTTCTACAGCATTATTATCATGAGAGATTATAACGAACGTAGTTTTGCGGCTATATAGTGTGTTTAGTAGCGTCCGTGCACCGATTCTTACAAATTGTGATACTAGCGTTACAAACGATTGTAACTTCATCGAGGCTAATCGATTATTATAGCGTTACTTTATATGCTTACTAGATATCCTTACTAGGGATATCTATCCAAGTAATCAAAAAATCAAGCCGATAAAAAATAGTTAAAAAAACCATGATGAATTATTGAGGAAAGCATGATGCAAGATGTGGGTATCATTATTGGGCATTTTGAGCCGCTGCATTTGGGGCATGTAAGAACGATTTTGCATGCGTCTGGGCAAGTCAAAGATTTATATATTTTTATTACCGCTCACCCTGCGCCAAATCCAAATTTTTCCATTGATTTGAAAGATAAAGCGCGCTGGATGACCATGGCATTTGCTGATTTGCCATTTGTGCATATAGAGATTTTACCTGATTTGGTAACCCCTTCTTATGAAGATAATTATCAAGATTTGAGCGTTGGTGAGGTCAATGCGGTATTAGCGGATTTACAACAACGTTATCCCAAGTTGAGCGCGTCTAGCCATGAGGCAGAGGTAATAACCCCTGTGGTGTTTATGGATGAAACCCATCCGTTTGTCAATTATGATTTACATTTACCTGTGGTGACTACGCCACGCCAGCACGGTTTTGATAGCCGTAAGATTCACAATAACCCCGCGCTGTATTGGTCAGCCATTCACCCGCAAGCGCGAGGCGACTACACCAAAACTGTGGCGTTGGTGGGTGGTGAAAGCTCAGGTAAAACCACACTACTGCATAAATTAGCCAACTATTATGGTGCAAGCTATGGCTTAGAAATGGGACGGCTGTTTGTGCAAACCGATTTGGGCGGTACTGAGCTTGGTATGCAATACGATGACTATCCGCTTATGGCAACTGACCATGAACAAGCTATACGCGCCGCCAAACGCTTTGCCCCTGCCCCAATCACCTTGGTGGATACGGATTTTGTGACAACCCAAGCATTCTGTGAAGAATATGAAGGGCGTACCCACCCGTTTTTGACCGCCTGTATCGATGAGTTTCGCTTAGATTATACCTTGATGCTTGCCAATAACACCCCTTGGGTTGCCGATGGCATGCGCTCACTAGGTAGCGAGTCCCAGCGTGAGCGTTTTGAAAATCGTTTAAAACAAATCTTTGCCCGTCATCATATTGCGCCGCTGTTTATTGATAGTCCAGACTATCATCAGCGATTCTTGGATGCCATTGCGCTTATTGATGCATACGTTTTTCACCACTACCAAGATATCGAGGCATAAAATAATTTTGTAGACATACTTGGTAGACATGCTTGGTAAATATGCTAAAAATTTTTGGTTTTGTTTTTTAAAGTTTAATTAAAAAGTGTTGTAATGACGGCTGGAGGCGAAATGCGAATTGCAATTTTGGATAAAATTACCGGTGAATGGGCACAAGAATGGACGGTGGTATGGTTCTTTTTTGGGGTGGTGGCATTGGCTACGGGGTTTTGGTTGACCACAGAACATCGAGCGTTAGACTGGTTTTATTTGGGGGTGTCTTTTATCGGGCTATTGTGTGTGGTATCGCTGAGTTTTCGCCGCAATATCGCAGGTAATGGCTTTGGTATGTTGGCAACGGCAGGTGAAACCATTGTACAGGGAACCGCGGGTGCGGTGGGTTTGATGCTCGCGCCATTGTTTAACTTTTTTACCCATTTATATGGCATTTTTTATTGGTCAAAAAACACCGATGGCGATGGCAATATGATTCCCAAATCAGCCAATAAAATTGTTTGGTTGGTAACCATTGCCTTTATCGCGATTGGCTTGGCATTATTTCCAACTGTCAATAATTGGCTAACGTCGATGGGTTATGGCGTAGTCGCCGACGATGGCAGTAAATTTTTGGGCGTGATTGATTTTTTTTGGATTAATGTGTTGGCATTTGTGCTATCCATCACAGCGCAAGCCACGATGATTTTACGCTATTCATTTAACTGGTGGTTATGGATTGCGGTGAATTTTGTCTGGCTGATTGTCAACTTGATGTCGCAAAATTATATTTTTGCCATTCAAACCATGGTGTACCAAATTAATGCGTTTGTGGGGCTGTATGAATGGTATCGCAGTGAGCAAAAAGCCAAAGGCTTAGCCTAGTAACCATTGTTATCAAAAGCCACTGATATCAAAACCTATCCGGGTAAATTCGCTGGTTTGACAAACGACTAGGGTGTGATACGATTCAGTGGTAACTGATGGGAGTCACACCCATTTTTTATCAGCAATTTTTTCATTGTGTTTATTATCTTTAAGGAAGAAGATTATGGCAACCGTGACCCTGCTTCACTCAAAAAAATCCCTACAAAGCTGGCTGGCTGACTACGCCGTGAGCCACCAACACCCTATCAATAAAAAAATTCATTGGCTGTGCGTACCCACCATTTTTGCCAGTATCTTAGGTATGGGTATGTCATGGCAAGCGGCATTTACGTTGGTACTGATTGCTTTGGTAATGCTGTTTTATCTACGTCTGTCTACCCAATTATTTATTGCCATGGGCATGTTTGTGCTGTTTTGCTTAGCAGCGATTGCTATTTTGCCAGTTGGGTTTAAGTTTTGGTTTGGCGTATTTGTGGTAGCGTGGATTGGGCAATTTGTCGGTCACAAAATTGAGGGCAAAAAACCGTCATTTTTTGAAGACTTACAATTTTTGTTGATTGGTCCTGCCTGGGTCGCGAATTCGTTGAGTGAAAAATTGGCAAAACCTAAAACGTCATAAAAAACTTCATATTCACTAAGAAAACCCAACATATTACAGCGGCTATTTCCTAGATAATTGCAATGGCTTTAACTATCGCTAGGCTTTTTGGCGATGTATGGTCGACCTACTCATTTTGAGTACCATATCACTTGTTAGCTTGCTGTTATTATGATTAAAAAAGTATCCAACCGCTGGCAACGTATTGACGTGCCGCAAACATTCCCGACTATTCACGCGGCTTTGGCTTACTGTAAAAGCCAATTAAATAATTTGGGGGATAGAGGCTTTATCCAAATCAAAATTGCCGATGGCGAGTATTATTTAAGCCAAGTTGAAATTGATTTTTTTAGTGATCGGGTAGAGATTATTGGCAATTTGGACCATCCTGATAAGGTGCAATTACATTTTGATGATGCTCATAACCGCTGTGGCTTTTTGATGCAGCGGGGCAATGGTATTTTTAAAATCGATGGCATGACTATCAATGGTACTAAGGCGTTTTTGGGCTATGGACAGTGGCAAGATGAAGGCTATGGTGCCGGTATCATGTGCAATTACAATAGCCAAGTGCTCGTGGGGTCAAAGGTCCGTATCAATAAGTTTTATTATGGGGTTGCCGCCCGCTTTGGCTCAAGCATCCGCTGTGAGCCTGGGGTGATTGTACAGTTTTCGGGGGATGTTGGGTTTTTTGCGTATGGGGGCTCGATAGATGCCCAGCAATGCGAGGCGTATCACTGTGCGCATTTGGATGAAGAGTTGGGTTTTGGATTTTGCGCTGAATCCAGCGGCTTTATCAATGCCGACAACAGCGTGTCTGCACACAACCATATCGCAGGGTTTTATGCACTCACCAATGGCTCGATGTGGTGCCATGATACCAGTGCCAGCGAAAACAAACATGGCTTTTTGGCGCTGCACAATGGTATGCTAAGCTGCAATAGCATCAACCGACGTACCAATGCCTTTCGCAATTATGGCTACGGCTATTTTGCTGATAATGGCGGGCGTATTTTGGCCAATCGCAGTCTTGGCAACGAAAACGTGGTCGGTGGCTATTTTGTCCGTCATCACGCCAGTATCGATATCACCCACGCCAATGCCAACCACAATCAAGGTCATGGCTACACCGCAATCAATGCCACCTTGCTCGGTAACGGTGCTGAAGCGCGATTTAATCAAGGTAACGGCTTTGTCATAGGGCAGTCAGGTTTTTTGGATGGCAGTTTTTTGATGGCGTATGGCAATGCAGGCTATGGCTATCACTTAGATAATTGCCAAGCCTTTATGCCCAATGCCCGTGGCTGGAAAAACGCGCTGGGTCGTATGCACAAAGTCCATAGTTACGTCGCTATCAAATAAATTTTTCGCGAATTGCTGTGGATTTTTGCTTACTGTTCTTCTAGCTTTTTCGCCTTTTAATCTTTTATCCTATTTGCCCATCGTTAATAAGAGCCAATCTTTCATCAAATCACAACCTATTTCATTTAGATTTATCAGGCTCTCACCCAATTTTTACTGCATTTTTCGTACTATGGCTAACTTTCAAAAATTGTCAACATCGATTGATTAATGGTTTAAAAGCAGTTTAGCCAACATGAAGCATTGTGGTTAAGCCCTATAATCGATTTTTTTCTTGTATTCTTACCTAAAATTACAATAAGTAATGAATAAGTAATATCATTTGGTAGGGATTCGTTTTAAGGTATTGAAGTTAAAATAACAATCAAATACTTGATTTTATTAATAATACAAAAAATTTTAGTTTAAGTCTATCACTGCCATATTAGGAATATAATAACAATGAAGCGGCTAATCTTTGACCTAGATGACACCCTATGCACCACCCAAAACGGCGACTATGCCAATGCCCAACCTATCACCGAAGTTATTGAAAAACTTAGAGACTATCACCGACAAGGGTTTACCATTGTCATCAATACCAGTCGCAATATGCGCACCTATCAAGGCAATGTTGGCGCTATTAATAAAAACACATTACCAATTATCATCGATTGGCTGGGACGACATGATATCCCGTATGATGAATTATACGTAGGTAAACCTTGGTGCGGCTTTGAAGGGTTTTATGTGGATGACAAAGCTATTCGACCCGATGAATTAGTCAAGCTAAGCTATGCAGAGATTTGCCAGCTACTTGATTTAACACCTTAATAGAAAATAAAAACAACAATAACGACATTTAAGGTAATTTAACGCCATGATACTTATTAACGCCTCTTCCTATGTCAATGCCGAATTTGAAGCAGAAATTGGGCGCATTCCGCCTTGCATGCTGCCCATCGGCAATAAAAAACTGTTACAGCTACAAGTCGATGTGGTACGCCAACAATTCCCCCATGAAAAAATTCTATTGTCACTACCCGAAGCTTATACCTTGACCCTCAATGAAAAAGCAGTGATTGAGTCACTTCCCATTGATGTGGTAACAATCCCTGAAAATTTGGCATTGGCTGAGACAATTTTATATGTGCTTAATCTAGCCATTGATAAATCATACCAGCATATTCGTATCATCCAAGGGGATGTATTTTTACCACACTTAGTTGATGACTCAGATTGTATTGGCGTGTCGGATAAAACGCGCCAATACGATTGGCAACAAACCAAAAAAATGAAAGAAAACCCCACCGATTGGATTGGCTATTTTGCCTTTTCCTCACGATTGGAGTTAATTAAAGCCTTGGCGATTAGTAAGAAAAATTTTGTGCGGGCGATTTATTTGTACCAACAGACGATGCCAATGAAATCGGTCAACATTGAGTCGTATTATGACTGCAGTAATTTTGTCCATTATATTCATGCCCGTGCCAATATGACCACCGAACGCGCCTTTAATTCATTGCAGATTCGTGAAGGCATTGTCACCAAAAGCAGTGATGACAACAACAAAATTGAAGCGGAAATTTATTGGTACACCCATATTCCTGCGCCACTCAGACGTTTTACCCCGCAGTTGATTGATTATCAGCAAGTGGACGGACAGTTTAGTTATAGCTTAGAGTTCTTGCCGTTATTACCGCTCAATGAGTTGTATGTGCATGGGTTAAATACCACTGAATTTTGGCAACATATTTTTCAGCTATTAAAAGAATTTTTCAGTATGGCCAATCAGTCCGACGTGCATCGTCATATCGAAACCGGGTTTGCCAAATCGTATGCCGAAGATTTGTACCATAAAAAAACCTTAAAGCGGCTGTATGCGTATGCCGATGATGCCGATGTCGATTTGAACAAACCTGTGATATATGATGAAACGATGCTTGGCAGTACGCTAGAGATTGCGCAAGATTGTATCGACAAAGCCTTAGCACTGCCAAACACCGTGAGTGTGATGCATGGCGATTTATGTTTTAGCAACATCATGTATGACATGCGCGGTCGCCGGGTAAAAGTTTTTGACCCACGTGGTACGGATTCTAACGGCAACTTTAGTATTTTTGGCAACGCAAGCTATGATTTAGCCAAGCTCACCCATTCTGTGATTGGTATGTATGATTTTATCATCGCAGGGCGTTATGAAATTATCGATAGCCCTAGTGGCAGCGATATACGATTCGATATTGATAAGCGTTTGGAGCAAATCCAGCAAGACTTTTTTGCCGGCACCTGGGTCAATGACATGACCACAGAATCTATCATGCCAGCGGTGGTGTTATTGTTTTTATCCATGCTACCCTTGCACGCAGATAGACCCGATCGCCAGCGCGCCATGCTGCTCAATGCTTATCGTTTATACAAAATGTATGTGATGGAGGCAGTGACATGTTCGTAATCCCGATGGCAGGGCTAAGCAGTCGTTTTTTTAAGGCAGGCTTTGAAGTGCCTAAGTATCAATTGTCGATTGCCGACACCATTGTTTTTGATTTGGCAATCAAGTCGTTTGAGCGCTATTTTAGTACCGATTTGTTTTTGCTTATCGTGCGCGATGTATATGACACCCCGCAATTTGTTGCTGAGCGATTAACGCGCTTGGGTGTGCGCAATTTTATGATTCATACCCTTGATGGCGAGACAGCAGGACAAGCTGAAACAGTAGCTCTAGGTCTCGGTAATCCTAGCATTGATGACAATGAGCCAATTTATATTTTTAACATCGATACCTTTCGCTATGGTTTTGAAAAACCTGACTGGGTAGAGTCTGTTGATGGCTATTTAGAAGTATTTGAAGGCGAAGGCGATCATTGGTCATTTATCGCCGTCGATGACCATGATAAGGTGATTAAAACCACCGAAAAACAGCGTATCTCCAATCTTTGCAGTGATGGCTTGTATTATTTTAAATCCAAGCAGCAGTATCTATCGTTGTTTCAACAAGCGATTGCGCAACAGTTGACGGTTAACAACGAATATTATATCGCCCCGATGTATAATTTATTAATCGCACAAGGCGGCAGGGTTGGCTATGTCAAAATCACTGAGGACGACATTGATTTTTGCGGTACGCCGGATGAATACCAAGCGCTTAAAGCCCACGGTTTAAAGATTGATGTTTAAAGATTGATGTTTAAAGATTGATGTTTAAAGATTGAGGTTTAAAGATTGATGTTTAAAAATTGGCGTTTAATTGTTTAACTGTTGGAAAAAAAGCTTACCATCTGTTGGGTAAGCTTTTTTATTTAGCGAATTTAGGGATAAAGACGCGAGAAAATCTGCTGTTGATCAACTGGGCTAGTTTGATAAAACTCTGCCGCGGCAATACTTTTCATCACCGCTCGCTCATCCGCATGCGCCAAGCGGGTTTCGTCAACTTGGTTGGGATACCAATATTGATAAAACAGCTGATACCAGTCATCATGACTGATGCAGTTCATCGCCATAAAAGCATCGGTCAATGTCCACTCGTATTTGGGTAACCGTAGTCCGTAGTCTGTCATATCAAGCACAATCACGTCACTCGCCAAAAATGCCTTGTGCGCCTCTAGAATCTGTTCGTTGAGCTCATTGTAGTAGCTTGGTGTGGCGGCGTAGCCGATTTGATTGGCATAATGACTGGCAATATGCTGTTCGACAGCCAACCGCGTGCGAAAAGTATTGTCCGCAAATTTGGCATCGATATCTTGTGCATGCGACTCAAAATAAGTGGCATTGTCACGACTCATCAGGGGTGCCGACCAAAACGCTTGCAGTCGATCAGTCTTACCAAACTGCGCCCAATCGCTGATATGAAACGCCATATGCTCAAACATGCTGGGGTCGATGGTAAAAAACGACGGCACTACTATTGGTGAGTAGTCAGTTCCTTTACTTTTTGAGGATAAATGGGTCTGGGAATGTAACGTTACTTGCTGGGTATAATAGCGATAAAATTGTAGTAGATTGTCATTGAGCAAGTAGCTATCGGTGCGTAGTTTGAGCGCATATTCGGTGCTGACTTGGCTTAAACCTGCTTGCGTGGAGATAATTTGTCGATTGACGTTGTTAGGGGCGTCATAACCAAATTTGATATTGGGTAGCCCACCAGGATCAGGGTTTAAAATCAGCTGATCGATACCCAATTTGTCGGCGCTGTCAAACTCGGTGGGCAACACAAGCGTATCCCAAGTCGATAATACAATGGTTGCCTGGGGCAATGCTGCTCGGGTTTTAGCAACGTTAGCTATAAAATCACTGCCATCATCGCCGCCCTGCCCTAGCTGATGAACGTTGATACCACCTTGAAAAATAACCGTCACTGACTGACTGGGGAGAGTATTTGCTTGCATAGGTTTCCATGATGCTGGTTATCAGTTAAATTCTTATCATAAATTATTGTTATCTGCTAACCCGTCATCATAGCGCAATTTTGTTTAATTATCGGTCAGTGATTTGTTATCTGACTTTGATGTGACAAACTGTTAGACAGTGGACTTTAGACAGTGGCTGTTAAACATTAGCTTTTAGACATTGTCTGTTAAACCTTAGCTTTTAGACATTAGCACGGAGCATCACACTGGTCGCCCACGCGCGATGCGTGGCTGGCTCAAGCATACTGTTGTCTTGCTTGAACACCGCCTTGGCATCAGCAGCAAGAATCGCGGTGGCTTGACTGCGCTCTATGTCATTGACATAAAAAGCTTGTTTGACTGCGGCAATTTGCTCAGGGTGAATGATGGTTTTTCCCACCAGTCCCAAGGCGACATCTTGCCGTAATTCTTCAGCAAACAAGGCAGGTTTATCCAAATACTCAAACACGGGCGCGGTCAAATAAAAACCCTGCGGCACAAAACACGCAATTAACTGATAGATAAGTATGCCGACTGGGGTGTGATAGATGGTCACATCGGACGGACGACGCAAGCGCAGCGAGGCAAATAAATCATTGCCGCCAATACGCAGTGCCAAAATCGACTGGCTAAACCCTTCGCTAAACGCTAGCGCCAATTCTTGGTTATGTATCGGGTTAAAGATCAGCCGAGTCTCAAGGGTCGGCATCAATAACTGTGTTGATGGCAATGCCTGACAAGCCAATCGCCAATCAGCAAGGCTTTGCATATCAATTTTTGGTAACACAAAGCCATCTACCAAAGCAATCGACTGCCAACTAGCAAGCTCGCTGAGCATCAAGGCGTTACGCGGTCGAATAAACACCATCGGGCGTGAAATTGGGCGCGATTCATCGCCAAAACCATGCGTCTGGGCGTGCTGAGTCCATGTCGTAAGCAGCTGCTTTAAGTTTGCGAGCGCGGCAGGAATTTCACTTTCACTTACCGCATCTTCCAAACAAATCACGATACTATCAATCTCAGCCAATTTTTGCTGGCTAATAATTTGCCAAATATCTTGGCGCGTGGCTGGCATATATAAAGTTGCGCCCAACTGGTAGGGATTGATAGTCGGCGCAATAGACGCAGGTAAAAAATGATTTACAGGGTGTAATAGTGTCATAAAAGTACAATGGGCGTAAAAGAGCGATTAGGATAAATGGGCGGTTAACAAGGTCGATGAGCGCAAAGACGCGGTTATCATTGGCTTCTGTTCTTAATAATGGTGACAGCTTGGTAGGGTGCAATACTGGCATCTTCAATTAATTGAATATTTTTTTCCTCACAAAGATGACGCAGTAATGCTGTATCTTGTCCGTCTGCCATCTCATTGACCAATACACACTCAGGGTCGCGCCGTAATATCGCGCGGGTCGCCTCGGCAATAGTGGGTTTGATACGGTTGCGATTGCTGATGGCAAAGCGTGCCGCCAAGTCATCTATCACAGACTGGGTGGCAAAAGTCGGCAGCAACTTGCCCGTTAGCGGTGTTGGTAAGGGCGTTTGCTGACGCAGCGCATCAATAGTTTGGATAAACTCGCCACTGCGATCCCAAGGCTGTAACTTGTCATAATACACTGCCTGGTGCAGTCCATCACTGGGCTCACGATACAGGGTACGTGATATCAGCCCAGAGACAGTGCTATTGAGTAAACTTGCAGGCATCAGCCAATCATCATCACTTGCCGATAGCCAAGCCACCCCGGCAGGATCTGCCAACGTCACCAGTGGAATCACGCCGTCACCTTGGTGAAACAATTGCGCTTGTTGCCGCTTATCATTGATTTGGGCTAAACTTCGTTGCAATTCACCATAGATAGCCCCTTTACCCGTCCAACCATCGACAAATACAATCGGGCTATGGGGATGCTGCTGCAAAATATATTGCAAGGCAACAGGGTCAAGCCCGCGGTCACGGATGATACTCACCCCGTAATGCTGGCTGGCTAAGGTATAACTGGCAGATGCATCACTAAGCGCTTTTTGTAGCAATACCCCAATCGGCAATCCTGCCCGCACGAGACTGACCAATATCAGCGGCTGCGAGGCACTCACGCAAGCATGAAATAGCTGATGTAAGCTAAAGGCAAGGCTTGTGACATCATTTGCCATGCGCTGTTTGCCTGCCGCCAATGCTTGATTGTACAAGGCTTCATGCGTGGCGCTGGGCGGTTTTTCAAGCGTCAGCATATCTGAATAATGGCGCTGACCTGATTGGATTAACGCTTCTTTTTGGGTTGGGCTGATATCATTGACGCTATCAGCACTGACGATATCGAGCAGCAAGGTAACCTCAGAAGGTAAATAACTACCCGAAAAATTAGCCTGAATTGTCATGATTATAAACACCCTTGACTGATAGCATCATGTAGTTGCCCTCGATTGGGCGTGCCATACCAGTCCAATAATTGTAAAAACGGCAAATCCGCCAAGCTATCACCAAAACCAAAACAAGGGCGATTGTTATCCAAATGATAATCGAGCAAAAAACGCATCGCGTGATGCTTGTTGACGACGTGCGGCAATAGTGCCAAGTTATTGGCATTGACATGGATATAAAACTCATCGCCCAAATCAGTCGCCTCATTTAGCACACTCGGCAGCTGTGCCGCAAACTGTAGCAAAGCATCATGGTCTTTATGCCGATGTTTGATGGCGACATATACCATCAAATCCGTCGCGTTATTGTCTACTATAAAGTGTTCATAATGTGGGGTTATGCGTAGTGCTTCAAACCCTGCCAATCGCTCAATAAGCTGGGTCAGTTTGGGTTGTAGCACCACCAATTGCCCTGCCATTAGCCGCTGCCAACGCGCACAAAGCTGCCCCGACGGTGCTACAATCACTGCACCATGGGTCAAAACTTGCCAACTATCAAACGGCAGTTTGACGCGCATAATCTCAGTGGTATCTCTTGCGGTGACGGGGATGAGCTCTGTTGATTGGGATAACCAATTAAAAAAATGGCGCTGCTTTGGGGTCAAAAAGCTCAATGGCGCATTCTGCTTATCGACGGTCGCCGCCACTAACCCATCCATTGGCAATTGCCAAGCTGCAATTTTTCGTTGGGTTTGAAACAAGGTATCATCCAAATCCATCAAAGCATAAGGCTTGACTAGCGCGACTTTTGATTCAAAAAAACGGGCTTCGGGTTTAAAAAAATCGGTCATTCACACTCACTTTTATCAAACTTAACTTTTATCGATTTTGTGGCTGATTGGGTTTTGGTTGTCGGACTTCAGATATCGCACTTCGGTTGTCAGGTTTAGAATGTCAGATTTCGGGTATCAGATTTCGGAGCTAGGTGAAATTACCATGACATTATCAAAGCGCTGCCAAATCTCATCCACGCTATCTTGGGGGGTTTCCACGCACAACAGCACCCAATCCCACGCCTCAGGCGTCACGTTGTAAACAAAATTGGTCATGCCCAAGCCATAATGGTCAAAGAACTTGATGACGCTAGTCACGGCGCTATCAGCATGGATGGCGATAGGTGACCGCGTTAAGGCAGAAAATTTGACATCCGCTTGATGCTGCGCCAAGCGTTCGGCAAGCAGCAACGGCAACCAAACAAACTCATTACTGCCCAGTACCAAGATTTTTTGATGGGCGAATGACGCTAGGGTCAATTGTCTTTGGCGAAGCGTATGATGCAAACCTTGCAGCAAAAAATCCAATCCCGATGTACTATCGCGTGTCGGTTGTCTACCCCAATTGCCGGTAGGCAGCAGTGGCTGACTGCCTGCCTCTGTGGTTGACACATTTGGCATGGTAACCGCGGGCGCATTTATCCTATCTGTCCACGTCCAATCTCCTGCGAGCAGATGATGGCGAAAAAAGGCGATGTCATTAAAAATATTACTATCCGTTTCCCCCAGTTTTTTGCCCAGTTTTTTGCCCAGTGACCAATCAACCAGCGTCGCCAAATGCACTTGCTCAAGCTTACTCATTCCTGCTTGACGCAGGGCGTTGACCACATTTTGGCAGGTATTACCTGTGGAAGCTTCGTCATCGACCATAATCAAGGTTTTGGCGTTTTCAACGTTCGCTTGTAGCGCGCTGTCATCACTTTGGTAAATCAAATGCACGCTGGCATGACTATGATCTTCGCTAAACGTGGTGAAAAGCTCTGCTGCCTGTGCATGCCGCGTCGAGTTGAGCAAAATAGCCTGCGGATAACGTGCCTGCAGCACTTGATGCACCCCTGCCGATAGTCCGACTGCGGTCTCAGCCATACCAATTACCACAATTGGCTCGGGCAAATCATCGGGTATGAGAGTTGCCAACTGGGTGAAGGCTTGTCGCATCTTATCGGGGGATACCGGAATATGTCGCCCCAATACTTTGGATACAAACAAAAACGCGCGCTTTGGATTGATGCGCTCAGCAAAACCCAACAAATCATCAAGCTGATAATCAGCGCTGGTTTGATAGCGCAAAGTAAGCTCACCACGCGATAACGAAATGGTTTTTTGCTCGGTCATGGCGTCTGTTGTCCTGTTATTTTATCCGTTAGCCGATTTTGACACTGGTCATCAGCGGGCGCACGATGCAAGGGGTGATAGTATCACGTACCGCTGGCAGATGCGGTTTGGCAATACAGCCTGACCAATAGGCAAAAGCTAATTGGGTTAAATTCATCGTGCCGTTGTCAAAGGCATGATCGGTGTAACCAATCCCACCTGACGCGCGGCTATTGATTTCCAGTACCTTGTGCGTCCCATTTTCATCAGCCTTGGTTTGGATGCTCACAATGCCATCGGCTTTTAGGGCTGCCACCAGGCGCTTAACAAGTTCCATCACTGCCTCGTCATAGCCCATATGCTGTTCACTGCCGTCTTTATAGCGCGTCACTGCGGCTAACACTTCCCCTGTCTCACATACCACATCAATCGAATATTCTTTGCCTGCTAAATATGGCATCAGCAGCATGGCAATGGGTTTGTCAGTTACCATTTGGCTATGGTTATAGGCGTGTAAAAATTGTGCAAGATGGATTTTTTTAGCATCGGTAAAGTATAAATGCTCAAAACTATCCCACGCATCGACCGCTGCCGTATCGAGTCGCCAAAACCCTTGCGCAAATATGCCTTTAACGGGTTTTACACATAACGGCTGCTCACCATGCAAGGCTAGCAGTGACATTAACTCATCTGCATTATCGAACTGCCAGCCACTTGCCACAGGGATGTCATGTTGCTGGCAAAAAGCTGTAAAAGCGGCTTTATCGTCCATTAATTCAAGCGTGGCTGTGTCAGTTGCGCCTGTCAATAACCGAATACCGGCTGCTTTGAAGTCTTGACGTCTGGCTTCGTAATCTTGGCTATTGCGCCCTGTGAGCACCACTTTACTATTGTGCTTTTTGGCCTGTGCAAGTACAAACCCAACCCGCTCACTTGGCTCGGATGGCTCTTGGTACGCTATATCGGCACAGTTTAAGATTTCTGGTCGTGGTTGTCGATGGGACGCCACGATGGTCATGGGTAAGTTATATTGGCATTTCATGGCTTGCATGGCACGTAGCATCTCACGCTGGCTTGACTGCCCTTCTGCCAACCAAATTGAAAACGGGGTATTACTGGGGTTTAAAATCATTCAATTTCCATTAGCAAATCTTCATACAACTATAATCGATTGTCATTGAGATATAACATGCTGAGTGTGTAGCAAGAATTATATAGCAGGTGGTGCAAAATTTTAATCTATCTTGCTAAATAAACCCTGGCTGCCACTGCAGGATATGCTTGACTACTTATCTTTGCTTAACTTTTCTTTGTTTAGTAGGTAAGACTTATTATTTTACCAATCACCTAGGTATCTTATATCTATATGCATGAGGTGCAACTATTATTGGCGTGCTTTGCCAAACAATATTTGCCAAACAACGTTTGCTACACAATGATAGCCATATTGAGACCGGTAGTGTTTCAATGTTTCGAGGGTGAGGGTGCTAGATAAAAGTTATTGTTTTAGCCATAAAACGCAGTATAATCCATAAGATTTTTTTTACTCACCAACAACTTTTGCTTTTACATGGAGATTTGCCCATGCAAGTTCAGCCTATCGGTGATATGTATGCCAATCACAAAGAATTGACGCTAAGGGGCATTATTCTTGGGGCATTAATCACTGTCATCTTTACCGCGTCCAATGTATATCTTGGACTTAAAGTCGGGTTAACGTTTGCCTCGTCCATTCCGGCGGCGGTGATATCAATGGCGGTTTTAAAATTTGCCAAAGATAGCAATATTCTTGAAAATAATATTGTACAAACCCAAGCTTCGGCGGCAGGTACTTTATCGTCCATTATCTTTGTGTTGCCAGCGTTATTAATGCTTGGTTATTGGACAGGGTTTCCGTTTTGGCAAACCACTATTTTATGTATCGCTGGCGGTATCTTAGGGGTGATTTTTACTATTCCGCTTCGCTATGCGATGGTGGTAAACAGTGATTTGCCCTACCCTGAAGGCGTTGCCGCTGCTGAAATTTTGCGGGCAGGCGAACAGGACACCGCAGATGATACCCCCGCTCAGTCAGATGCCTCAACAGGCGCCAAGGATATTGTGATTGGTGGCGCGTTGTCAGGCATTGTAGCGTTTTTGACCGGTGGACTTAGGGTATTGGCAGATTCGGCAGGCTACTGGTTTAAAGCAGGCTCGGCGATTACCCAATTACCCATGGGGTTTTCCTTGGCGCTACTTGGGGCAGGCTATCTAGTTGGCGTAGCGGGCGGTATTGCTATTTTGCTGGGTATTATTATTGCTTGGGGTGCAGCGGTGCCGATGTTGACGAGCATGACGCCTCAGCCCAGTGACGTAGAAATGTCGGCATTTGCCATGAAAATTTGGAAGGAAAATGTTCGATTTATCGGTGCAGGTACCATTGGTGTTGCCGCGATTTGGACGCTACTGACGCTAATGAAGCCAATGATTGAGGGATTAAAAATTTCCATGCAGGCGCTCAAAGGTGGCAATTCATCAAACCTCAGTCGTATGGAGCAGGATTTATCGCCCAAGGTTATGGTCGGCTGGACGGTGGTAATGATGTTGTTATTGGCGGTTAGTTTCTATCAGTTTGTGGCGGATGCAAGTTTGCCAGCGGGTTTGGCATGGTTGCTAGTATTGGTTTGTACTGCGGTCACCTTTATCATTGGTTTCTTGGTAGCAGCAGCGTGTGGTTACATGGCGGGCTTGGTTGGATCGTCGTCTAGCCCAATTTCAGGTATTGGTATTATCTCGATTGTGGTGATTTCGCTCATTTTATTACTGGTTGGCAATGCCTATCCGCAATTGTTAACCACGGGCGATGGCAAATTTGTCACCGCGTTGGCGCTATTCTGTGGTTCGGCGGTGTTATGTGTGGCGACGATTTCAAATGACAATTTGCAAGACTTAAAAACGGGTTACTTGGTAAAAGCCACACCTTGGCGTCAGCAAATTGCGTTAATGATTGGTGTGGTGGTAGGTGCATTGGTAATCTCCCCTATTTTAGAACTACTGTACAAAGCTTACGGTTTTACTGGGGCATTACCTCGCCCTGATATGGATGCCTCGCAAGCCTTGGGGGCACCGCAAGCAACCTTGATGACCACGATTGCCAAAGGGATTTTTGCGCATAATTTGAACTGGGACTTTATCCTTATCGGCGTGCTGATTGGTGCGGTACTGATTGTCGCTGATACCTTGTTACGCAAAACTTCAGCGGGTAAATACAGCTTGCCAGTATTGGCAGTGGGTATGGGTATTTATTTGCCACCTACCATTAATATGCCGATTTTTATAGGCTCGGTGTTGGCATGGTGGATCAAAAACCATATCACCAAAAACAGTGCGGCGGCGCAACGTGAGCGCAACTTAAAGCTTGCAGAGCGCAAAGGTACGTTATTTGCTGCAGGGTTAATTGTGGGCGAAAGCTTGATTGGTGTTATTATGGCGTTTATTATTGCCGCGTCAGTCACGACGGGCGGCTCAGATGCACCGCTCGCGCTTAAACTTGCCAATTGGGACAATATTGCCCAATGGCTAGGATTATTGGCATTTGTATTGGCTATCGTGATACTAGCAAGACGCGTGTTGAGCAGTACAAAAACATCGGCATAACAAGCATTAAAATCAGTAAACCCTTGAAAATCAGTGTTTTCAAGGGTTTTTTATGTATCGCGGCTTGAGAAAATAGGCTCAACACCATAGATTTAAAACCTTAGCCTCAAAAACTTAAATTCAAAACCTTAGCAACGACATTTTTTCACAATTGCGATAGCAGCATAAGCAATCATTAGCCATTACAAAACTTTTAATAAGTCTAATAACACCTGCCAAGTTTTTGCCACGCTGGCGATTTGTACGCGCTCTTTGGGTGAGTGTGCCGCACGGATATTTGGACCAAAAGAAATCATGTCCATGTTTGGCGCTTTACCTTTAAATATGCCGCATTCAAGACCGGCATGAATCACCTGCAGCTTTGGCTCGCCTGCAAAATGAGTCGCCATCACAGATTTTGCCACTGCTAATAGCTTAGAATCTGGGTCAGGTTGCCAGCCCGGATAATCATCGCTTAACTCTAGCGCTGCCCCTGCCAAATCTGCTAAAGCTTGTAGGCGCTGGGCGATGTCATCTTTTGGGGTTTCACCCAAAGATCGCATCAGACAACGTATCTCAAGGGTGGCGGTTTGATTATTGTCGTGAGTTTGGCCAAGCTTAACCACGCCTGTGCTAATTGATGTATCTACCACGCCGGCAAAACTATCGCTCATGCGTATCACGCCATTGGGCAGGCTACGCAGCAAGTTAAGCACACGCTGACTGTCGGCTATACTAAGAGCGGATAGGTTGGTAGATTCCGGTGACAGCGCGTCCGTGGCGACTAGTTTTTCGACAGTGACGGTCAGGTTAGGTTCCGTGATTTTATATTCAGCTTGTAGCGTTTGCAAGATAGTGGGAAGCAACTGACTGATACGGTCAAAATCACCCAACACCGCCGCAGAGGCTTCACGCGTAATCACATTTCGCAGTACCCCACCTGTCCAGTGTTGTAGATAAAAAGGCGATGAGCCAAACAGGCTTGCCAGCACGCGCGCCAGTAATAAGTTAGCATTGGCTAAGCCTTTATGAATATCAATGCCAGAGTGCCCACCTTGTAGCCCGCTCACCTTAATTACCATCGGCGTGACATCCTCGGTTACGGTGATGAGCGAGGAAGTTAACTGAAATGTGGCATCACGCCCACCCGCACAGCCAATAAACAGTTCACCTTCATCTTCTGAATCAAGGTTAATCATCGCAGGTGCGGTCAGCCACTCAGGGTGGATGGCTTGGACGCCGCCCATGCCGATTTCTTCTTCACAAGTCAAAATCAACTCAAGTGGTGGATGGACAATATCATCACTAAACGCTACCGCCAATGCCATAGCAAGCCCAATACCATTATCCGCTCCAAGCGTCGTATCGCTTGCCCAGACCCAATCATCTTTAATGATAGGTTTGATAGGGTCGGTGATAAAATCATGGTTGGTGGTTTCCCCTTTTTGTGCCACCATGTCAAAATGCGCTTGGATAGCCACCGCAGGACGGTTTGCCATATTGCTATCAAGCTGTACGCTTGCTGGTTTATAGATAAAAATATTGCCTTTTTCATCTTTTTTGACCGTTAACCCGTATTGCTGTCCGCGGGTTTGTACTGCTTGAACAATAAAGTCACCCAATGCGTGTTCATGAAAAGTAGGATGTGGAATAGCACAAATTTGATCAAACCATTGCCAAACAGCAGTGGGTGATAGTTGAGAGAGGTTGGTTGTCATGGTATTGCCCGATTTTTAGTGTATTAACTATCAAAGGCAATATTGTAGCGAATTTTACCTACGAATGGTCAGCTTATTTCTGGTTAGCATAGCTATAGCGCAATTATTGGCAAACGCATAGTATTATTCCATTTCAGAAAATATAATATTGTTAATATTATTTTACAGAATATAAAGGTTTTTACATAATAATTCACATACAGAATATCTATGATGAATTAAGGGGTAAAAATGACTAAGCAAAATAAATTATTCGCGGCAGGGTTGACCGCAGGTATTGTGGCGATTGGCGCGGGCTATGTTTATTCTCAATCAAATTCGCAGTCACCAACACAATCGCAAAACCAAGCAACGCCCAACAGCGCGTCTGCAACGGGCAACACATCAACCGCAGATAGCAAGCAAGCCGTTACCATTGCTTATCAAACGGGGGTTGACCCAGCCAAACTTGCTCAAGCCGACAAAACCTATGAGCAAACCACGCAGCGTGATATCAATTGGCGAAAATTTGACACAGGTGCAGACGTCGTTGCTGCCATTAGTGCCGGCAGCATTGATATTGGCAATATCGGCTCAAGTCCATTGGCAGCGGCTGCCACCAAAGGCGTACCGCTTCAAGTTTTTTTGGTGACCAGTGAAATCGGTGAAGCAGAAAGCTTGGTCGTGAGAAATGCTAGTAATATCAAAACACCGCAAGATTTAATCGGTAAAAAAATTGCCGTGCCCTATGTTTCTACCACCCATTACAGTTTGCTTGCCGCGCTGAAGCATTGGAACATTGACCCAAATAAAGTCACCATTATTAATCTTCGTCCACCGGAAATCAACGCGGCTTGGGAGCGAGGAGATATTGATGCCACGTATGTTTGGGAGCCGGTTTTAAGTAAAGTCAAAGCCACTGGGCATGTGTTGACGACTTCAAAAGAAGTGGCTAGCTGGGGGAGTCCGACCTATGACTTATGGGTGGCGCGTAAAGATTTTGCCCAAAAAAATCCTGACTTCTTAAAACAGTTCGTCAAAATCAGCACCGATGCCACCGGTAAATATAGCCAAGACCCTAAAGCCTTTATTGGTAATGCTAGCAACGTGCAAAAAATTGCGCAAATTACCGGTTCAACACCGAGCGATATCAGCACCCTACTGGCAGGAAATCGTTATCTACCCGTCAGTGAACAGCAGACTTTGCTACAAAAACCCTTTGCTGACAACATCCGCAAAACCGCTGAATTTCTTAAATCACAAGGTAAGGTGGATACCGTATTAGCCGATTATTCAGATTTTGTCACCAATCAATATTTGGATAGCAAGTAGTAGCAAGGCTTAATAAGGAATGAGATAGCATGAGCGGATTAGTGATTGAAAATTTAAGCGTACAGTATCCAACTACCCAGACCAATAGCCACCCCACCTTGGCACTTGATAAGGTGAATTTATCATTGGCAGCGCAAAGTTTTTGTGTGGTGCTTGGGGCGTCAGGCTGCGGTAAAAGCACTTTGCTCAACAGTATTGCAGGCTTTATTCCTGTGACCCAAGGCGCGTTAAGCCTAGACGGTCAAGCCATCACCAAACCCAGTGTAGATAGAGCGGTGGTATTTCAAAACCATGCGTTATTCCCTTGGCTCAATGTCGCTGACAACGTCAGTTTTGCCGGCAAATTAGCAGGGGTCGATGCCAAAACGCAAGCCAAACAAACCGAGCAAATTTTGAAGTGGGTAGGACTAGAACATGCTGCCGAAAAATCCATTTGGGAACTATCAGGCGGGATGCAACAACGTGTTGGCATCGCCCGCGTATTGGCATCAAAAGCCAAAATGTTATTACTAGATGAGCCGTTTGCTGCCCTTGATGCTTTTATGCGCGAATCCATGCAAGAACTACTGCTCAATATTTGGCAACAAAGCAAACGACAAATATTGTTGATTTCGCATGATATTGAAGAAGCGTTATTTTTGGCAACTGACTTGGTGGTGATGGGTCAAGGAAAAATTCTGCACCACTACCAGCCGACTTTTAGCCAACGCTTTACACAAGGACAAAGCACCCGCGCCATAAAATCAGACCGTGAGTTTATTGAATGGCGAGAACAGTTATTTCAGCAAATTGTGGCGGGTCGTATTTGACGGCTGCTAAAACTGCGCCAATTCACCATAGCAATTTAATAGGAATTACGCCATGACGAGCCAAACAATTTCTAAGATTGATACCGCAACTCGCGCCGCTGATAAACCAATCGATCATCAGTCAGCGCCAACTGCAGCCGTTATTGAGACTACCATGACAACACGCCCTACCCCTGCCTCATCTTTTGTGTCCCAACATCATGGGGTGGTCTGGGGCTTTATCAGTGTGGTTACTGCCTTGGCAATTTGGTGGACGGTGACTGCGACAGGACTGGTGCCAAGTTTATTTTTACCAAACCCTACCAGTGTGTGGCAACAGTTTGTCAAAGTCTCCACCGAAGGCTATATGTCGGCAACCTTGATACAGCATACCTTTGCCAGCCTAGGACGGGTATTTATTGCCTTGGTTTTGGCAGTGGTTGTGGGTGTGCCTATCGCTATTTGGATGGGAACTAATCGCACAGTTCAGGCTATTTTTGACCCGTTACTGGAGTTTTATCGCCCGATTCCCCCGCTCGCTTATTTGCCACTATTGGTAATTTGGTTAGGGATTGGTGAGCTGACCAAAATCACACTTATCTTTTTATCGATTTTAGCCCCGATTATTATCTCAACATTGCAAGGTATTTTGACCGTTAATAAAAGCCGCCAATTTGCCGCGCTATCGCTCGGTGCGACCCCATCGCAATTACTTTGGCATGTGACATTGCCATCGGCTTTACCGCATATCCTAACAGGGATTCGTATTGGGCTGGGTGTAGGTTGGTCCACCTTGGTGGCAGCTGAATTGGTAGCTGCAACTAAAGGGTTAGGCTTTATGATTCAGTCAGCCGCGCAGTTTCTATCGACGGATATTGTCATTCTAGGGATTATAATTATTGCGGTGATTGCGTTTATTTTAGAAATTTTATTAAGAAAATTACAAGCTAACCTTGCCCCTTGGTACGGTAAATATTAAAACAGCTGTAACAAGTGATAACTGAACAATTTGGAGATCATCATGACCACGTTAACAATCGAAAAAATCACCCCAAATATTGGCGCGGTGGTGACAGGTGTCGACTTTAGCCAACCTTTGATAGACACTCAACAACACGAAATTGAGCAAGCATTATTGACGCATCAAGTCTTATTCTTTCGTAAACAGGCAATTACCCCAAAACAACAAGCGGATTTTGCGCGTCAATTTGGCTCACTGCATATTCACCCGATTTTTCCCCAAGCCGATAACCAACCAGAGATAGTACTGCTTGATAATCATAAAACCGATTTGCGAGACAATGCCATTTGGCATACCGATGTGACCTTTAGCGAAACGCCACCGCTTGGCAGTATTTTGGCAGCCAAACAAGTGCCAAGCTTTGGCGGTGACACGCTGTGGTCAAGCAGCTATGCGGCGTATGATAATTTATCGCCTGCGTTTCGCGCTTTTTTGGGAGGGTTAACGGCAACGCACAATATTATTCAATCCTTTCCGCAAGAGCGATTTGGCAATACGCCCGAGGGCTTTACCCAGTGGCAACAAGCACAAATTGACAATCCGCCTGTGGTGCATCCTGTCATTCGCACCCACCCTGTCACCGGTAAAAAATTGATTTTTGTCAATGAAGGCTTTACCACAAAGATAAATGAATTATCCGACTCAGAAAGTAAAGCGGTACTCAACTTTTTATTCCAACATATTAGCAAACCTGAGTTTACGGTAAGATGGCATTGGCAAAATGATGACATTGCGTTTTGGGATAATCGAGCCACTCAGCACTATGCGACCCATGATTATGGCGATACCGTACATCGTGTCATGCACCGTGCGACAATTAATGGGGATAAACCGTTTTATCATTCAATCTAATTTTTGACCCCTTGCTGTCAACAACGAAAAAAAACACTTGGTAGATTTCATCAGGCAGCCTGATGGTAAAAGTCTTGCAACACTCCTGCAGGTGACTTAAATCCTAACCCTTTTTGTATTCTTTGACCGTTATAAAAAATCTCAGTATACCTTGTGACTAGGCTGTGTTCCCAATTCAAAAAAGAGATAAAAAGTGCCAAAATATACCTAAATCTATAGCATTTAGAATAGGAAAAAATGGCACGAATCGCGCTGACAGACGAACTATGGGAACAACTACAGCATACCATGAAACAGCACGGGTGTTACATCACCAAAAACACTCGTATCGTGATGGAAGCCATATTATGGAAGTTAAGAACAGGGGCACCGTGGCGAGACATACCCGAAGAATTAATCTTATGGAAAACCGCTTACAATCGTTTTAACCGATGGTCAGAAAACGGATTATGGCAGAATTTTTTTTTAGCTTTTGATCAGAAATTGATACAGAATGGGTATTCATCAACGGAAGCTACATACGGTGTCATCAACATGCAAGTGGAGCTAGGCTTGGTTTCGATAGAGCAATTGGATAAAGCCACGGTGGACGAACTACAAAAATCCATTCATGTTGTAATGCTAATGGATATCCGCTCGATTTTAAAGTCACTGGGGGTGAAGTCCACGACAGTCAAGTTGCACCAGAGTTGATTGAACTCGTTGGTAGTGCTGAATATTTAATGGCTGACAAAGGCTATGATTCAGATACGATACGAGATAAAGCTCGTCAGCACAAAATGAATCCTGTCATACCAAAGCGTAAGAATGCTAAACAGCCAAATCCTGACTTTGACAGCTATTCATATAAACTTAGGCATTTAGTTGAAAATATGTTCGCAAGGTTAAAGCAGTTTCGCAGCATTGCTACCAGATATGAGAAGTTAGCTCGTAATTTTGAGTCGATGATTTACCTCGCTTGCATCATTATTCATGCTAAAGTGAATTGAGGACACAGCCTATAATACTCCCCAAAAACTAGACGAAAAAATCGTAGTAAATAAGATAGAATAACCTTTAGAAAAAGAGGCCTATCTAATGACAAAAGTTCGTAAACGTCATAATGCTGAATTTAAAAGCAAAGTTGCTGTTGAAGCAATTAAAGAGCAAAAGACGATCAATGAGCTGACTGCTGAATACGGTGTTCATGCAACCCAAATCAGCAACTGGAAAAAGCAAGCCTTGGCTGTCATACCCAGTGCCTTTA